>NZ_JCBCUY010000039.1:0-47887 GCF_059862705.1 Pseudomonas sp. MF08817
TCAGGCGCGACTCTCATCGTGGCGCTGGGGCCTGCCCCAAACAGACGCCGGATAGATTTAAGCAAGCCAACCACACCACCCGTTAATCAGTATTGCAAAAATGGGGGTGACCATAGATTTTTGTGGGCGCAGGCTTAGCGGCGACGGAACAGCGGCAGCGGTTCGTCGGTGGCGGCCTGGTAGGTCACCGAGAAGTCCTTGAGGCTTTCAAGGGCTTCGTAGGGGTCTTTGTCGGCGCGCAGGGCGTAGGCATCGAAACCGCAACGGTGCAGGTAGAACAGTTGGTCACGCAACACGTCGCCAATGGCCCGCAACTCGCCTTTATAGCCGTAGCGGTCACGCAACAGACGGGCGTTGGAGTAGTTGCGGCCATCGGTGAAGGCGGGGAAGTTCAGGGCAATGACCTGGAAATGGCCCACGTCCTCGCCGATTTCCTCGGCTTCCTCGTCGGCGTCCAGCCACACGCCCAGGCCGCCATCGCGGGCCTTGAGGGCGTGGCCGTGCTCACGCCACAGGGCCAACGGCACGATCAGGTCGTCGCAGTTGGAGATGCCGTCGAAGCTCGCGTCCTTGGGCAGCAAGTGCCAGGTTTCGTCGACGACTTCGTTGTTCTTAATGATTCGCTGCATAGACGCGCTCCTTGAAGAGGTCAATGCCGATACGTTGATAGGTGTCGATGAAGCGTTCGTCTTCGGTACGTTGTTCCACGTAGACGTCGATCAGCTTGGAAATCACGTCGGGCATCGCATCCTGAGCAAAAGACGGGCCGAGGATCTTGCCCAGGCTGGCGTCACGGCTGGCACTGCCACCCAGGGACACCTGGTAGAACTCTTCGCCTTTCTTATCTACGCCGAGAATGCCGATATGGCCGACATGGTGGTGGCCGCAGGCATTCATGCAGCCGGAGATGTTCAAGTCCAACTCGCCGATGTCGAACAGGTAGTCCAGGTCATCGAAACGGCGCTGGATGGATTCGGCGATGGGGATCGACTTGGCGTTGGCCAGGGAGCAGAAGTCGCCACCCGGGCAGCAGATGATGTCGGTCAGCAGGCCGATGTTCGGCGTGGCGAAGCCCTGCTCGCGCAGTTCGGTCCACAGGCTGAACAATTGGTTCTGCTCGACGTCCGCCAGAATGATGTTCTGTTCGTGGGAAGTGCGCAGTTGGCCGAAGCTGTAGCGCTCGGCCAGGTCGGCGATGCCGTCCAGTTGCTTGTCGGTGACGTCGCCCGGCGCGACACCGGTGGGCTTGAGCGACAGGGTTACGGCCACATAGCCCGGTTTTTTGTGGGCCAGGGTGTTGCGTACGCGCCAACGGGCAAAGCCTGGGTGCTGCTTGTCCAATTCGGCCAGTTCGCCGCTGTGGTCAGCCAGGGCCTTGTACTGCGGGTCAACGAAGTGGCGGGCAACACGGTGCACTTCGGCGTCGGTCAAGGTGGTCTGGCCACCGCGCAGGTGTTCCATCTCGGCGTCGACTTTCTGGGCGAAGACTTCAGGTGTCAGGGCCTTGACCAGAATCTTGATGCGCGCCTTGTACTTGTTGTCGCGACGCCCGTAGCGGTTGTAGACCCGCAGGATGGCGTCGAGGTAGCTGAGCAGGTCTTGCCAGGGCAGGAACTCATTGATGAACGCGCCGACGACCGGGGTACGGCCCAGGCCGCCGCCGACCAGTACGCGAAAACCCAGTTCGCCCGCAGCGTTGTGCACCGGCTCCAGGCCAATGTCATGCACTTCGATGGCGGCGCGGTCCGAGGTCGAGCCGTTGATGGCGATCTTGAACTTGCGCGGTAGGTAGGCGAACTCGGGGTGGAAGGTCGTCCACTGACGCACGATCTCGCACCAGGGGCGCGGGTCCACCAGCTCATCGGCGGCCACGCCGGCGAACTGATCGGTGGTGACGTTGCGCAGGCAGTTGCCGCTGGTCTGGATAGCGTGCATTTGCACGGTGGCCAGTTCGGCGAGGATGTCGGGGATGTCTTCCAGGGCAGGCCAGTTGAACTGCACGTTCTGCCGGGTACTGATGTGGGCGTAGCCCTTGTCGTAGTCGCGAGCGATCTTGGCCATCATCCGCGCCTGGCGCGAAGTCAGTTGGCCGTAAGGCACCGCCACCCGCAGCATCGGGGCGAAACGCTGGATATAGAGGCCATTCTGTAAACGCAGGGGGCGGAATTCTTCTTCGCTCAGCTCGCCTGCCAGATAGCGTCGGGTCTGATCCCGGAACTGCTTGACGCGGTCCTCGATGATCCGCTGATCGTACTCGTCGTATACGTACATATAAGTCCTGTTCTCAGGCTGCTTAGCTACAGCACATCTGCGCGCACGGCCGCGCACTCCCAACGGAGCCGGCGCAAGATAACAGTTCATGGTTATGCGTAAAAGTGATGTTTTAGTATATGTAAAGAACCAAATCGCCTAATGAGACTGATTATTGCCATACCCGTATTTGTGGTGGGGGCAATCGTCGGCTTAACTGTGGTGGCGTGTTAATGCACTCACCGATAAAACCGACAAGAGGCGATGCAATGAGCAACCCTACCAAGGCCAGGAAAAGCGATAGCAGTGTCGATGCATGGGCCATTCTCTTCCTGATAATCCTGGTGGTTTCGACCGCGATTTTTTGGGTCAGCCACCAGTAACTCCCTATCTACGGGCCCTTTCCCGACGATTGTCGGACAAAAACGGCAATTATTGTGCAAGTGGTTGGCTATTGGCTTGCTATCATGCACGGCTAATTTCCGGGGCTCGCATCACCATGTCCAAGTTGTATTGCGTTGTGCTGCTGGCGCTGGGCGCCTGGATGCCCTGTGCGCAGGCGGCTTCCGTGCTGTTCCTCAATCCGGGGACGAGCAAGGAGATTTTCTGGGTCAGTTACTCGCAATTCATGCAGGCGGCCGCCAAGGATCTGGGCATGGATCTCAAGATCCTCTACTCCGAGCGCCAACCCCAACTCAACCTGCAGCAGGCCCGCGAGGCGCTGCAAGGCCCGGACCGTCCGGATTACCTGGTGTTCGTCAATGAACAGTATGTGGCCCCGGAAATCCTGCGCCTGTCCCAGGGCAGCGGGGTGAAGCTGTTTATCGTCAATAACTCGCTGACCGCCGACCAGACACGCTTGCTGGGCGACCTGGAGAGCAAATACCCCGATTGGCTCGGTAGCCTGGTGTCCAACGACGAGGAGGGCGGTTACCTGATGCTCAAGGAGCTGATCCGCAAACATCCCCGCGTCGCCAAGGGCCAGACCATCGAGTTGCTGGCGTTTTCCGGGTTGAAGATCACCCCGTCGGCGCAATTGCGTGAGAAGGGCATGATGCGGGCCCTGGCCGAGCACCCCGAGGTGCGTTTGCGCCAGTTGGTGTATGGCGCCTGGACTCATGAGCGCGCCTATGAGCAGGCGCGGATGTTGTTCAAGCGCTATCCGGGGGTTTCGCTGGTGTGGTCGGCCAATGATGAGATGGCTTTCGGTGCAATGCAGGCGTACGCCGAGACGGGCGGCAAGCCCGGGCAGGGCGCGCTGTTCAGTGCGGTCAATACGTCACCGCCCGCGTTACAGGCGTTGCTGGATGGGCGCCTGAGTGTGTTGGTGGGCGGGCACTTCAGCCTCGGTGGCTGGGCCCTGGTGCAGTTGTATGACTATGACCAGGGGGTGGATTTTCGCCGCTACGGGGGCCGCGATCGCCAGGCGCGGTTGTTGCAATTGATTAGTCGCCCACTGGCGCAACGTTTGTTGGCGCTGGGCAGCAGCCCCCAATACGGCGTGGATTTCCGCAGTTTCTCCGCGAAGGGGCGGCCGCTGTCCTATCGCTACCCGTTCAGCCTGCAAACCCTGATGCACTGAACCGAATCAAAGCCCGGCCAGGTGCAGCACCAGTTTGACAATGCCGAACAGGGTCAGGGCGAACACGGCGGTAAAGAGAATGCCCAGCACCACGAAGTGGCTGGGTTTGCCATGGGTGAAGTCCCGCGTGCGGTTTTTGCCGCTTTGTACGCCGAACGCCGCCGCCATGACGCTGTGCAGCATCTGCCAGAAACTGGGCGGCTTATTGTCGATGGGGTCGTCCATACATCCCTCGTCTGTCGGGTGGGTGCCCCCAAGCATAGACCAGCCCTGCGTGGCGGCTTCAGGCCGGCCACTGGTCGGCGACCAGGAACAGGCGTTCGGCTTCTTCCCACTGGTTTGTCGTGGTCTCGCTCAGGCGCACCAGCAGTTGCGCGGGTGCCTGTGGGGCCAGTTCAAGCAGCCATGCGTGGAGTTGCTCGCTGTCCCAGACCTCTTCGGCACTGTAGTGGGCGGGCGCCAGCCAGGCGTGGCGGGGCAGGGGTTGCCAGCGGCCGGGAGGACTCTGGCGCGCGAATGCGGGCCAGTCGCGTTGGTGCAGCCAGCGGCCTTGTAAATGCAGGGGATGGGCGCCGCTGGGGGGCTGAGCGACGCCGGGCCACGGATACAAGAGATAACCGCCCAGCCACAGATGCGCAGTGAGAGGCTGGATGTCCAGGGTCGCCAGCACCTCGCGGCTTTCCGCCCGCGATGAGATGGGCAGTTGGTGCTGACACAGGTGCGCCAGTTTGCGGTCCAGTCGGTCGTGGCAGCCCGGCCCCAGCCATTGCGCGGCATCCTGGCCGTCGCCCTGTTGTGGGCCCAGATACAGCTTGATCGCCAGCTCCAGGTGATGCACGCCGTCGCGGTCGCGCAGCAGCATGTCCAGCTCGCCCAAGGTGTGGCCTTCGCGGCGGATCGGTAGGTTGGCGGCGATCAGTTCAATGCCGGGCGCCTGCTGCACCGCAAATTGCCAGAGCCGTTCGTAGTACACCCCCAGGCGTCGCGTAGGGTGCAGGTCGAGCCAATGCAGCAACGCCGCTGGCTCTGCATCGAGGCTGTGCAGCCAATCGGCCAATTGGCCGGGTGTGTGCACCCAGTCGCTGCCCGCCAGGGGATGGCGTTGGGGCCATGGGGTTTGCGCGAGCATCGGCGGTGCGAGGATGACCCAGGCCAGGTCGCGGACCCGGGGGTGGCGCAACTGTCGGGGGAGGTTGAGCAAGTCGGGAAACAGGATCATTGTGCGAGCATAGTCTTTTATGCCGGGGAAAGAGTTTTGTCTGCGGCGCGCTTTCGCCCATAATCCCTTCTTTTTGCTGCCCCGAACCCTGCAGGAGCCCCATGGAGCAATTTCGCAATATCGGCATTATCGGTCGCCTGGGCAGTTCTCAGGTTCTTGACACGGTACGCCGGCTCAAACGCTTTCTGCTCGAACGGCACATGCACGTGATCCTCGAGGACACCATTGCCGAAGTCCTGCCCGGCCATGGCCTGCAAACCTCCTCGCGCAAGATGCTGGGCGAAGTCTGCGACATGGTTATTGTGGTCGGCGGCGATGGCAGCCTGCTGGGCGCCGCCCGGGCGCTGGCGCGGCATAACGTGCCGGTGCTGGGGATCAACCGTGGCAGCCTGGGCTTCTTGACCGATATCCGCCCCGATGAGCTGGAAATCAAAGTCGCCGAAGTGCTCGACGGCCACTACCTGGTGGAAAACCGCTTCCTGCTGCAAGCCGAAGTGCGCCGCCACGGCGAAGCCATCGGCCAGGGCGATGCGCTGAACGACGTGGTGCTGCACCCCGGCAAATCGACGCGCATGATCGAATTCGAGCTTTATATAGACGGCCAGTTCGTCTGCAGCCAAAAGGCCGACGGCCTGATCGTCGCTACGCCCACCGGCTCCACGGCCTATGCCCTGTCGGCGGGCGGACCGATCATGCACCCCAAGCTCGACGCCATCGTGATCGTGCCGATGTATCCCCACACTCTGTCTGGGCGGCCGATTGTGGTTGATGGCAACAGCGAGTTGAAAATCGTCGTGTCCAAGGACATGCAGATCTACCCGCAGGTGTCCTGCGACGGCCAGAACCACTTCACCTGCGCGCCGGGCGACACCATCACCGTCAGCAAGAAATCCCAGAAGCTGCGCCTGATCCACCCGCTGGACCACAACTACTACGAAGTGTGCCGGACCAAGCTCGGCTGGGGCAGCCGGCTGGGTGGTGGAGGCGACTGATGCTCGATCCCGCGCGCAGTTATGACCTGATCGGTGATGTACACGGTTGCGCCCACACCCTGGAGCACCTGCTCGACCGCCTCGGTTATCACAAACTGGGCGGGATCTGGCGCCACCCTTCGCGCATGGCGGTGTTCTTGGGTGATGTGATCGACCGTGGCCCGCGTATCCGCGAGGCGTTGCACTTGGTTCACGACATGGTCGAGGCCGGCCAGGCGCTGTGCATCATGGGCAACCACGAGTTCAACGCCCTGGGCTGGAGCACGCCGGCGCCGCCGGGCAGCGGCAAACGGTTCGTGCGCGAACACACCCCACGGCACGCACGCCTGATCGCTGAGACCCTGAACCAATTTGCCCATCACCCTGGCGACTGGCACGACTTCCTCGGCTGGTTCTACCAGATGCCGTTGTTCGTCGATGCCGGGCGCTTTCGCGTGGTGCATGCCTGTTGGGACGCCGGCTTGATCGCGCCGCTGCGCGCTCAGCACCCTGACGGCTGTATCGATGAGCATTTCCTCCAGGCCGCCGCCGTGCCTGGCAGTTTTGCCTGCACGGTGTTCGATCGCCTGTTGCGCGGCACCGACATGCGCCTGCCCCATGGCCTGACCATGACCAGTGGCGATGGCCTGACCCGGGCGTTCTTCCGCACCAAATTTTGGGAAGACGACCCGCAAACCTACGGAGACATCGTGTTCCAACCCGACGCGCTACCCGACCCCGTGGCCCAGACGCCCCTGTCGCCGACCCAGAAAGACACCCTGTTGCGCTACGGCATCGACGAACCGTTGTTGTTCGTCGGCCACTACTGGCGCAGCGGCAAACCGGCGCCGATCCGCCCGAACCTGGCCTGCCTGGACTACAGCGCGGTGCTCTACGGCAAGCTTGTGGCCTATCGCCTGGACCAGGAAACCCGCCTCGACCCACGCAAGTTCGTCTGGGTCGATGTCGAACGCCCCGAGGTACTGCAATGACTGCCGTGGCCGTGCTGCACCTGCCCCTGGCGGTGGACTTGGGCGGTTTCGTCAAGCTGCTGCAACGCATGGGCGTGCCGCACCGGGTCAGCGAGGAGGGCGGCGAACAAGTGCTGTGGGCGCCGGTGGAGATCAGCGAGGACGTGCGTTCTTTGTATGAGCGCTTCCCGGCGGGCGACCCCGAACAGCAATTGGACATCCCTGTGGCGCCCCCCGCGGCCCGGCGCCCAGGGTTTATCGCGCAACTGCGCCACAGCCCGGTGACGGCGCTGGTGCTGTTGCTGAGCCTGATCGTCGCGGGCGTCACCCTGCTGGGCGACAACCTGCACACCATGAGCTGGCTGACCTTCCTCGACTACCGTATCGAGGGTGACTACATCCTGTTCACGCCCCTCGCTGAGAGCCTGGCGGCGGGGCAGTGGTGGCGCCTGGTGACACCGATGCTGATCCACTTTGGCATCCTGCACCTGGCCATGAACGGCATGTGGTACTGGGAGTTGGGGCGCCGTATCGAAGCCCGTCAGGGCGCGATCAACCTGCTGGGCCTGACCCTGTTGTTCAGCCTGGTGTCCAATTACGCGCAATACCTGTTTGGTGGCCCAAGCCTGTTCGGTGGCCTTTCCGGCGTGCTTTACGGCTTGCTTGGGCATTGTTGGATCTACCAGTTGCTGGCGCCGAACCCGGCGTATCGCCTGCCGCGCGGTGTGTTGGCGATGATGCTGGTGTGGCTGCTGCTGTGCCTGTCGGGGTTGGTCTCGATGATCGGCTTCGGCGCGATCGCCAACGCTGCCCACGTTGGCGGGTTGCTGATCGGTTGCCTGACCGGCCTGGTGGGCGGTGCCTTCAACCGCCGCAGACAGGCCGCTTGAACCCTCTATTTCAATCAAGAGCACGGAGAACCTGATGTCCTCTTTCAACGAAATGATTAAAAACATCACCCCGCAAATCTACCTCAGCCTGAAAACCGCGGTGGAGATCGGCAAATGGTCCGACGGCGGCAAGTTGACCCCCGAGCAGAAAGAGCTGTCGCTGCAAGCCATGATCGCCTGGGAAATCCAGAACCTGCCCGAAGACCAGCACACCGGCTACATGGGCACCCAGGAATGCGCCTCCAAGGCCGAGCCGGTGCCCAACCTGCTGTTCAAGTCGGACGCCATCCATTGATCGAGATTGGCCGCGGTGCAATCAGCAAGATGTCGGCGCGCCTTGACGGGCCGGCCGTGCAATATGCCTTTCGCCTGGGCGACGCCGAGGTGCCGGTCAACCCCATGATTGGCACCACCGTGCGCCTGGAATACCTGGGGGCGATCCATTGCACCCATTGCGGGCGCAAGACCAAGACCAGTTTCAGCCAGGGCTACTGCTACCCGTGCATGACCAAACTGGCCCAGTGCGATCTGTGCATCATGAGCCCCGAGCGCTGCCACTACGACGCCGGCACCTGCCGCGAGCCGTCCTGGGGCGAGCAGTTCTGCATGACCGACCACGTCGTCTACCTGGCCAACTCCTCGGGGGTCAAGGTGGGCATCACCCGTGCCACCCAGTTGCCGACCCGTTGGCTCGACCAGGGCGCAAGCCAGGCGTTACCGATCATGCGCGTCGCTACCCGCCAGCAATCGGGCTTTGTCGAAGACCTGCTGCGCAGCCAGGTGGCGGACAAGACCAACTGGCGCGCACTGCTCAAGGGCGATGCGGCGCCAGTGGACCTTGCCGCGGTGCGCGAGCAGTTGTTCGCCTCCTGCGCCGAAGGCATCCAGGCGTTGCAGGCGCGTTTCGGCCTACAGGCAATTCAGCCGGTGACGGGGGTCGAACCCCTTGAAATCCGCTACCCGGTGGAGCAATACCCGGCCAAGATCGTCAGCTTCAACCTGGACAAGAACCCGATTGCCGAAGGCACGCTGATGGGGATCAAGGGCCAGTACCTGATCTTCGACACCGGCGTCATCAATATCCGTAAATACACGGCCTATCAGCTCGCCGTGCATCAGTAGAAGGACTGCCCCATGCGCACCGAACAACCGAAGATGATCTACCTGAAGGACTATCAGGCGCCCGAGTACCTGATCGACGAGACGCACCTGACCTTCGAGCTGTTCGAGGACCACAGCCTGGTCCATGCGCAACTGCTGATGCGCCGCAACCCGGCCCGTGGCGCCGGCCTGCCGCCGCTGGTGCTGGACGGGCAGCAACTGGAACTGCTGTCGGTGAAACTGGCGGACCAGGACCTGGGCGCCACCGACTACCAGTTGAGCGACAGCCACCTGACCCTGCACCCGGCCAGCGAGCGCTTCACGGTGGACACCAGCGTACGCATCCACCCCGAGACCAACACCGCGCTCGAAGGCCTGTACAAATCTGGCGGCATGTTCTGCACCCAATGCGAGGCCGAAGGCTTTCGCAAGATCACCTACTACCTCGACCGCCCGGACGTGATGAGCGTCTTCACCACCACCGTGATCGCCGAACAGCATCGCTACCCGGTGCTGCTGTCCAACGGCAACCCTGTAGGCAACGGCCCGCAGGACGATGGCCGGCACTGGGCAACCTGGGAAGACCCGTTCATGAAGCCGGCGTACCTGTTCGCCCTGGTGGCGGGCGACCTGTGGTGCGTCGAGGACAGCTTCAGCACCCTGAGCGGGCGCGACGTGGCGCTGCGCATCTACGTCGAGCCGGAAAACATCGACAAGTGCCAGCACGCCATGAACAGCCTGAAGAAGTCCATGCGCTGGGACGAAGAGGTCTACGGCCGTGAGTACGACCTGGACATCTTCATGATCGTCGCGGTCAACGACTTCAACATGGGCGCGATGGAAAACAAGGGCCTGAACATCTTCAACTCCAGTTGCGTGCTGGCCCGCGCCGAAACCGCCACCGACGCCGCGCACCAGCGGGTCGAGGCGGTGGTTGCCCACGAATACTTCCACAACTGGTCGGGTAACCGCGTGACCTGCCGCGACTGGTTCCAGCTCTCCCTCAAGGAAGGTTTCACGGTGTTCCGCGACGCCGAGTTCTCGGCGGACATGAACTCGCGCACGGTCAAGCGCATCGAGGACGTGGCCTACCTGCGCACCCACCAGTTCGCCGAAGACGCTGGCCCCATGGCCCACGCCGTACGTCCGGACAGCTTTATCGAAATCTCCAACTTCTACACCCTGACTGTGTACGAGAAGGGCTCGGAAGTGGTGCGCATGCTCCGCACCCTCCTGGGCGAGGCGGGGTTCCGCAAGGGCAGCGACCTGTATTTCGAGCGCCATGACGGCCAAGCCGTGACCTGCGACGACTTCATCAAGGCTATGGAAGACGCCAACGGCGCCGACCTGACCCAGTTCAAACGCTGGTACAGCCAGGCCGGCACGCCGCGCCTGGAGGTCAGCGAACACTATGACGCCGCGGCCCAGACCTACAGCCTGACGTTGCGCCAAAGCTGCCCGGCCACCCCGGACAAGGTTGAAAAACTGCCGTTCGTGATTCCGGTCGAACTGGGCCTGCTGGATGCCCAAGGCACCGACATTGCCCTGCGTCTGGCGGGTGAAGCGGCGGCGGGCGGCACCTCCCGCGTGCTGTCGGTGACCGAAGCCGAACAAACCTTTACCTTCGTCGACGTGGCCCAGCAACCGCTGCCGTCCTTGCTGCGTGGCTTCTCGGCGCCGGTGAAGCTGAGCTTCCCCTACAGCCGCGACCAGTTGATGTTCCTCATGCAGCACGACAGCGACGGCTTCAACCGCTGGGAGGCGGGGCAGCAACTGGCGGTGCAGGTCCTGCAGGAACTGATCGCTCAGCACCGCCAGGGCCAGGCCTTGATGCTCGACCAACGCCTGGTCACGGCCCTGGGCACCGTGCTGGCAGACGAACGACTGGATCAAGCCATGGTCGCGGAAATGCTCTCGTTGCCCAGCGAGGCCTACCTCACCGAAATCAGCGAAGTGGCGGACATCGACGCCATCCACGCTGCCCGCGAATTCACTCGCCAGCAGTTGGCCGACAGCCTGTTCGACGCCCTGTGGGCGCGCTACCAGGCCAACCGCGAGCTGTCCAAGCGCACGCCGTACATCGCCGCCGCCGAGCACTTTGCCCGCCGCAGCCTGCAGAACATCGCGCTGTCTTACCTGATGCTTAGCGGCAAACCCCAGGTGCTGGCAGCGGCCCTGGAGCAGTTCGACGCCAGCGACAACATGACCGAACGCCTCACTGCGTTGGCGGTGCTGGTCAACTCGCCGTTCGCTGAAGAGAAAGCCAAGGCCCTGGCGGTGTTTGCCGAAAACTTCAAGGACAACCCGCTGGTCATGGACCAATGGTTCAGCGTGCAGGCCGGCAGCAGCCAGCCGGGCGCCCTGGAACGGGTCAAGGCCTTGATGAGCCACCCGGCGTTCAACCTCAAGAACCCGAACAAGGTGCGGGCACTGGTGGGCGCCTTCGCCGGGCAGAACCTCATCAATTTTCACGCCGCCGATGGCTCGGGCTACCGCTTCCTGGCGGACCTGGTGATCCAGCTCAACGGTTTCAACCCGCAGATCGCCTCGCGGCAACTGGCGCCGCTGACACGCTGGCGCAAATACGACAGCGCCCGCCAGGCGTTGATGAAAGCCGAACTGGAGCGCATCCGCGCTTGCGGCGAGCTGTCCAGCGACGTGTTCGAGGTGGTCAGCAAAAGCCTGGCGTAACGGGCTGTTGCAGCAAGCGGGCTTGCCCGCGCTCGGTCGCGTGGCGGCCGTAAAAACGGTTTCAGGCACACCACCGTTTTAGGGGCGCTACGCACCCCAGCGCGAGCAAGCCCGCTTGCTACAGGGCATCTTCGATCACTTCCCTCAATGCCAAGCCATTCATGACCCGGGCCGACCCGAAAGGTTAACAAAACATAACGTCCCGGCGATTGTCATACGATTCTAAAGCCCGATAGGATAGGCCGGCTTCAGAAGGGGCTCTAGATTGCAGGTTTGCGGACATCGGTCCGCTTTCAGCATCAGACAAAACGCCCTCGACGGCGCCCTGAAAGGTTGAATGACCTAACAATAATAATGGGGGAAAGGTCTATGAGTGAGCCTGTCATGGGTGTGGTTTCCTGCCGCCCGCCGGCATTACGCAGATTCGCGTTGCTGGCCACAGCGCTCTCGCTGTTGGGTGCTGCTGCGCTGTCAGCGCCCGTCCTGGCGGCGGCAACGCCTGCCGCCGACACTGTCTATGCCATCGAGTCGGCCAAGGCTGCGAAAAGCCTGGTGGTCGATGTCGCCCACGCCGGCCCACGCCTGGTGGCGACCGGCGACCGTGGCCATATCCTTTATTCCGATGACCAGGGCACCACCTGGGTGCAGGCCAAGGTGCCGACCCGGCAGTTGCTGACGGCGCTGTTCTTTGTCGATGACAAGAATGGCTGGGCCGTCGGCCATGATGCACAGGTGCTTGCCACTCAGGATGGCGGCGCCACCTGGACCCGGCAATTTGAAGACGTCAAGCGTGAATCACCCCTGCTCGACGTCTGGTTCAAGGACACCCACCATGGCTTCGCCGTCGGTGCCTATGGCGCTGTGCTGGAAACCACCGACGGTGGCCAGCACTGGGAAGACGTCAGTGATCGCCTGGACAACGAAGACCAGTACCACCTCAATGCCATCGCGCAGGTCAAGGATTCGGGCCTGTTCATCGTGGGCGAGCAGGGCAGCATGTTCCGCTCCGCCGATGACGGGCAAACCTGGGAACGGGTCGAAGGCCCGTACCAGGGTTCGCTGTTCGGCGTGATCGGCACGGGGCAGCCAGGTACCTTGCTGGCCTACGGCTTGCGCGGCAACCTGTTCCGCTCCACGGATTTCGGCACCACTTGGGAGCCGGTCCAGCTCAAGGCCGGCCGCGGTGCCCTGGAGTTCGGCCTGGCGGGCGCCACCTTGCTCGACAACGGTTCGCTGGTGATTGTCGGCCACGGCGGTAGCGTGGCGCGCAGCGATGACCACGGCGCAACCTTCAGCGTGTTCAACCGCCCCGACCGCATCTCGCTGTCGGCGGTCACGGCGGCGGGCAATGGCAACCTGATTCTGGTGGGCCAGGGCGGCGTACACGTCGCGACGTCCTCGGGCGCCGATCTGGGCAAATAAGCAGCCGGGCAAATAATAAGAAGGCGGGAATCTCCATGAGCAGTCATCACAACGACAAGGCGACGTTTCTCGAACGCCTGATTTTCAACAACCGCCCGGCAGTGATCTTCATCTGCCTGCTGGTCAGCGCCTTTCTGTTCTGGCAGGCCACGCTGATCCGGCCGTCCACCAGTTTCGAAAAAATGATCCCCCTCAAGCATCCCTTCATCGAGAAGATGATGGAGCACCGCAACGACCTGGCGAACCTGGGTAACACCGTGCGGATCTCGGTAGAAGCCAAAGAGGGCGACATCTTCACCCAGGAGTACATGGAGACCCTGCGCCAGATCAACGACGAGGTGTTCTACATTTCCGGCGTCGACCGTTCCGGCCTCAAGTCGCTGTGGAGCCCCAGCGTGCGCTGGACCGAAGTGACCGAGGAAGGCTTCGCCGGTGGCGAGGTGATCCCGCAGAGCTACAACGGCTCGGCTGACAGCCTCGACCTGCTGCGTAACAACGTGCTCAAGTCCGGCCAGGTCGGGCGCCTGGTGGCCAACGATTTCAAGTCGAGCATCATCGATATCCCGCTGCTGGAGTCTTACCCGGACCCGCAGGACCAGGGCAAGCTGCTGGCGTTGGACTACCAGAAGTTCTCCCATGAACTGGAAGAGAAAATCCGCGACAAGTTCGAGGCGCAAAACCCCAATGTGAAGATCCACATCGTCGGTTTCGCCAAGAAGGTCGGCGACCTGATCGACGGGCTCATCATGGTCGTGCTGTTCTTCGGCGTGGCCTTCGTCATCACCCTGGTGCTGCTGTACTGGTTCACCTGGTGTATCCGCAGCACCATCGCGGTACTGATTACCACCCTGGTGGCGGTAGTCTGGCAACTGGGGCTGATGCACGCCTTCGGCTTCGGGCTGGACCCATACTCGATGCTGGTGCCGTTCCTGATTTTCGCCATCGGTATTTCCCACGGTGTGCAGAAAATCAACGGTATCGCCTTGCAGTCCAGCGAGGCCGACAACGCCCTGACCGCGGCGCGGCGCACCTTTCGTCAATTGTTCCTGCCGGGGATGATCGCCATCCTGGCTGACGCGGTGGGTTTCATCACCCTGCTGATTATCGACATCGGCGTGATCCGTGAGCTGGCCATCGGCGCGTCCATCGGTGTGGCGGTGATCGTGTTCACCAACCTGATCCTGTTGCCGGTGGCCATTTCCTATGTGGGCATCAGCAAGCGTGCCATCGAGCGCAGCAAGAAGGACGCGACCCGCGAACACCCGTTCTGGCGTCTGCTGTCCAATTTCGCCAGCCCGAAAGTCGCCCCGGTGTCCATCGCCCTGGCCCTGGTGGCCTTTGGTGGCGGCCTCTGGTACAGCCAGAACCTGAAAATCGGCGACCTCGACCAGGGGGCCCCTGAACTGCGCCCGGATTCGCGCTACAACAAGGACAACAGCTTCATCATCAACAACTACTCCACCAGTTCCGATGTGCTGGTGGTGATGGTCAAGACGCCGCCCGAAGGGTGCTCGCGCCACGAGGCCATGGCCCCGGTGGACGAGTTGATGTGGAAGATGCAGAACACCGAGGGCGTGCAGTCGGCGGTGTCGATGGTCACCGTGTCCAAGCAGATGATTAAGGGCATGAACGAGGGCAACCTGAAATGGGAAACCCTGTCGCGTAACCCCGATGTACTGAATAACTCCATTGCCCGTGCCGACGGCCTGTACAACAACAACTGCTCCCTGGCGCCGGTGCTGGTGTTCCTCAACGACCACAAGGCCGAGACCCTGGACCGTGCCGTCCATGCGGTGCAGGAATTCGCCAAGGAAAACAATAAGGAAGGCCTGGAATTCATCCTGGCCGCGGGTAATGCCGGCATCGAGGCTGCCACCAACGAAGTCATCAAGGAATCGGAGTTCATCATCCTGATCCTGGTGTACATCTGCGTGGCGACCATGTGCATGATTACCTTCCGCTCCTGGGCGGCAACCCTGTGCATCGTTCTGCCGCTGGTGCTGACCTCGGTGCTGGGCAACGCCCTGATGGCCTTCATGGGGATTGGCGTAAAAGTGGCGACCCTGCCGGTGGTAGCGCTGGGTGTGGGCATCGGTGTCGATTACGGCATCTACATCTACAGTCGCCTGGAGAGTTTCCTACGAGCGGGCCTGCCGTTGCAGGAGGCGTACTACCAGACGCTCAAGTCCACGGGTAAGGCGGTATTGTTCACCGGCCTGTGTCTGGCCATTGGCGTGGCTACCTGGATTTTCTCGGCCATCAAGTTCCAGGCCGATATGGGACTGATGCTGACTTTCATGCTGCTGTGGAACATGTTCGGCGCCCTGTGGCTGTTGCCAGCGCTGGCGCGGTTCCTCATCAAACCGGAGAAACTGGCCGGGCAGAAGGGCAACTCGCTGTTCGCCCACTGACTGGGCTGAAAACTGAAAAAGCCGCGACCCTCAGGTCGCGGCTTTTTTATTGGGCGCCGGTCAGAGATTGAGGAACAGCTTCCGATCCAGCGGCGGATAGATCCGCACATACACCACGTCGGCTATTTTTTCCTGGCCCGGCTGCTGGCGCAGTAGCAAATCCTTTTGCGTCAGGAAGCGTTGGTGCGGCAGCTTCAGATGGGCGCGGCTGTAGTCAACCTTGGCGGCGTCGGCGCTGGCGTAGTGAAAGTGCGCGTACCACAGCACCTTGTCTGCCGGGGCGCCTTTTTCGCGGATCGCGTATTCGGCAAGAAAATCACCGGCTGCCGTTGGCTTGGCCCGATGCACCAGGTTGATGTCCACGGCGCCGTTGATCCACAGGTAGTCGATATGTTCCGGGGACGGTAACTGCTGTTTATAGCCGTCAATGCAGAACTGCCGAGCTTGCTGGCGCATGTCTCGGGCGGCACCTTGGAACTCGTCGAGCAGCGCCTGCGCCTGGGGTTTGTCCAGGTGCGTCGCGCGAATTTCATCGGCGACGCGGTCCAACTGGTCGGCCTGGGTGTTGAGCATAGTGTCCCAGTCCAGGGGGTTGATCCCCTGTCGGCGTTGCGGGTCTTTTAGTTTGTTCTGCTGGAACCTGATGGTGCCTTCGATGCCGGCGCGTTGTGCCATGAGTTTTTGCCCAGCCTCGCGCAGGGCGGGTAGGGCGCGCGGCGGTGTCATCGGGGCAACTCGTTGGGGCGCCTGGGTGATGACTTCCACCCAACCATCTTCGTGCTCGCTGAAGCTGGATATCGCTTGGTGGGTCATTACGTCGACCACGTCGATCTGTGGCAGGGGTTGGTCCGCCGTGCGGGGGGTGACGTCGCCGATGAGGGAGCCTTTGTTGCGCACCTTGAACACTCGCTTACTCGCGGCTTTGGGGCGAAATGGCACGGACACCGGTAAGTTGACCTGCAGTTGCTCTTCTTCGCGGGCCAGGGCTTCGAGTTCGCTTTCTACGCTGTTCAGCGCTTCGTGCAGGCGTTCGACGAACCGGGCCTGGAAGGGTTGGCGCAAGTAAGCCGAATTAAGGTCCGCCAGTGCCGAGCTGGAGGTATGGAACTGCTTGTATTGCACCAGGATGGTTTCGAACACGCTGCGGCGCTCCTGGAGGCTGTAGCCACTGCTGCAACGCATCTCAATGTGGGCGGTAATCACCTTGCGCAATTCGGAGGCCTGGAGCTGGTTGCTGTAATAGGTCTCCATCGGATTGCCTTCCGCGGCGGTCAGGTTCAGGCTTAGCTCGCGCAGCAGTTCCAGGCTGTTGAGCTTGAGGTTCATGGCGAAAAACACTTCCGGTTGGGTCACGCTGGCGAGCAAGGTATCGCGGGTGGCGGCGCCGGCCGGCGAGTCCAGGGCCAGTTGGGCCAGGGTCTGCTCCGTGTCTTCGGTGGCGGCGATCAACTGGTCGGTGATGGCCAGGTTTTCCGTGTAGTTGGCAATGAACTCGTAGTACGCCACAGGAATGCCCTGGCTCAGGTATTCCGGCGTCCGTTTGCGCAGCTCATAAAGCGGTTCGCCACGGCTGCTGAACATCAGGTCTCTGCCCAGTTCGCGAATCATCAGGTTGGCCGCCAGTTGCAGCCGCCAAATGGTCGTGTAGGCCTGATATCGCTCGGCGGCATGGACGGGCTTGCGGTCGATATCTTCGATTTTGCGCAGCACGTCGATCAGTTCCTGGCGCAGTGCCATGGTGTCCTGGAGGCGCTGCTGGTAGGTCTCAAGCAGGATCTTGACCTGGGTCCTGAGGGCGTGGGCGGTTTCCATTTCCTGAGTATGGCGCGCCTGCAACCCAGGCAGTTGGGCGTCGTCGGCGCTATTGAGCAGCCTCCACACCAGTTGCAGTTTGCGGTGCTGGACCTCTTGCTCCGTGCGCGTCGCCCTAAGCCGGATCAGGGCGTCGTTCTGGGTGTCGATCAAGGGGTTGAGGTCTTGCTGTATCTGCAGTTTGCGCGTGGCCAGGCGTTCGGCCTGCTGGCGCTGTTGCAGCAGCAGCGCCTGGATACGAGGCCCTGGGCCGCCGCCTTCGAGCGTCAACCCGCGGTCCAGTGTCCAGCGCCCGTGGCCATCGGTTTTAAGCTTGAGGCCCCGGTGGTCGGGGCGCTTTTCATCGATGATGAACACCTCGTTGAATCCTGGCACCACTGAGGCGCGGAATAGCAGGCCAGCGACCGATACATAGAACTTGCCGTCAATGCGATACAAGCCTTTTAACGGTGGGTACTCGTAAGGTTCTGGCAGAGGTGAGGGCCAAGGCACATTGAAGCCGAGCAATTGCTCCAGCAAGTGGGCCAGTGCCGAGTCGCGGCTAGCCGAACGGGGGAAGTCCACCAAGGTTCGCCCGCCCGCCGGTGGCTCGGCGGGAATGCCGACGGTGCCTTGTTGCAAGATCGCGCGGTGGCCCGGCGTGTCGTAGGGCGTGGGGCGGCGCACGCGTTCGAGGGCCAGTTGGGTGTCCCGTATGGCGTCGCCAGCCAGGGAGGGGGCAGGCTCGCTCGGCAACCCGGCGTGCAACAGGACCTGAGCGATGTTGAGCAACAGGTCAATCAGGGCCGGCTCCCGTGTGGCCGGGTCATTGTCGGCCAGGGCCGGAATGTCTTGCTGCAGGCTGGCGGTCAGTTGCCACAGCCAACCCACAGCCGCCAGTGGGCCGCGCACGGCCATCAATAGGGTGTTGAACAGCAGGCCCGAGCCTTCCAGAAATACGGCCCAGCGGCTTTCGGCGGTCGAGACCGATTGCTGTTCTGCCTGATCCACCAGGGCCCGGGCCTCACTGCCGTACAGTTGTGCCAGCAGTTGCCCGCTGCGCAACGCCGCCAGCCACTCCAGCGCGCTGTCGTCGTCGGGTGCGGCCAGGGTTGCGGGTTTCGGGCGCTCCAGAGGGGCGAACTCGGAGCCCACACCAAAGCGCACATAGTGTGGCTCGATAAAACCACCGTGGTCATAGACTGCCCGCGCGCCATTGCTCAGCCAGGTCAGCACGCTGTCCTGCAACGCTCCCGGTTGGGCGATAGCTTGGAGCAGCGCGGCGCGGCTGGGGTACTCGTGCAGTTGTTCGGCATACAGAGGCCGATAGAGCAAATGCGGGCCAATATCCGGGTTCAACGGCTCGATGATGAACATGTGGCTGACCACGTCTGCCATTGCCCCCGGTCTGCGCAACAGGGCCAAGGGGCGCATGACGATTTCATTGTCGTCGATCATGCGTCGGGCCGTGGTCGGCTGCATGACCGCATCGACATAGCGGCAGCCCCGCCGGGTCAGGCCGAACTGCCCTTTGATTTGCAGCTCCAGAGCCAACTGCGCCAGTTCGGCGGGTCGTTGCTGGCGGAACAATGCCTCGCGTTCGCGAGCCTGCGTGCTGTCATCGATCAACAGGCTGGCGATCAGTTGCGGGTAGTGCTTGCCGATGTCAATCCGGCCGACCAGATCTTCCAGGTACTGGGGCGTGGTCCAGTCCTGGATCAATTGGTCGCCGGTGTGGCGGATGGTCATGCTGCCCTTGGGCTTACCCGTCAGGTTTTTCAGGGCCAGGTCGGTCAGGCTCATGGTCACCGGCTCCAGATAGCCGCTGCCCAGGGTGCCAACCGGTACTGCGAAGGTCAGTTCCAATTGGTCGGGATCGTAGCCTGGAGCCTGGGGCTGGTCGAGGCGCATCTGCTCGCGCAAACGCTTGGCCGCGAAACGGCGGATGTCTTCGATACCGTCCAGGTACGAGCGGCCCTGGTTCGCCTGGTGCAGGCCTACTTGCGCTAGCAGGCGCTGGCGGTAGGCGAAGCTGTCTTCGGCCGAGGCTTGGCGCAGCCAGGCAGGTAGGGCGCGGGCCAGTGGCTCCAGGGTGGCCGGTGCGGGGCTGGGGCTGCCCAGAAAGTGCACAGCAGGGTTGGTGAGGTTGGCGAAGCGTTGCTCCAGGCGCTCGACCCCGCCCCGGGTGGGCAGCTTGAGGGTGGCAAGGTCTTCAAGTTGCTGATTGAGAATCAACGCTGCCTGGATATCGAAGATATCGCCGTCCGGCTCGTAGCGGCACCAGGTCAGCGTGTCGGCCAGGAATTGTTGCTCCAGGCGTTGCCCCCAGGCGATGCCGAATGCGTCCAGGTTCGGGTAGCGCTCCAAGGTGCCGGATACCCGGAACAGCAAGGCTGTCTGGCCGTTTACCAACAACAGGTCCGGGGCCTGGATATCCACGCTAAGGCCGGCGCGGGTGACCCGGGTTTCGAGGGTATAGGCATGGGCGACCAGGGCCTGTTTGGCGCGGTCACGGCGATCGGGAAAGTCGCAGATCGCCGCCAGCAGGTGTAATTGCTCGGCGTTCAGCCCGGCGGTGCGCGCTGACGCCGTGCGCAAGGCACCCTGCAACAGGTCGGCCAGCCACTGCCAGCGGCTAAAGCCGGGTTCGGCCTCCTGGTTCCAGTAAGCGGCAAGCCGCTCCTGGAACACAATATGCAGGGTCAGCGGCAGCTCGCGGATCAGTTGGGCGATGACCTCCAGGTCAAGCGTCTTGTTCTCGCCTTCGTAGGTGGCATCGGTGGCGTAGGTAAGGGGCACGGCGTCCAGGTCGAGGTAGGCGTCCTCGGCGCTGAAGACAGCCAGGCCAGCCGAGGTGCCCAGGTAGTCCAGGGCAATGTCCACCAGCAGCCGGGCGTCCTGTTGGCCGCGCCGGGCAAGCCGCAGGCGTTCGATATCCAGGTCAAAGTATTTTTCCGTGATGGCTGTGCGCAGCATCTGGGTGACGACCGATCGCAAGGTTGGGCGGTCGGCGAAGCGGGCTTGCACGATATCGGCCAGGGTCGCCGTGGCGCGGTAGGGCAATGAGGTATCGGAGTCGGGCATGAAGCAGTCCTTTGCGTGTGATTGGGGGGAATCTGGCCCAAGGGTAAAACGCAAAAAATAACCGCATGCGGTAACCGGCTACCGACAGAAACTGCCTTGGACCGCACTTGGCTGGGGCCCGCTGGAGGGTTTTGGCCTATGATGTCGCCTCTTCCACGACTGATCGCCTCCAATGACTGATGCAAGCCAAACCCTGAGCAGCGCCCTCAAAGACAGCAACATGCTGGAAATCGATGGGTTGTTCTGTTTTGAATTTTCGTTCGACAACGACCTGTTGCAGGTCGAGTGCATGGATGGCCGGGACACCCGGCGCTGGCGCTTTAATGCCCAACAAGTGGCCCAGGCCCGGTTTGACGCGGTACTCAATCGCTGGAACATCAGCAGCGACTCTGGCGAGCACTTGCTGGTGTGCATGAGTGCATTCAGCCCCAGCGACGACGGCGATGAGGGCGACAACGAATCTGAGGGGGTTTGAGGGGAGGCTGCGTCACTCGGTCGCAGCCCGCGGTTGATGGGGCCTGCGTCTTAGTATCAATCCCAGTGATAGAAAGTAGTGTTACAAAGAATTTCATCGCGGCGTTACCCCGGGCGTAAGTTGGCTTCACGGCCCCAACGGGCAAGCAAGCCAACCAACACCCCGAGGTTTACGCGATGAATTTCAATCTCTTCTCCGTTATTGCCGCATCCGCCATCTCTGCCAGCGTGGTCCTGCCGGCCAGTGCCAGTGTGGAAATCAGCGACAAGAAATCCGCCACCTACACCCACAAATACCTGCAACAGAGCGCCAACTTCTACGCCGCCCTGGATCACAAGACCCCGCGCTGAGGTACGTGGCCAGGTTTACCTGGCCATGATCGCGACACACAACGGCGCTGCCAGAATCGACCCCAGCCACCCGCGTACACGCGGGTACGGTGCCTGCTCGAACCAGTCGCGGTCGACATGGGCGAACTGGCGCACGAACGGCGCCAGGGCAAAGTCGGCCAGGCTCAGGTGCCCGGCCACCAACGCGTCGCGCCCTTGCAGGCGTTGCTCCAGGTCGGTGAGGAACACTTCGCCCTGGCTGCGATAAAACGCCATGGAGTGCGCGGGATAGCGCTCGGCGTACTTGTAGTGGTTCAAGTGCACCTTGAACACCTGGTCGTTGGCCTCGATCAGCGCGGCGCTGTCCTGTTGCGCGGGCAGGTTGCCCTGTAGCCGCCAATCGTCGGGGTCGTGCTGGGCCAGGGCCCAGTGCATGATTTCCAGGCTTTCGTCGATTACCCCCGCACCCGTGTCCAGCACCGGCACCGTGCCCTTGCTCGACAGGGCGAGCATTTCGGCGGGCTTGGCCTTGAGGCTCACTTCCACGATACGCAGCGCCACCGCGCTGTAGCGCAAAGCCATGCGCGCGCGCATGGCATAAGGGCAGCGGCGGAAGGAATACAGCGTCACCTCACTCATTTCACCTCCACGGTGCTCAGGCCATTGCCCTGGCGGCGCACCTGGATCTGCACCGCGATACGCTCGTGCATTTCCTGCACATGGGAAATCACCGCCACCTTGCGCCCCTGGGCCTGCAAGCTATCAAGGGCGTCCATGGCCAGTTGCAGGGATTCGGGGTCAAGGCTGCCAAAGCCTTCGTCGATAAACAGCGACTCGATCTTCAGGGTACTGGAGGCCATGGACGCTAAACCGAGCGCCAGGGCCAGGGACACCAAAAAGGTTTCGCCCCCCGACAGCGAATGCACCGAACGCAGTTCGTCGCCCATTTCCGTGTCCATCACCAACAGCCCCAGCATGCTGCCGCCGCGCTTGAGGCGGTAGCGGCGCACCAGTTGGCGCAGTTGTACGTTGGCGTGGTGCACCAGCAGGTCGAGGTTGTAGGCCTGGGCGATCTTGCGGAAGGTATCGCCGGTGGCCGAGCCGATCAACGCATTGAGCCGCGCCCAGCGCTGATACTCGTCATAGGCCTGGGCGATCTGCTGCGCCAGGGCCTGGTTGGTCGCTTGCCGGCGCTGGTCTTCGGCCTGCTCGGCGCGCAACTGGGCGCTGTGTTCTTCGCTGGCGGCCAGTTGCCCTTGCACCTCGGCCAAGGCCTGGGCCAGGGGTTCGGCGTCGAGGTAGTCATTGTGCTGAGCCTGATGCTCCTGCAAACGCTGGTCGCGCTCGTGCAACAGCACCTTGGCCTGTTCGAGCGCTTTTTCACTGTGCTGCAGACCTTGGCGCATCTGGTTGAACTGCACTTCGTCGATGTCGAGCAATTGCACCAGGCCGGCGTCGTCCAGTTGCGGATGGCGCGCGCGCCACTGCACCAGGCGCACCTCAAGTTCTGCCGCCTCGCCCTGAAGCGCTTGCTGGCGTTGTTGCGCGGCGTTGAGTTCGGCGCTCAGTTGCAGCAGGCGATCGCTGTTGTCCTGGCGCGCCTGGCGGGCGGCGGCTTCGGCGCTGCGGGCCTGCTCGACGTGTTCGTGCAGGGTGTGTTGCCACTGTTCGGCACCGGGCTGCTCGCCCAGCAGCGCAGTGAGCGCTTGCTGGCTGGCCAGTTGCTGGGCGGCGAGGGTGCTGAACTGTTGTTCGGCGGCTTGTTGCTGAAGCTGGCGGGCCTGCTGGCGTTCTTGCTCCAGCTCCAGGGTTTGTTGGCGCTGTTGTTGTTCCTCGCGCTCGTCCCGTTGCTGCTGCAATTGCTCCAGGCGCTGGGCGATCTGCTGGTCCAACTGCATGAACGTGGCGGCCGGTGCTTCGCCCAGGGCGGCGAGGGTGGTGGCGGGCAACAGGCTGGCAAATACCCCGCACTCTTCCTCCTGGCGCTGGCGGTCGCTGTCCAGGGCTTGTTGCTGTTTTTCCAGGGCTTGCGCGCTCTGCTGGGCGGCGGTTTCGGCGGCGCGCAGTTGCTGCTGCAAGCGCGTGGCGTCCTGTTGCAGGGCTTGCAGCGCGGTTTGGCGCTGTTCGTCCTGGCCGATGCGCTGCTCCAACTGGCTGCTTTGTTGGGCCAGCCAGGCGTCGCGGGCGGCGGCTTCCTGGGCAAGCAACGCCGGCGCGTGGGGGTGGGCGTCGAGCAGGGGCGCCAGGGCCTGCTGCTGGTTGGCCAGTTGCTCCTGTTGTTGCAGCAGCTCTTTTTGCTGGGCGATCACGCCGCCGACCTGGGCGCGTAGCTCGATGAGGGTTTCCTTGAGGTGTTCGACGGCGTGTTGGGCGCGAGTCAGCTCGCCTTCGTCGTGCTTGCCCAGGCTCTGGAGCAGGGCTTCGGGTTGATGGTAGGGATGCTCGGCGCTACCGCAGACGGGGCAGGGTTGGTCGTCCTGCAATTGCTCGCGCAGTTCTTCGACACTGGCGCTGCGGGCCAGGCGTTGGCGCTCCAGCAGTTCGCGGGTGACGTTGAGGGCCTGTTCGGCGACGCTCAGTTGCTGCTTGGCCTGTACACCTTCACCCGTCAGGCGTTCGCGGTGTTGCAGGGCTTGTTGTTGGCGCTGCTGCAGGTCGAGGCTGCGGCTGCCCAGCTCTTGCTGTTGGCGCCACACACGGGTCAGTTCTTCGAGAGCCCGCAGGTGCTTGCGGTTGTCCTGCAACAGGGTGCCGAGCAACTGGATCTGCTCGGCCACGGCCTGAGGCTCGGCCCCGGCCTCTTGGTACAGCAGCTCCAGCTGTTGGCGCTGCTGGGTCAGTTGCTCGGCGGCGACGGCCGCGCTGCGGGCCAGTTCCGGCAGCTCCGCTTGCCCTTGGTTGAGGCGATTGCCCACCAGCACCAGGTTCTGCAAGCGATCGCGGTAAGCGTTCCAGGCGTCGGCCAGGGGCGCGAGTGGCGTGCTTTGGGCCAGTTGCGTGGCGATGTTGTCCAAGCGCGCAGCGACGGCCGTTTGCCGTTCGCGCAAAGCGTCGAGGGTGGCTTGGCCTTCGGCGCAGGCCTGTTCGGCTTGCTGCTTGAGCTCGGCGCTGTGGGCGCAGTCTTTGGCCAAGCGGGCCTGGGTCAGTTGTTCGGCGAAGGCCTGGCGCAGCAGGGGCGCGGCGCGATGTTGGCCTTGTTCGGCCTCGGCCAGGGCCTGTTGTGCCTGCGCCTGGCCCCGTTCGAGTTGGGCCTGTTGCGCTTGCAGGGCGCTTTGTTGGCTCAGGTGCTGTTCGATAGACGCCGCCAGGGGCGTGAGCTGCTGGGCGAGGTGGGCCTGGCGGGCGAACTCATGGCGTTGCGGTGCCAGTTGCTCCAAGCGCGCGACCTGCAAGCGCTGCCCGGCAAGGCTGTCCCAGTGCTGCTGGGCCTGGTGCAGTTGCTCGGCGGCGCTGTGTTGCTGCGCTTGCCACTGGCGCAGTTCCTTGAGCCAGCCGTGTTGGGCTTCCAACTGCTTGAGGCTGGCCTGGCGCGCCTTGAGCTGCTGCTGCGCTTCGTTAAAGCGCACATCCAGGGCCGCGCGCTCCTCGGGCGCCAGGGGGGTGACGCCGCTGGCCTGATCCTGCAGCAGTTTGTGGGTTTCGCGGGCCTCCTTGGCCTTGTCGAAGGCGCGCTTGCCCAGGCGCGTATAGAGGGCGGTGTCGGTGAGTTTTTCCAGCAGTTCGCTGCGGTCGTTATCGTCGGCCTTGAGGAAGGCGCTGAACTCGCTCTGCGCCAGCAGCACGGCGCGGGTGAACTGCTCGAAGTTGAGACCCAGGGCGGCTTCGAGCTGGGTTTTGTATTCGCCTTTCTGGCTGGCCAGCAAGCGATCCTGGTCGATGTCGCGCAGGCTCTGGCGGCTGGCTTGCAGTTTGCCGCTGGCCTTGTCCCGGGCGCGGTTGGCTTCCCAGCGGGCGCGGTAGCGGCGGCCGTCGATGCCGACGAAATCCACCTCGGCGTAGCCTTCGCCGGTGCCCCGGCGCAGCAGGGTGCGCGGGTCGCTGGTAGCGATTTCGCCGTCGGCGTCCGGCACCTTGGCGTCGCGGCCGGTGTTGTTCAGCCGTGGCACGCTGCCGAACAGGGCCAGGCACAAGGCGTCGAGCAAGGTACTTTTACCGGCGCCGGTGGGCCCGGTAATGGCGAACAGGCCGGTACTGGCCAGGGGTTCGGCGGTGAAGTCGATCTCAATGGGGCCGGCCAGGGAGGCGAGGTTTTTCAGGCGGATGGCAAGGATTTTCATGGTTGTTCGCTCTGCATCTGCACGTCTTGCAGCAGTTGGGCAAAGTCGCTCAGGGTCTGTTCATCGACCGCACTGCCATAGCTGTCGTGCCAGGCGCGGCTGAACAGCTCCTGGGGCGTGAGTTGGTCCAACTCGATCAGGCGCGCGCCGTCGGCCTCGCCCTCGCGGCTGCCGGTGCCGGCGTACTCGGCGGCGATGCGCACCAGGCGCACGGCTTTGCCTTGCAGGGCGGTTTCCACCTGTTGGCGCAGGTCCGGTTGCGGCTCGTCGAGGCGCACCCGCACCTCCAGCCAGGGTTGGCGCTGGGTGTCGGCCAGCAGGTCGATGTCGGGCAGGTCGGCCAGTTGCACGAGGATGTCGGCCAAGGGGGCCGGGCCCAGGCGTTGCAGGTTGACGGCGCGGGGAATCAGCCGTGGCTCGACGCTGACCAGGGTTTCGCCGCGCAGGCGCACGTCGAGGATCTGGTGCTGGTAGCCGATTTCCGAGAACGACAGCGGGATGGGTGAGCCGCAGTAGCGGATGCGCGCTTCGCCGTTGACCTTCTGCGGCTTGTGCAGGTGGCCGAGGGCGACGTAGCTGATACTGGGGCCGAACAGGCTGGCGGGCAGGGCCTGGGCGTTGCCGATAATCAGGCTGCGCTCGGAGTCTTCGGACACCGAACCGCCGGCCATGTGGGCGTGGCTGATGGCGATCAGGGCCTGGCCCGGCTCGCGTCGAGCGTTGGCGGCAGCGATCAGCCCTTCGTGCACCTGGCCGATACCGCGCAGGTAGTCGTCGCCCAGGTGCGTACCGGTGACTTCGGCCGGGCGCAGGAAGGGCAGCGCCAGGCACCAGGCGCCGAGGGTGCCGTCGGCCCGTGGCAACGCAATGAGCAGGCGTTCGGCGTCTAGCTGGCCATCGTCGAGCCACAGCACGCGGCCAATGGCGTGGGTGCGCAAACGGCGCATCAGCGGCGCGGGCAGTTCGATGCGTGAACCAGAGTCATGGTTGCCGGCGATCATCACGATGGTCAGCGTCGGCTGTTGCTCATGGGCACTGACGATGAAGTCGTAGAGCCGCTCCTGGGCGGTGACCGGCGGGTTGACGGTGTCGAAGATATCGCCGGCGATCAGCAGCGCATCGGGCTGTTCTGCCGCCAGTTGGCGCAACAGCCATGCGAGGAAGCAGCTGTGCTCGAAATCGCGATCCTGGCCGTGCAGGTTTTGCCCAAGGTGCCAGTCGGAAGTGTGAAACAGACGCAAGGCAGACTCCGTGAAATTCAGCGAGGGTTGTTGTTGTAGCAAGCGCGCTCGCCCGCCCAGGGGCGCTGCGCCCCCCAGCGCGGGCGAGCGCGCTTGCTACCTGGCAACAGACAAAAAATCATTTGGGATAAAGCGGCGGCAGGCTGCCGTTGTCGCTGACCGGGTCTTGCACGCGTTCGCTCTGGGGCAGGGTGCGGATCGCGCGCCACAGGTCTTCGCCTTGCCAGTGCTGGCCGGTTTCGCTGTAGAGCGCGCCGTTGAGACCGTCCAGGGCATCGGACAAGGGCACGAAGCGCGCCGCCATGTCGGCCAGGGTTTCTGCCTGCTGCCGGGCCCAGGCGTCCAGGGCCTGGCGCGTGGCTTGCGGGTCGTTGGCCAGGCTGGCGCGCTTGAGGTCGTCCAGCAGGGTGCGCGGGCTCGGGCCGGTTTGCGTGGCGCGCAGGATCGCGGGTTGCCAGCGTGCGCGCCACCACAGGCCGAAACCCAGCAGGGTGGTGATGGCCAGCACCAGGGTGCTCAGTTGCCATGGCCACAGCGCGCGGTTGTCGGCGGGCGCGGTGCCTGGCGTGGCGCTGGCCGGGGTATCGACCACCAGGCTGGGGTTGACCGCCACTTGCAGGGTACGCGCCGGCAGGCTGCTGCGCTCCAGATGATCTTCATGGGTGTTCCACCACACCACCTCCACGGCCGGCAGCTCGAAGGTGCCGCTGCGGCTGGGCACCAGGGCCTCGCGGTCTTCGCGGCTGCCGATCAGGCCGCGTTCGGTGTTCTGGTTGCTCAGCACCGGTTGGTCCGGGTAGCGGCGCAAGCCGTTGACGGCGGTGGCCGGCAGCGGTGGCAACTGGGCGCTGGACAGGCCTTCGGCCTTGAGGGTCAGGCTGCGGGTCAAGGAGTCGCCGACCTGGCTGTGCGCCGGATCGGGGTTCCAGCTTTCGCTCAGGCTTAGGCTGCGGGCCGGCAACCAGGGCGTGTCGGCCGGGTAGGCGGCGGGTTTGGCCTTGACCTCCAGGGGTATTTGCGCCGAGCTGACGCGCATCAACTTGCCCTGCAGTGGGGGCTGGCCGTTCTCGGTGTCCACCAGCGTGGCGCTGAACACTTGGGCCGGGATCAGCAGTTCGCCGCTGTGTTGCGGGTAGATCGCGTAGCGCAACTCGATCACGCCGTGGCGCAAGCCGTTGATGAGCTTTTCGTAGGTGCGCGATTCCCCCAGTTGTTCGA
This sequence comes from Pseudomonas sp. MF08817, assembly GCF_059862705.1. Taxonomy (NCBI): domain Bacteria; kingdom Pseudomonadati; phylum Pseudomonadota; class Gammaproteobacteria; order Pseudomonadales; family Pseudomonadaceae; genus Pseudomonas; species Pseudomonas sp. MF08817. The sequence goes on from NZ_JCBCUY010000039.1 coordinate 27,924, forward strand.
TGCGCGCGTCGGGGATGTGCAGTGGGGTCAGGCTGCTGTCGTCGTACAGCGACACCGAGTGGTAGATGCGCAGGGTCAGGATGGCCTGGGCCTGCACATAGACGCTGGCCTGGTCGAGGCTGGCGTCGATGAACACCGCTTGCAGGTTGTCGACGCGCTCGTTGGTGGCGTTTTCCAGCACTTGCAGGGCGATGGCCGGGCTTTGGGCCTGGCCCAGTTGCAGCGATGGGATTTCTACGCTGCCGGTGCGCCGCGGCAGCAGGGTGATGATCCAGCGCGTGGTGGCGCGGCTGTCGTCGCCCAGGGTGGTGAGCTGGTTGACCTGGCGTGTGCCGCGTACCTCGAACAGGTTGTCCAGGGGCGTCAGGTCGGGTTTGCCGAACAGGGTGACGTCGTTGGATTCGAGGGTCAGTTCCACCGTTTCGCCCGCGTTCAGGCGGCTGCGGTCGACACTGGCGAGCAGTTGCGCGGCCTGGGCCTGGGTGGCGCAGAGCGTCAGGGCAAGCAAGAGAAGGGCGCAGCGGGTCATCGAGTTTTTCCCTGATCCTGTTGGTGTTGCTGTTCGTACCAGAACTTGCGCTTGAGCAGCTCGCCCGGGTCGTCGGGGATCTGGCGCAGCCACTGTTCCAGTGCCTGGCGGTGTTCTTCGTCGCTGCCCGCCACGGCGCCGCGCAGGGGCGGGGTGGTGGTGGCGTCATCACTCGGCTCGCCGGGCGGGTTGTCAGTATGGCCCGGTTGCCGTGGTTCCTGGGGTTGCCCTTCACCTGCGGCCGAAGGTTGTTCGGTGGATGGCTGGTCGCTGTCGCCGGCCTGGGGGGCGCCGCCGGGGTTGGCCTGAGCCGGTTCGCCGTCGTTGTCGGCCGGCGGCTGGGTGGCTTGCGGGGCGGGCGGCTGTTGCTGGAGCAAGCGTTCGATCAGGGCTTTGTTGCGCAGGGCCGGTTGCAACTCGGGTTGCCGCTCAAGGGCCTGTTCGTAAGCGTCCAGCGCGGCCTCCAGTTCGCCGCTGCGGGCCAGGGCGTTGCCGCGATTGTAATGGGCGCGGGCGTCGTTGCCCTGGGCGAAGCGCTCGGCGGCAGTGGCGTAGTCGCCGGCTTCATACAGGGCCACGCCTTGCCACTGCGGGTCCTGGAAGTGCCGGGCGGCCTCCAATGGGCGCTGTTGCTCCAGCAGGCGCTGGCCCTGTTGGTCTGGGCGCAGCCACAGGTCGTTGAAGTCCAGGGCCTGGCTGGGCTGCGGCAGCATGAACAGCAGCGGCAGGCAAAACAGCCAGCCCCGGCGCCCGGCGCACGCGGCCAGCAGCAACAATGGCAGTAGCAGCCAATGGCCCTGGTCGGCCCAGGTGTCCAGGCGCAGGGTCTGGCCGTCGCTGCGCAAGGCGCGGGGGCCGTCCAACAGGCCGAGGCCGCGCAGGTCGTTGTCGTCCAGGCGCGCCTGGCGGTAGCGCCCGCCCAAGTCATTGGCAAAGGCCCTGAGGCTGGGGCTGTCCAGGCGAGAGACGAGAATCGCCCCTTGTTCGTCCTTGAGCAGGCTGCCGTCCTCCTGGGTCACGGGCGCGCCTTCGCGGCTGCCGATGCCGAGCATCAGCCACTGCGGGCCGTGGCTGCCCAGGGCCTGGCGGATGCCTTGGCGTTCCTGCTCCGACAGGGTCGAGCCGATCAGCAGGATGCGGCCCTGGCCGAGGGCGCCGCGTTGGAGCAGGGTCAGGGCCTTTTCCACCGCCAGGTCGGCGCGTTGCCCGGGTTGGGGCATGATCGAGGGCTTGAGGGTTTCCAGCAGGTTGCGGCTGGTGGCCAGGTCATCGGACAGCGGCACCAGGGTGTGGGCGCTGCCGGCGTAGACGACGATGGCGGTCTGCGCGTCGCTGCGGTAGTGCAGCAGGTCCAGCAGTTTGCGCCGCGCTTGTTCCAGGCGATTGGGCGTGACGTCGCTGGCGAGCATTTGCGGGGTCAATTCCAGTACCACCACCAGCGGGTCGGCGGGTTTCTGGCTGGTTTGCTCCACGCGTTCCCAACTGGGGCCGAGCAGCGCCAGCACGGCCAACAGCCACGCCAGCCCCAGCACGATCCACGGTAAGCGGCTTTCGCGGCCATTGCCGCCGGTGAGCAGCACGCGGTGGAAGGCGGGCGGCAGAATCATCTGCCAGCGCCCGGCGCGTTTTTGCCGGTGCCACAGGTGCCACAGCAACCACCCCAGCAGGGGCAGCACCAGTAGCCAGCCGGGGCGCAGCCATTGCGGCCAGAGGGCAATCATCGGCGCCTCCGCAGCCGCAGGCGTTTAAGCCGTTGGCGCCAGTCTGGCAGCGGTTGCAGGAAGTGCTTTTTGTTGAGCAGGCGTTGCACCGGGTTATCCGGCCAGCGCTCGCGCACCACCAGCAGCATGCTCAGCAACAGGGCCAGCGCCAGCGGCCAGTGGTAAAGGCCCTGGGCGGGGCGGGCCTGGGTCGGTTGCTGGGTGACGGGTTCGAGTTGGTCGAGGGTGTTGCGGATAGCCTGCAATTGCTCGGCATCGCGGGCGCGGAAGTAGCGCCCGCCGGTGACCCGGGCGATGTCTTCTAGGGTCGGTTCGTCCAGGTCCAGGCTCGGGTTGACCCCCAGTACGCTCAGGGTGCCGCTTTGCTGTGGGTCGGCGCCGATGCCGATGGGGTAGATGGTTACGCCTTCTTCAGCCGCCAGCCGTGCGGCGGTGAGTGGGTCGATTTCGCCGCCGTTGTTGGCACCGTCCGTGACCAGGATCAGCACCCGGCTCTGGGCCGGGCGTTGGCGCATGCGCTTGAGGCCCAGGCCGATGGCGTCGCCGATGGCGGTGTTCTTGCCAGCGATGCCGATGCGGGCTTCGTCGAGCCAGGTGCGCACGGTGTGGCGGTCGAAGGTCAGCGGAGCCTGCAAGTAGGCCTGGCTGCCGAACAGGATCAGGCCTACGCGGTCGCCTTCGCGCTGCTCCAGGAAGTCGCCCAGCAGGTGCTTGACCAGGGTCAGGCGGCTGACGTCTTCGTCTTGCCATTGCATGTCGGGGAAGTCCATCGAACCGGAGACGTCCACCGCCACCAGCAGGTCGCGGCCACTGGCGGCAATCGGTAGCGGCTCGCCGAGCCATTGCGGGCGGGCGGCGGCGCCCAGCAGCAGCAGCCACAACAGGATAAACGGGGCCTGCTGGCGCCAAGTGGGCAGGTTGGCCCGGGCGCGGCGCCGGGCCAGGCCTTCGAGGTCGGCGAGGAAGCTGACGCTCAGGGCCGGCTCGCCGCTGTCGGCCACCGGCAGCAGGATGCGCAGCAGCCAGGGCAGCGGCAGCAGGGCGAAGAGCCAGGGCCAGGCGAACTCAAACATGTTTGCGGATCCAGGTTTCGACCGCTTGGGTCAGGCCGGCGATGGCCTTGTCGTCGAGCTTGCATTCGGGCTTGTAGGCGCCTTCGACCAACACCATCCAGCGTGTCAGGCCAGCGGCTGGGCAGCGGTTGTCGAGGAACGCCAGCCATTTGCGGCCATTGAGGGTGTGGCTCTGGCTATAGGGGTAGTGGTTGCGGCACAGGCGTTTGAGCAGGCCATTGAGCTGTTGCAGCCAGGCGCCGGCCGGTGCGCCGTCGTAGGGTTTGGGCAGCAGCGCCAGTTCGGCCAGGGCGGCGAGGCGCACTGGGTCCAGGGGTTGTTCGGTGCGGGCCAGCGGTGCCCGGCGTGGCAGGAAGCGCCGCAGTTGCCACAGGCCGAACCCCAGTGCCGGCAGCAGCAATGCCAGCAGCCACCAGCCCGGCGCGGGCGGCCAGAACGCCACGGGCGGCGGGGCGATCAGCGGTTGCAACTGCGCCAGTTCGTTCATGGGGTTTTCCCCGGGCGCTGCTGCGGGTTCAGGTATTCGCGCAGTTGCTCGACCATCTCGCTTTGGGTACTCAGGGGCATCAGCAGCACCCGCAGTTTTTGCGCCAGCAGTTCCCAACGGGCGATGCGCGCTTCGCTCTGGGCGCGGTAGGCCTGGCGCAAGTCGTAGTTGAGGGTGTCCAGTTCCAGTTGCGCGCCGCGTTCGGCGAAACGCAACAGGCCGGCGGCGGGTAGGGCGTGGTCCAGCGGGTCGGACAGCGGCAGCAACAGCAGGTCGCAATGGCGCGACAGCAGGCTCAATTGCTGTTCGGCGCCGTCGGACAAGGCGCGTTCGTCGCAGATCACGATCACCAGGCTACCGGGGCGCAGCACCTCGCGGGCGCGGCGCAGGGCCATGCCCAGGGCGTCGCGGTCTGGTTCGCTGTCGGTGCCCAGGCCCTGGTTGACCCGCACGAGGCGGTTGAGCAGTTGCAGCAGGCTCTGCTTGCTGCGCCGCGGCTTGACTTCGTAGTGCTGGTTGTCGCCGAACACCAGGCCGCCGACCCGGTCGTTGTGGCCCAGTGCGGCCCAACCGATGAGGCTGGCGGCCTGGGCGGCGAGCACCGATTTGAACATCAGCCCGGAGCCGAAGAACAACCGGCGGCTTTGCTCGACCATGATAAAAATCGGCCGCTCGCGCTCTTCGTGGAACAGCTTGGTGTGGGGTTCCTGGGTGCGGGCGGTGACGCGCCAGTCGATGGTGCGCACGTCGTCGCCGGCTTGGTAGACCCGCACCTGGTCGAAGTCCACGCCGCGCCCGCGCAGCTTGGAGTGGTGCAGGCCGATCAGCGGGCTGCGCTGGCTGGGGGTGGAAAACAGCTGCACTTCGCGCACGCGGTGACGCATCTGGATCAACTCACCCAGGCTGACGCGGATTCCCGGTTCGCTGGCGGCCATGGGGCTCAAGCGACGGCTACGACGTCGAGGATGCGTTGCACCACGCGGTCCTGGTCGATGCCCGCGGCCTCGGCCTCGAAGGACAGGATGATGCGATGGCGCAGCACGTCGAACAGCACAGCCTGGATGTCTTCGGGGCTGACGAAGTCGCGCCCCGCCAGCCAGGCGTGGGCGCGGGCGCAGCGGTCCAGGGCAATGGAGCCGCGCGGGCTGGCGCCATAGGCGATCCACTCGGCCATTTCCGGGTCGAATTTGGCCGGTGTGCGCGTGGCCATCACCAGTTGCACCAGGTATTCCTCCACGGCGTCGGCCATGTACAGGCCAAGGATTTCCTTGCGCGCGGCAAAAATCGCCTGCTGGCTGACCCGCCGCTCGGGCTTGGTTTCGCCGTTGAGGGCTTCGCCACGGGCCTGTTGCAGGATGCGCCGCTCGACGGCGGCATCGGGGAAGCCGATTTTCACGTGCATCAGGAAGCGGTCGAGCTGGGCTTCGGGCAGCGGGTAGGTGCCTTCCTGCTCGATGGGGTTCTGCGTGGCCATCACCAGAAACAGCGGTGACAACTCGTAGGTGCTACGCCCGACGCTGACCTGGCGCTCGGCCATGGCTTCGAGCAACGCCGACTGGACCTTGGCCGGGGCGCGGTTGATTTCGTCGGCCAGCACCAGGTTGTGGAAGATCGGCCCTTGCTGGAACACGAAGCTGCCGGTTTCCGGGCGATAGATCTCGGTGCCGGTGATGTCGGCGGGCAGCAGGTCGGGAGTGAACTGGATGCGATGGAACTGCGCTTCAATGCCTTCGGCCAACTCTTTGATGGCCTTGGTCTTGGCCAGCCCCGGCGCGCCCTCGACCAGCATGTGGCCGTCGGCGAGCAAGGCGATGAGCAGGCGCTCGATGAGTTTTTCCTGGCCGAGAATCTGCGTTGAAAGAAAGGTTCGCAGCGCGAGCAGCGCTTCACGATGTTCCATCGATGACGGTTCCTGGAAGGGGTGGCCCGAGGCGTCGAAATAACCCGCGGGCTGGGGTGGCTACTTTAATCCATCGCGGGGGGTGGCGACTAACGGCTTTTTCGCCGCTAGCCGTCACTACAGAGGCCGGATGGGCGCCACCATCGCGAGCAGGCTCGCTCCCAGGGGTACTTGCCGGTTGTCGAGCTGGGGGTGTTCCCGCCCGCCACAAGCGGGCCTTGCCCGCAATGAGGCCGGTACAGGCAAGCATTTATCGCGGTGGGAATACTGCGCTCCCACAGGCGTTGCATCAGCCTCTCAGCGCAAGCGCCCCGGCAGCGGCATTGCCAAACGTCTGCGCAAACTGCACCTGCGGCGCGCCATCCACCAATTTCTTCAGCCGCTGGTTGAACGCCCGGCTCACCGCGTACTGGCCGCCGGACACGGTGCGGAACTGCGCCGTGAGGGTCACGCCGTTGAGGTCCATCTTGTCGACGCCGAATACCTCCAGCGGGCCTTGCAGGTTGTACTTGAGGAAGCTGTCTTCGCGGATCGAATGGCCGGTTTCGCGGATCAGCTCCAAGGCCTTGTCCACGTCTGTGTCGTAGGTGAACTGCACCGAGAAGAACGCATAGGCAAACTGCCGCGACTGGTTGGTGACGGCTTTGATCTGGCCGAACGGCACCGAATGCACGAAGCCCTTGCCGTCGCGCAGGCGCAGGGTGCGGATGGTCAGGCCTTCGACGGTGCCGGCGTGGCCGGAGTCGAGCACCACCCAGTCGCCGATGGACAGGGTGTCTTCGATGATGATGAACAGGCCGGTAATCACGTCCTGCACCAGTTGCTGCGAACCAAAACCGATGGCCAGGCCCACCACCCCGGCACCGGCCAACAGCGGCGCGACGTTGATGCCCAGGTTGGCCATGGTGGTGATGGCGCAGATCACCACCAGGATGATTTTCACCGCGTTGCGCAGCAGCGGCAGGATGGTCTTGATCCGGGTGCTGGGCTGGCGGCTGGAGCGCTTGTTGGCCGGTGGCTTGAGGGCTTCCTGAATGGCGGTGTCCAGCACCACCCAGAACAGCCAGGTGACCAGCAGGATCAAGCCGATGCTGCTCAACGAGTCGCTGATGGCCCGGCCCACGGCGTTGCGCTGGGCAAACTCGAACAGCGACACACCCCAGATGCGCCCCAGGATCTCGATAAAGGCAACCGCCATGACGATGCGCAACAGCGCATGCAACAGGCTGAGGAAGCGTTCCTTATAGGCGCTGCTGCGTTGCACCGCCACCGCGCTGCGGGACCTGAACAGGTGCTGCAACAGGGTGCTGAGGAACACCGTGGCAATCAGCAGCACGGTGGTGAACAGGGCGCAGCGCAGGGCTTTCTGGCTGTCTTCGCCGGCGCCGATCAGGTTGATTGCCGACACCAGCACCATCAGGAGGATGGGCCAGTACCACAACCCGGAAAAAATCCGTAGCGACTCCTGCAGCGCCGGTTGCTTCAAGCGCTGGGCCAGGGAGCGGTTGCGGATCAGGTGCGCCACCGGGCGGCGCAGGCGGATCACCAGCAGGCCGAACACCACCGAGGCCAGCAGGCCGGTGAGCACCGCGACGCTGCTGGTGATGTTGGAGCCCAATTGCCGGGCGATCTGCGGGCTGGTCAGGGCATCGCTGAGAGCGGCGAGAAAGCCGATCAAGAACAACGGCTGCGGGCAGTAGTGGCGGATGATCCGTACCGCCGGGCGCTTGTGCCCCAGGTTGAACATCACGATCACGCCCAGCAGCACCGAGGTGGAGACAATCCCGCTGCTGGTGGCATAGGCAAAACACAAAGCCAGGGCGCGGCCCACCGACGTGGGCAGCCAGTGGCTGACGTACAGCGTCAGGGGCAGGCAGATGAGCGCGGGCAACGTCCAGGGCAGGGCATAGCCCAACACCGCCAGCAGGCGTGGGCGGGCCTTTACAAAACCGCGACGCTGCAAACGCGCCACCGCCCAGCGCCCGAGCAGGTTCAGAGTGGCGAAGGCACCGACCCACAGGGCCGACAACAGCACAAAATCCCCGGCCACGCTCCACGGCGAGCGCTGCGACGGCTGGTTGACCAAGCGCCCCACCTCATCCGCAGCGCGGTCGGCCCGTAAGCGCCAGGCGTCGATCAGGTGCTCGTTGAGGTCCAGTTTGTCTTGCACTTGTTCGATGCTGGAGCTGATGGCGCCGAGCAAACCGCCCTCGACCAACAGTTCGGCCTTGGCCGGCTCAGGCTCGGCGGCCGGGGTGGGTTCAGGGGCAGCATGCAGCGCGGCGCTGGCGCACAACAGCCAGGCGCCGAGCAGTCGGGCGGTACGGGACGTGAACAAAATGCAGGCTCCTTACGCCAGGGTCTGTAAGGAACTGATCGGTTTTAGCCCTGGGAGTTCGGTTTTATCTGCCTGCGGTGGCCCTGGCTTCAGGCTTGGGCCAGGCGCCCAACGCGTAACCAGCCCACGACCACCAGAAGCACAGGTAGCTAAACAATGGTCCGCGATCGGCCTGTAGGGCGAAGGGGAGGTGTAGCACCCGCAGGCCGGGGTCTTTATGCCAGTCGAAGTCATCAGAGCGGGCGGGCATCAGGTTGACTGGCTTGTCGGGCTACGTCACTTCGGCAAGCCTTGAGCGCAGCCGCGCAGTTGCGCGCCACCTGCGCACCGGCATGGTCCACCTCAACGGCGCCCGAGCCGACCAAGCCGCGCCCTTTGGCGGCTATAAACAGTCGGGTAACGGGCGCGAGTGGGGTGAGGCGGGATTTGACCAGTACCTGGAGAGCAAGTCGCTGTTCGGGTATTTGCCGCTCTAGGGGAGCCTAAAGGGCGACAGTTTAGTTGTCGCCCTGAATAGCCGTTCAGAGGCCTGGCCGCTGCTAGCGGACCTGTTTGTGATGCCCACCTTCCAGTTTTCGGTGTCAGCGGCTTTCAATCTGCGCCTGCAACTGGCCGCCAACAATCGAGATTTCTTTGTACTGCTGACCCTCGCGCAGCACGAACAACGCATCCATCCCGCGTTCCTGGGCCAGGCGTGGGCCCTGGGTTTCGCCCAAGACCATCAGCGCCGTGGCCCAGGCATCGGCGAGCATGCACGAGGCCGCCACCACGGTGACGGCGGCGAGCCGATTGCGCAGCGGTGCGCCGGTAGCCGGGTTCATGGTGTGGGCATAGGACTGACCGGCCACGTCCACCCAATGTCGATAGTCCCCGGAGGTCGCGATAGCGGCATCGCTGAGTTCCATCACACCCATCACTTCACGCACGCCGCGGGTGGGCTTTTCCAGGGCCACGGCCCAGCGCCGGCCGTCAGGTTTCATGCCCCGGGCGCGCATCTCGCCATCGATGCCGACCAGGTAGCGGGTGATACCCAAACCCTCCAGGCAACGGCCCAGCTCATCCACGCCAAAACCTTTAGCGATGCCACTCAAATCCAGGTTCAGCGCCGAGCGCTTGCGCACCTGATTGCGTTGCGAGTCAACCACTAGCGCGGCGCTGGCCAACACGCGGGGGCTCGGCGCCAGGGTACCGAGCGCTTGCTCCGGGCCCGTCTGCTCTCCAGGGCCGAACCCCCAGGCGTTGACCAGATCACCCACCGCGATGTCGAAGGCGCCGCCGGATTGCTGACTGACGCGCAGTGCAGCAGCCAGCACCGTGGCCAGTTCCTTGGGAACGGGCACCCAGTCGTGAGCGGGGGCGGCGTTGAGGCGGTTGAGGTCCGAGCCGGGTTTCCAGGTGGACATTTGTTGGTCCACCCGAGCCACGGCGTGGGCAAGGCGACGGCCAACATCGTCGACATCGATCCCGGCGTTGGCATAAAACAGGGCGGTGTAGCGAGTGCCCATGGTTTCACCGCTCAGGCTGTGGCGCGGCAACTCAGTAGACGTCTTCACGGTAGCGTCCTTGTGCCTTGAGGGTCAGCACATTCAGGTTCAGAGGCGCCAACACCTCATCGAGGGCCTGCATCACGCCTTTGGCCATTTCGCGGCTGCCACACACCAGCACCTGGGCGCCTTTTTCAATCAGTCGGCGCAAGGCCGGCGCATCGCCGATCAGCCGGTCTTGCACATAGCTGTGGTCCTGGCTCTGAGAGAAGGCGGCGCGCAGTGCCGTGAGGCGCTGGTCCGACAAGTATTGGTTAAGCTGCGGCTCGTAGAGAAAGTCCGAGGCCGGGTTGCGCCCCCCCCAATACAAGTGCATGGGGTGCCGGGCCTTGTTGTTACGGATAAAACCGGCCAGAGGACCGATGCCGGTGCCGGCGCCGATGAGGATCACCGGGTGGGCGCCCGATGCCGGGCGAAATTGCGGATTGGGCTGGATAAACGCCTCAATATGCGCGCCGATGCCCAGGCCATGAAGGAACTCCGAGCACAGGCCACCGCTGTGTTTACGCACGCAGATCTCCAGCACGCCGTCCTGGGAGCCGCTGGCCAACGAGTAAAAACGCGGGATCGGGCTGCCGGGGGGCACAATCCCCACCAGGTCGCCGGCCAGAAAGCCCGGCAATTTGCCGCGGGCTTTGAAGCGCAGTATGTGGGTCGGCGCGTTCACCTGTTCGCCATAGACAACCCGCTCTGTCAGTTGCAATTGATGTGTACGCGGCGGTTGCGGGGTGTGAACCAGCAGCAGTTCCTGGCCCAACGCTTCGCCCAGCGCGTGGCCCCAGCGCGCAAACTCCTGAGAGGACTGGCGGTTGACGGTTTCCAGCCCCAGCAAGGGCGAGCCACCGGCCTGGGACATTGCCTCCTGGACCTGATGGGCGTACTGACAGAACTGCGTAAACTGGCGATCGCCCAGGCCCAGCACGGCAAAGGGCAGGCCGGGCTTGAGGCCGGTCTTGGCCAACCGCGCCAGGAACTGCGAAGCCGAGGCCGGTGCATTGCCGTCTCCGTGGGTCGCGGTGAGGATCAACACCCGTTGGGCAGTGGGGTAGTCGCCCGTCCATTCATTCATCGGCGCGCTATGCACCTGATGGCCACTGCGGCGCAGTGCGTCGTGCAAGGTGTTGGCAAAGCCCCAGGTGCTGTTGTTTTCACTGCCCACCAGAATCACGCTGTCGGCGCAGTGGGCCGGGGTGTTGTGGCGGATAGTCGGGCCAGCCTTGCGGCGGCGCCACCACAACAGGATGCCGGTCACGCTCATCAGCGGCACGCAGAGGGCGCAGAGCCCAAGCAGCAGGCCCAGCCACCAGAGGCCTTCGCCGGTGTGCAACCGAAAGATCAACTCGTAGAGGTTGTGCATCGGGTCGTAGGCTTGATACGACAACAAGGCGCCGCTGGCCTGATCCACGTAGCCTTCACCTTGGGCCGTGCGCAGGGAAAACACATCGCGCGGGTTGCCAGGGCTGGGGAAGACCAGCTCGCGCAGGTCGTTCAGGTCGGTGGCCTGCAACGCTTGCAGCTTCCCTACTGGCAAGGCCGGGCCGGTGCTGACGTGGGCGGGGAAGGCAGGCTCTGGTTGACTGCCGTCGGCGATAAAACCGAAGCCGGTGGCGGACATGTAAAGCCCGCTCAATGCCGACAGCAGCAGCCCGAGCAGTGCCAGGCGCCCGACTTCAGCATGCCAGCGCTGGCTGAAGGTACCCCGCAGTGGCCGCAGCAGGTTGCGCCAGCCGCCCAGGCGCCGGGCCAGCAATAGCGCACCCGACACCGACAGCATCAGCATGAACAGCGCGCCGGCTCCCGATACGCCGTGGCCCGGCGTGCCAAGAAACAGTGAGCGGTGCAGTTCTTTCACCCAACGGGAGAACGGGGAGGGCTCGTATGGGGCGAGGCCTTGGCCGGTCAGTGGGTTGACCGATTGCGCCCCGGCCTGGCCGTTCTGGTTGTAGTAGACGAGCACCGTGCCGGACGCTGTGCGCTGGATCTGCTCCACGCCCGGAAAGTGGCTGGCAATGCGCCCGGCCAGTTGGCCGACATTGAGTTGCCCAGTAGAAGTGGGCGTGCTTTGCAGGTGCTCCAGGGCCGGCTCGACGGACAGGATCGCGCCGCTGATGGCCAACAGCATGACCAACAGGGCGGCGATCAGGCCAGGTAGGGAATGGAACTGGCGAAGCATGTTCAGCCTCCAGAAATGGCGGGTGCTACAGGTCGTAAGTAAAGGAACTGACGTAGGTATTGCCGGGCGCCGGCTTGCCTGCGCCCTCAGACGTCAAGGGCACGCTGACATCAGCGCGGGCATCGCGTTTGTCTTCGACGGCGCTGTCGATGCGGATCTGATACCCGGCATCAATCAGGGTGTCGGCCAGTTCGACGCTGACTTTGAGCGTGCGCCCGCTGCCGACACTGGCGCCGCTGACCCCGTCGAACTCGCTTGGGTTCATTGCGCTGCCCCGGGCCCAGTCGCCCAGATGCTTGTAGTACTTGGCCTTCTTACCGGCCACCCAAAGGGTTTTTTGGTATTGGCCGTTGGCGTCGGTCACGTAGATCGCCAGGTAAGCTTCATTGCCGCTGTAGTTCTTGAGCTGGGTGGTCAAGGTCACTTCACGGGCCTGGGCCAGGCCCGGCAGGGCAATGGCGCCGGCAAGGCAAGTGGCTGCGATGATCTTTTTCATGGGGGTGTCCTTTTTGATCGTTAGGCCAAGAGCCTGGACCTGCTTGCTGGCAGCAACCTGAAGCGCAGGAAAAACTCATCGGCAGGTAAGGCATCACTCGGTGAGCGGGGTGCCGAGGTAATCCCTGGCATCGCCGTCGTCGAGGAAATGGATCTCGAACGTGCGCAGGCGCAGTGAGGCCGGCGAATAGCTGGCTTCGATGGCATTGCCTTTGCGGTCCAACCCCTTGAGCTCGTAACAACCGTCGTCGACCTTGATGCGTTGCACGCTCCAGCCGTATTGCCGCTCTACCTGCTGACGCAGGGTTTCGCGCGGTTGCCAGTCGCTCACCGGGTCGCTGCAATGGTCATCCGCCAGGGCGTAACCACTGAGCAGCAGGCTCAGCAGCGTGGTGTTGGCAATAAAACCTGATTTCATGATCTGTCTCCTGCCGAGGTCGGCGTCAGGGGCGTACCTTAAGGTGCATTCCTGACAACCAGCTGAATCTTCAGATTCACGTCAGGTAAGGCAATTAAGCTGCTGCACGACAACCATCCCAGGAGATGCCAGATGCGGGTTTTATTGGTCGAGGACGCAGCGGGGTTGGGGGAGGCAGTGCGCGAACAGATTGCCGATGATGGCCACGCCGTCGATTGGGTGCAGCGCCTGGAGCATGCGCGCAACAGCGTGCGTACCACGGTGTACGACTTGATCCTTCTGGATCTGATGCTCCCGGATGGCCGGGGGCTGGAATTTTTACGTCAGCAACGCTCGGCAGGGGACGTGACCCCGGTGATTATCCTGACTGCACAGGATCAGATTTCCGATCGTATTGCCGGCCTCAATGCTGGCGCCGACGACTACCTGGTCAAACCGTTCGACTTGTTTGAACTCTCGGCCCGTGTGGCAGCGGTGGCCCGACGTTATAGCGGCAACCCCAATCCGCAGATCAAGCTCGGTGATGTGCAGGTCGACATGAGCGCCCGCACAGTGCAACGGGCCGGCGCGACGGTGGACCTGACGGCGCGGGAGTGGGCGCTGTTCGAGGCTTTTGTGCAACGCCCCAGCGCGTTGCTGTCCAAGTCGCAGTTGGAGGACCGGCTGTATGCCTTCGGCGCCGAAATCGAGAGCAATACCATCGAGGTCTACATCAGCCGGCTGCGTAAAAAACTCGGCCGCGAGCTGATTGAAACCGTGCGGGGCATGGGCTACCGGTTGATGTCCGTATGAAGCCGTCGTCAAGCCTGCAAAAACGTCTCGGCCTGGGTTTGACGTTGGGCACGACCTTGCTGTGGCTGGCGGCGACCGTCGGTGCCTGGCTGGTGGTGCAACATGAATTGAACGAGGTGTTCGACAGCGCGCTGCAAGAGACTGCACAGCGCATCCTGCCCCTGGCCGTGCTGGAAATCAGCAACCGGGAAGACCCCACGCAGGCGCAGCATGTCGCCACCCTGAAAATGCACAAGGAACACCTGACGTACCTGGTGCGCGATGCCAAGGGCCAGGTGCTGATGCAGTCCCACGACGCCAACCCGAAGATCTTCAACCCACACCCTGTCGAAGGCTTTTCAACCACTAAAAAATACCGTTTGTACGGCGCCAGTGCGCTGCGTGAGACGGTGTTCATCGAAGTCGCCGAACCGCTGAAGCACCGCCGTGAAGCAGCGTGGGAAGCGTCGCTTGCCTTGTTGTTGCCCCTACTGGTGCTGATTCCCATCAGCCTGTTAGGCACCTGGATGTTTGTGCGCATCAGCCTGCGCAGCGTATTGGCCTACCGTCGTGCCGTGGAAGCGCGGGGCGTGGGTGATCTGTCGCCGATCAGCGGAGCGCGATTGCCGGCGGAAATCGCGCCACTGGCCGAGGCGGTCAATCATCTACTGGAACGTTTGCGCAAGGCGTTGGAGGCCGAGCGCAGCTTTACGGCCAACAGTGCCCATGAACTGCGCACGCCACTGGCCGCGACCTTGGCGCAGATTCAGCGTTTGCAACACGAAGCGCCCGAGGGCCCGTTGCGGTTACGCGCGGCTAAAATCGAAAGCGCGTTGCGCGAACTGGCTCGGCTCTCGGAAAAACTCATGCAGTTGGCCAAGGCCGAGGGGGGCGGGCTGTTGTCCGAAACGCCCCAGGACCTCATCCCGCTGCTGGCCCATGTGGTCGATGAGTGGTACCACAGCAGTGGGCACCGGATCGAGCTGCACCTGCCAACCCAGACGAGTGTGTACTCGACGATAGACCCGGACGCCTTCGCCATTCTGTTGCGCAACCTGATCGAGAACGCACTCAAGTATGGCGCTGCGGATCAACCAGTCGAAGTCAGCCTCACCCATCAGGCGCTGCTGCGGGTGGTCAATGGTGGGCCGCCTGTGCCCGCGCCGGTGTTGCAGCAACTCACCGAGCGTTTTGTGCGCGGTCACAGTGAAATCAGCGGTTCAGGGCTGGGGTTGGCGATTGCCAAAGCCGTTGTGCAGGGCGTCAACGCGAGAATGAAATTGGTCTCCCCTGCAACAGGGCGACAGGAGGGGTTCGAGGTCTGCGTCTGGTTACCGCTCGCCCAAATCCCACCCGGTCGTCAGGCTACGCTTGGCGCTCTCTGCGCGTCGAGAACACCCCCCGAGCGTTGAATTCGTGGCGTGGCACGGGCGACCCTATGGCTGGCGAGCGCGCAGGCATCCTTCCTTACCGGTACATTCCTCGACGTCACGGGCGGTAAATGAATCACAGGCACGGATCATCCACTGCTTGCGCTCGGTTTCAAGTAACCGCGTGCTGCCTCACCTTGCGACTCAAACCCGGTGTCTTGCCCGTAATGCGCTTGAATGCGCGACTGAAAGCGGCCTGGGAGGTATAGCCCAAGCGCTGCGCCACCTCTTCAATCGGCAGCCTTTCGAGGGTCAGCCACTGGCTTGCAAGCCGCATTCGCAGTTCGGTGACATAGCGCAGCGGGGTCATGCCAATCGTCACTTGAAAGCGGTCCGCGAAGACCGAACGCGAGGTATTGCATTGCTCTGCCAACTGCGCAACGGTCCAGTCGCGGCCCGGTTGTTGATGGAGCGCCAGCAGTGCACCGGCCAAGCGTGGATCGCGCAAGGCGGCGACCAGGCCAGAAGCATTCCCGCAGGCGCACTCCACCCAACCGCGAACGACCATGGCGGCCACCACGTCGGCCAACCGCGCGAGGATACCGGCGAAGCCGACACGGGCGGCACTGACCTCGCGTTCCATGGTGGTCAGGATTGGCACCAGCCCGGGGTAACGCTGGCCGCCGGCATCAATCAGCATGAGGCCCGGCATCAGCCGGCCGAGGCCATGGATACTGCCCAGTTCAAACTCCATGCAACCACTGAACACAAGGGTGCTCGGCGTGGGGCTGGCATCGGTTCCGGTATCCACCGCGCTGACGGTGTCACCTAAGGGCGCGCCGTTTAGACGGTCGATGTCTTGAACAGGCACGTGGGAATGGGAAGACAGTTGATGGGCTGCGCCGTGGGAGATGAACACGGCGTTGCCGGCAGACAGCGCGTAGGTGCTGCCGTCCTCCATTCGCATTAGCGCATTGCCGACGGCCATGAAGTGGAACCAGGCATGCCCAGGTTTCTCCGCGAAACCCAAACCAAAGGTTGGGCCCGTTTGGATACGCCGGTATTCAACGCCACGCAGGCGCATGCCACGCAACAGCTCGTTGATGAGGTCCGAGGAAAGCGCAAACTGATCTGCAGGCATCGTTCAGGTGTTTTAGTCAAAAAGTAGAGACTTTGGATCATAGATCATCCAGTTTTCGGCGCCTAGACTTCGGCTCGCAATGAATATTGGGAGATCCGTGCAATGACTGACTGTGTATGTAACGCCGTGTCCGACCGCCATCCTGGCGTCGGCGCGGACGTAGAGCCTGCGACGCCCGCGTGGATGGCCGTCTTCTCGTTGGCAATGGGTGTGTTCGGATTACTGACCGCTGAGTACCTTCCGGCCAGTTTATTAACGCTGATGGCGACCGACCTGGGAGTGTCCGAATCGCTGGCTGGCCAGGCGGTAACCGTGACCGCCGTGGTGGCGCTGTTCGCTGGCTTGTTGGTGCCAGGCCTGACCCGCGGCATCGACCGCCGTTGGGTGTTGCTGGGTTTTTCCACGCTGATGGTCGCCTCCAATCTGTTGGTCGCCGTTTCCTCCAGCTTCGCGGTGCTGTTGTTGATGCGCATCTTGCTGGGCATTGCCCTTGGCGGGTTCTGGAGCATGGCGGCGGCAGTAGCGATGCGCTTGGTGCCGAGTGCTTTGTTGCCCCGGGCGCTGTCGATCATTTTCAGCGGCATTGCCATCGGCACGGTCGTTGCCGTGCCGCTGGGCAGCTATCTGGGCGGGCTATATGGCTGGCGCAGCGCGTTCTTTGCAGCGGCGGCGGTCGGCATGGTGACCCTGGCTTTCCAGTCGCTCACTCTGCCGCGCCTCGCGCCGCGCCGGCCGGCACGTCTGCGCACCGTGCTCGAGGTGTTACAGCGCCCAGGCATCGCCATCGGCATGTTCGGTTGTGTGCTGGTGCACAGCGGCCACTTCGCGATGTTCACTTATGTTCGGCCGTTCCTTGAAGGGACTACCGGCATCGGCCCGCAAGGGCTGTCACTGATGCTGCTGGGTTTTGGTGCGGCGAACTTCGTCGGCACGCTGTTGGCCGGCAGGCTGCTGGAGCGCCACCCGCTGGCCACTTTGGTACTGATGCCCGCGCTGGTCGGCGTTGCAGCACTGGCGTTGGTGCTGTTGCCGGCCTCGGTGCCGGGGCAGGCGGCACTGCTGGCGGTCTGGGGCTTGGCCTTTGGTGGTGTGCCGGTGGCGTGGTCGAACTGGGTCGCCAGCTCGGTACCCGATCAGGCGGAAAGCGCCGGAGGCATGGTAGTGGCCTCTGTGCAGTCAGCCATTGCCACCGGCGCGGCCGCCGGCGGTGCAATGTTCAGCCTCAGTGGCAGCGCAGGCGTATTCGTAGCGGCGGCCGTGCTGATGCTGCTCGCCGCGTTGCTGATTGCGTTGCGCGTCCGCGTCCCTTCTGCCTATGACGTTCGCCAGCCCAAGCCCGCGTTGCACCTTTGATCCGGTTTGCCACAGCGCCGCGATTCGTCCGTAATCAGGACTGAAACTGGACGAGTTCTGCGCCTGCCCGACGACGCCTAAAGACTCTCAGGATCGCCAAAAAACATCTGAATCCGCGAACGCAGCCAGCGCTCACCGGGGTCGTTGTCCTGGGAACCGCGCCAGGCCATGTGCAGCTCGAAGCTGCGTACCGGCAGGGGCGGGTCGTCGGCGCGCAGGCCGCCGGCGGCGGTGAGGGCTTGTGCGGTGTAGTCGGGCACGGTGGCGAGTATGTCGGTGCCGGCCAGCAGGGTGCCCAAGCCGTTGAACTGCGGTACGGCGAGTACGACATGGCGCTTGCGGCCGAGTTTTTCCAGTTCTTCATCGATGAACCCGCTCAGGTCGCCGGCAAATGACACCAAGGCGTGGGGGCGGGCGCAGAAGTCGTCCAGGCTCAGGGCGCCGGGCACGCTGTCGGCACGCAGCATCTTGGGCAGGCTGCGGCGCAGGATCTTGCGCTTGGCGTTGGCCGGCAGGTCGGTGGTGTAGCTCACGCCGATGGAAATTTCCCCTGAGGCCAATAAGCCGGGCATCAGGATGTAGTTGACCCGGCGCACGACCAACACGATGCCCGGCGCTTCGGCGCGCAGGCGCTTGAGCAGCATGGGCAGCAGGGCGAACTCCACATCGTCCGACAGGCCAATGCGAAATACCGCAGTGCTGGTGGCCGGGTCGAACTCGGCGGCGCGGCTGACAGCGGTGGAAATCGAGTCCAGGGCCGGGGAGAGCAGGGCGAAGATTTCCACTGCTCGGGCGGTGGGTTCCATGCTGCGCCCAGTGCGCACGAACAGCGGGTCGTCGAACAGCCCGCGCAGGCGCGAGAGGGCCGCGCTGATGGCCGGTTGGCCGAGGAACAGTTTTTCCGCAGCTCGGGTCACACTGCGCTCGTGCATCAGTGTTTCGAACACAATCAACAGGTTAAGGTCGACTCGACGCAGGTCGTTACGGTTCATCGGGTGTCCTGGCAAAATCGGCCAAGCGTGGCGGTACGCTTGACGAGAGCTGCCCGTTGAGAACAACGGTCGGCGTGAATCTTACGGGCAAAGGCTGCTACTCTGCACCGGCTAATTCATTTTTCCTACGTTGATGGTTCTGTTTTCTGGTCTGTATGCGTCGCGGAATCGATGACAGACATGTCGACTATTAATAGCCACGGGTAGTCTTGGCCAGAAAGCCCGGATAAAGTTCAGGGCATTAGAGGTTACTTTTGACGAGGTTTGCGATGTCCCGCACGATCCGTTTTCACAAGTTTGGCGCAGCCGACGTGCTCAAATGCGAAGAGCATGCGCCCGCGTTGCCCGCACCGGGTGAAGTGCAGGTGCGTGTCGAAGCGATCGGCATCAGTTGGTACGACGTTCTCTGGCGGCAGAACCTGGCGTCTTCCCACGCCCGTTTGCCTTCGGGCCTGGGCCATGAAATGGCCGGGGTGGTGACGGCGGTCGGCGAGGGCGTCGAGGACTTGGCGGTGGGTGACAAGGTCGCCAGTTTTCCGGCCGAAAGCCCCAATGATTACCCGGTGTACGGCGAAGTGATCGTGCTGCCGCGCAGCGCCTTGACCCGTTACCCCGATGTGTTGAGCCCCATCCAAGCCAGCGTGCACTACACGCCGCTGTTGATCGCTTACTTTGCCTACGTTGACCTGGCGCGGGTCAAACCGGGGCAGTTCGCCCTGGTCACCGACGCCAGCCACTGTGCCGGGCCCTCCTTCGTACAACTGGGCAAGGCCCTGGGCGTGCGGGTGATTGCCGCGACCAAGACCGCCGAAGAGCGCGAATACCTGCTGAGCCTGGGGGCCGAGAAGGTCATCGTCACCGAAGAGCAGGACCTGCTCATGCAGGTCAACAAGTTCACCGACAACCGCGGCGTCGACGTGGTGTTCGATGGCCTCGGCGGGCCGCAGATGTCGATGTTGGGCGACGTCTTGGCGCCCCGTGGCAGCCTGGTGCTCTATGGGTTGCAGGGCGGTAACCAGACACCGTTCCCGGCCTGCGCGGCGTTCCAGAAGAACATCCAGTTTTTTGTGCACTGCATCGGTAACTTTACCGGCAAGCCGGAACTGGGCATTGCCCAGGACCAGGTGGCGCTGCAACGAGCCTTACGCGACATCAACCAGCTCACCGCCGACCGCGTGCTGGTGCCGCTCAAGACCACCGTGTTCGCCTTCGACGAGTTCGTGAAGGCCCACCGCTACATGGACGAGTGCCCTTGCCGCGAACGGGTGGCGCTGCACATCGTCGCACGCTGAAGGTGGTTCCCAGCGCCAGCGCCCGAACCTGCGGCGCTGGCGTTTTTTTTTGCCCGCAGTTTGGGGTCGCGTAGTTAGCTGACGTTGCGCCCCATCCTTATTATTTGATCCGCGCATTCGCGCATTGTCGTTAGTCTTGAAGGGCGAACGAGTGGGCGGGCCTTTGACGATCTATTAACGACAACTTTTTCATGCAGATATGCTGGTCTGAGTATCTGAACTGGTTTTTCGCGTAAATCTGGGCGGCGGCAAAAACTGAGTGCAACACCTGACCTTTCCGGTACGGTGCTGCCCCTATGTCCTATTCCGAACTCAGCGTTGAAGAACGCGCCACCATTCAAATCGGCAATGCCCAAGGCTTCAGCCT
>NZ_JCBCUY010000004.1:0-173057 GCF_059862705.1 Pseudomonas sp. MF08817
ATCAAACTCTTCAGTTCAAACATCTTTGGGTTTTTAAGAAACCCTAAACTTGGCTCAGCAATCGTTGGTTACATCTTTGATTTCTCGCGGAGTAACTTGTGATGCTGATAATCTTGTTGACTATCAGTCTGACTCCACAAGCACCCACACGAATTGCTTGATTCAGTTGTTAAAGAGCGGGTGGTTAAGATCTTTCGTCTCAACCGAGGCGCGCATTCTACAGCAGCCTCTGTTGCTGTCAAGCGATTATTTTAAGAAGCTTTCAAAGTTTCGCTGGGAAATCTTTAACAACTTCAACCACTTGCGCTGACGATCACTCGTTAGCGGGAGGCGAATTCTACAGCGTTACTCGCTGCTGTCAACACCTCTTTTTCAACTCCTTTCGGGCTTCGATGACCTGAAGCTCCGCACTGCCGAAACCTGCATAACTCTTTGTTTACCAAGGAGTTTTCCGTTTCGACTGCGCCGGAAGTGGGGCGAATTATAGACAGATATAAATCGCCGTCAACCGTTAATTCAGGGTTTATTCAGCTTTAAGCGTAATACGCGCAAATGCCTTCTTCCCCGCCTGGCAAACATGGGTAGCGCCCAGCTCGCATATAAAGGTGCGATCCACGACCTCCCCATCAATACGCACACCACCAGACCCCAAGAGGTCACGTGCCACTGCCGAGTTTTTCACCATGCCTGCTTTATTAAGAACAGCAGCGATCGGCATCGCCTCGGCGGCCGTCAATTCGATTTCCGGCAGATCATCCGGCAGTTCGCCATCCTTCATGCGATTACCCGCCGCACGATGCGCGCTTGCGGCTGCCTCTTCGCCATGGAAGCGCGCGACGATTTCTTCCGCCAGCTTGATCTTGACGTCACGAGGATTAGCGCCCGCCTCGACATCTGCCCGCAGCGCGTTGATCTCATCCATGGAGCGAAAGCTGAGCAATTCAAAGTAGCGCCACATCAGCGCATCGGGGATCGACACCAACTTGCCGTACATCACACCCGGCGCTTCCTGGATCCCAACATAGTTACCCAGGGATTTGGACATCTTCTTGACGCCATCCAACCCTTCCAGCAAAGGCATAGTCAGAATGCATTGAGCCTCCTGACCGTAGGCACGCTGCAACTCGCGCCCCATTAATAGGTTGAACTTCTGATCGGTGCCACCGAGCTCAATATCCGCGCGCAGGGCAACCGAGTCGTAGCCCTGAACCAATGGATAGAGGAACTCGTGGATAGCGATAGGTTGATTGGTGGAGTAACGCTTATCGAAGTCGTCGCGCTCGAGCATGCGAGCAACGGTGTACTGGGAGGTCAGGCGAATGAAGTCCGCAGGCCCCATCTTGTCCATCCAAGTGGAGTTGAAGGCAACCTCCGTCTTGGCCGGATCCAGGATTTTGAACACCTGAGTTTTGTAGGTCTCGGCGTTGTCGAGCACTTGCTCGCGAGTCAAGGGCGGGCGCGTGGTGCTTTTGCCGCTCGGATCACCGATCATGCCGGTGAAGTCGCCGATCAGGAAAATCACCTGATGGCCCAGATCTTGGAACTGGCGCAGCTTATTAATAAGCACGGTATGCCCCAGGTGCAGGTCCGGGGCGGTCGGATCGAAACCGGCCTTAATACGTAAAGGCTGGCCACGCTTGAGCTTCTCGATCAGCTCAGCCTCGACCAACAGTTCTTCCGCACCACGTTTGATCAGCGCTAGCTGCTCTTCAACCGACTTCATAACAGACCCGCAAGGCTCAGATTCAAAGGGAACCAACCATACAAGATCAGGGACTAATTACAAGTTTTGCCCGGCGCACAGAAGGCAATCCACGAAGTTGGCGTTCACGCGCTTGCGTCACAGATGATTTGGTTATATTTTATACAGTTATTTCGTCTTCATCATGTCATTCATCTTTTCCAATTCATCTTCTCAAAGTCAAAATTACCTATGACCACTGAACCGTCTAAAGCGCCGCCGCTTTATCCGAAGACCCACCTGCTCGCTGCAAGTGGCATCGCCGCCCTCCTCAGCCTGGCGCTCCTGGTATTTCCGTCCAGTGATGTAGAAGCCAAACGAACGACCTTGAGTCTTGAGTTGGATAGCCCTGCTGAGCAACTGACACAAGACCAAGACGCTGCCGACGCCGCCCAAGCCACAACTGAAGTGTCAGCATCGCCATTCGCCCAGATCGAAAGCAGCGATCAAGACGCCTCGCAAACCGCTCAAGCGGCCCCGGCGCCAGTGGTCATCGAAGAGAAAGCAGCACCCAACCATAGAGAAGTAGTGGTCGCCAAGGGCGATACGCTTTCCACCCTATTCGCCAAGGTTGGCCTGCCCACCACTGCCGTGCATGAAGTACTGGCCAGCGGCAAGCAGGCCAAGCAGTTCACGCAGCTCAAGCACGGCCAGAAACTCGAATTCGAGCTGGGCGCAGACGGCCAGTTGAACAACCTGCACAGCAAGATCAGCGACCTGGAAAGCATCACGCTGACAAAGGGCGCCAACGGATATGCGTTCAATCGCATCACCGCCAAACCCACCGTGCGCTCAGCCTACGTCCACGGCGTAATCAACAGCTCTCTCTCGCAATCGGCCGCTCGCGCCGGCCTCTCGCACAAGCTGACCATGGATATGGCCAGCGTATTTGGCTACGACGTCGACTTCGCCCAGGATATTCGCCAGGGCGACGAGTTCGATGTGATCTATGAGCAGAAAGTCGTCAACGGCAAGACCGTCGGCACTGGCCCTATCCTCTCCGCACGCTTCACCAACCGCGGCAAGACCTACACCGCCGTGCGCTACACCAACAAGCAAGGTTCCAGCAGCTATTACACCGCCGATGGCAATAGCATGCGCAAAGCCTTTATCCGCACCCCTGTGGATTTCGCCCGTATCAGCTCCCGCTTCTCCATGGGCCGCAAACACCCGATCCTGAACAAAATCCGCGCCCACAAGGGCGTAGACTACGCCGCACCCCGTGGCACCCCGATCAAGGCCGCCGGCGATGGCAAGGTCCTGCTGGCCGGGCGTCGCGGTGGCTACGGCAACACAGTCATCATCCAGCACGGTAACGCCTACCGTACGCTGTACGGCCACATGCAGGGCTTCGCCAAAGGCGTCAAGACCGGCGGCAACGTCAAGCAAGGCCAGGTGATTGGTTATATCGGCACAACCGGCCTGTCCACCGGCCCGCATTTGCACTATGAGTTCCAGGTCAACGGCGTCCACGTCGATCCGCTGGGTCAGAAGCTGCCCATGGCCGACCCCATCGCCAAAGCCGAGCGCGGCCGTTTCCTGCAACAGAGCCAACCGCTGATGGCACGCATGGACCAAGAGAAAGCCACTATGCTGGCTTCGAGCAAGCGCTAAGCCATGTCGCTCTATATAGGCGTGATGTCCGGAACCAGCCTCGATGGCCTGGACATCGCGCTGATCGAGCAAGCCCCCGCGATCAAGCTGGTCGCCACCCACTACATCCCCATGCCCGAGGCCATGCGCAGCGAGTTGCTGGGCCTATGCACCAGCGGCCCTGACGAGATCGCTCGCTCCGCCATCGCCCAGCAGCATTGGGTCGAGTTGGCCGCGCAAGGCATTCATCGCCTCCTCGAGCAGCAAAAACTTAACCCCCAAGATATTCGGGCGATTGGCAGCCATGGGCAAACCATCCGCCATGAACCTGCCCGTGGTTTCACGGTGCAGATCGGTAACCCCGCGCTGCTGACTGAACTGACGGGCATCACGGTCGTCAGCGATTTCCGCAGCCGCGACGTGGCCGCTGGCGGCCAGGGTGCGCCGTTGGTGCCAGCCTTCCACGAAGCTCTGTTTGAACGCAGCGCAAGCAATCGGGCGGTATTGAATGTCGGCGGTTTCAGTAACCTGAGCCTGATTGAAACGGGCAAACCCGTCGCCGGGTTCGATTGCGGCCCGGGAAATGTCTTGCTGGATGCGTGGATTCATCACCAACGCGGCGAGCATTTCGACCGCGACGGCCAGTGGGCCGCCAGTGGCTTGGTGGATCCGCACCTGCTGAACGCGCTGCTCAGCGACCCGTTCTTCCAAGGGACCGGCCCCAAGAGCACCGGCCGCGAGGTGTTCAACCTCGTTTGGCTACAGGCACACCTGGCGCGGTTACCATTACTGCCCAGTGAAAACGTGCAAGCGACCCTGCTAGAGCTGACCGCACGCACCATCGTCGAGTCACTGCAGACCGCGCAAAGCGATACCCAAGAACTGCTGGTCTGCGGTGGTGGCGCCCAAAATGGGGCACTAATGGCACGCCTTGCAGGGCTGCTGCCAGGCGCGAAAGTCAGCAGCACCGCCACTTACGGCGTTGACCCCGACTGGGTCGAAGCCATGGCCTTTGCCTGGCTGGCGCATTGCTGCCTGGAAGGCATCGCCGCCAACCGCCCCAGCGTCACCGGCGCTCGCGGACTACGGGTGCTCGGCGCCATCTACCCCGCCTGAACGCCACATAGCAAAACGCCGCAAGCCCTGACGGGAGTGCGGCGTTGAGTAGACGCTGTGGATCAGATAGAGAATGAAGAGCCACAACCGCAAGTAGTCGTGGCATTCGGGTTCTTAATCACGAAACGCGAGCCTTCCAAACCTTCCTGGTAATCCACCTCGGCACCTGCCAGGTACTGAAAACTCATCGGATCAACCACCAGGCTGACGCCCTCGCGCTCGATGATGGTGTCGTCATCGGCCACGTCTTCATCGAAAGTAAAACCGTATTGAAACCCTGAACAACCGCCGCCCGTAACGAATACGCGCAGCTTCAAGCGATCATTACCCTCTTCATCGACCAGGCTCTTCACCTTGTGCGCTGCACCGTGGGTGAATTGCAAAGCCGTGGGGGTGAAGGATTCGACGCTCATGCTGATATCTCCCGGCGTTACGCCGCCATATTGCGTGATGGCGCGTATTATCCGCTTCTCCCAGAAAAACGGTCAACTATTATGGCCGCAGTGGCAAGCTTCAAGCCGCGAGCCTCAGGCTTGCAACGTTAAGCTCGCGGCTTGCATCTACTGTTAGGGCAACATGCCTGCGTGGGACAGGCCCAGCTTCTCGTCCAGGCCAAACAGGATGTTCATGTTCTGCACGGCCTGCCCCGAAGCACCCTTGACCAGGTTATCAATCACCGACAACACCACCACCAAGTCACCGTCCTGCGGGCGATGCACCGCGATACGGCAGACGTTGGCGCCACGCACACTGCGGGTTTCCGGGTGGCTGCCGGCCGGCATCACATCGACGAACGGCTCATTGGCATAACGCTTCTCGAACAGCGCTTGCAGGTCGACGGAACGGTCCACCACCGTCGCGTAGAGGGTGGAGTGAATGCCGCGGATCATCGGTGTCAGGTGCGGCACGAAGGTCAGCCCGACCTCTTTGCCTGCTGCACGGCGCAGGCCCTGGCGGATTTCCGGCAGGTGACGGTGGCCTTTGACCGCATAGGCTTTCATGCTTTCCGACGTTTCAGAGTACAGCGAGCCGACACTGGCACCACGCCCTGCACCGCTGACGCCCGACTTACAGTCGGCGATCAGGCGGGTGGTATCCGCCAACCCCGCCTCCAACAACGGCAGGAAACCCAGCTGGGTGGCGGTCGGATAGCAGCCCGGCACAGCGATCAGGCGCGCTTGCTTGATTTGCTCGCGGTTGACCTCCGGCAAGCCGTACACCGCTTCTTCCAGCAACTGCGGGGCGCCGTGGGGCTGGTTGTACCACTTGGCCCACTCATCGGCGTCCTGCAGGCGGAAGTCGGCAGACAGGTCGATCACCTTAGTGCCCGCGGCCAGCAGCTCGCCCGCCAGGGCATGGGCGACGCCGTGCGGGGTGGCGAAAAACACCACATCGCAAGCCGCCAGGGTCTTGGTGTCCGGCACGCTGAATGCCAGGCCATCGTAGTGGCCGCGCAGGTTCGGGTACATGTCGGCAACGGCCAGGCCTGCCTCGGATCGCGAAGTGATGACCACCACTTGCGCCTGCGGATGCTGCGCCAACAGACGCAGCAGTTCGACACCGGTGTAACCCGTGCCGCCGACGATACCGACCTTGACCATAAACCTGCCCTCAACGAACCCACTGGAAAGCCGTCGATAATAGGGGCCGCGCCGTTCGGCCACAACCGCCAAGGTGACGGGCACACGCCCAAGCCTCTACTATCGCGCCTACCGTGAACCTGGGAATAACTAAAAATGCTTTATCTATGGCTCAAAGCCTTTCACATCGTCAGTGTCGTCTGTTGGTTTGCCGGCCTGTTCTACTTGCCGCGCCTGTTCGTGTATCACGCGCAAAGTGAGGACGCCGTTAGCAAGGAACGCTTCAGCATCATGGAGCGCAAGCTGTACCGCGGCATCATGGGGCCCGCCATGGTGGCGACGCTGATCTTCGGCGGCTGGCTGATTAGCCTCAACCCCAGCGCCTACTTTGGCCAGGGTGGCTGGATGCACGCCAAGCTGACCCTGGTCGTGCTGCTGATCGGCTACCACCACATGTGCGGCGCGCAGGTAAAACGTTTCGCCCGTGGCGAAAACACCCGCAGCCATGTCTTTTATCGCTGGTTCAATGAGGTCCCGGTTCTGATATTGCTGGCTATCGTCATTTTGGTCGTTGTACGGCCGTTCTAATACCTATCAGTCACAATCACTTGGGGTACTTCCAATGTCGCTGCCCGCTCTGCTCGAACAACGCTTGCGCCTGCCTGTGGTGGCCGCACCTATGTTCCTGATTTCCAACCCGCAACTGGTGCTCGCCTGCTGCCGTAATGGCGTGGTGGGCAGTTTCCCGGCGTTGAACCAACGCGAAAGCAGCGGTTTCAAGGCCTGGCTGGAGGAAATCGAAGCCGGGTTGGCGCAGATGGAGAACCCCGCCCCCTACGCCGTCAACTTGATCGTGCACCACAGCAACCCGCGCCTGGAGGCCGACCTGGCGATCTGCATCGAGCACAAGGTGCCGATCATCATCACCAGCCTGGGGGCGGTGAAGGAGCTGGTAGACGCGGTACACAGCTACGGCGGCTTGGTGTTCCACGACGTCACTACCCGGCGCCACGCCGAGAAAGCCGCGCAAGCAGGCGTCGATGGCTTGATCGCCGTTGCCGCCGGGGCGGGTGGACATGCGGGCACCTGGAGCCCGTTTTCGTTGATTGCCGAGATCCGTCAGTTCTTCGACAAGACCTTGCTGCTGGCCGGGTGCCTGAACCACGGCCACGAAATTCTCGCCGCTCAAGTCCTGGGGGCGGACCTGGCCTACTTCGGCACGCGGTTTATCGGCACCACCGAAAGCCACGCGCCGGATGCCTACAAGGAGATGCTGCTCAGCTCAAAAGCCGCCGACATCGTGCACACCGCCGCCGTGTCTGGCGTGCCGGCCAGTTTCATGCGCCAGAGCCTGGAAAACGCCGGGTTCGACATGGCGGCCTTGCAGGGCAAGGGCGAGGTCAACTTCGGCTCTAAGCTCAAGCCCCTGAGCGATGAAGCCAAGGCTTGGAAAACCGTGTGGTCAGCAGGCCAGGGCGTGGGCGAAATCACCGACCTGCCCAGCGTCGATCAACTGGTTGCACGCCTGGACCAGGAATACCGCGCCGCCCAGGCCCTGGCGGCCAAACTGCCGGAACGCTGGCCGCAGTAATCTGAAATGATTTTTCGGCCAGCCCAACTCGGCTGGCCTTAAACTCTGCGGCCCTTTCCTATCCCCAGACAAGGATGCCCTGCATGAGTGAAACCCGTTACCGGATCGTCTTCGATGGCAAACTGCTGAACGGCGTCGAGCCCACCACCGCCAAACTCAACCTGGCGCAGCTATTCAAAAGTGACCTCGCCGCCGTCGAAGACCTGTTCAACGGCACCCCGGTGGCACTCAAACGCGACCTCAGCCACGTGGATGCACTCTCCTACCTGGATGCGCTGCACAAAACCGGCATCGACCCGCGCATCGAAGCGCAAGAGCCGGAAGTTGAGGCGCCCATCGTTCCCGCCGCTGCGCTACCGCTCGCTACGGCACCTGCACCAGTGGCAGACCCAGTACCGCCCTATGCGCCACCGCAACCGAGCATCGCCCCACGCACCGGCAAGTACGATGAGCTCAAGGTATTCACCGTCCAGGGACGTATCGGGCGCCTGCGTTATCTGGCCTGGACCATGGCCGCGCTGCTGGTGGGTGTGCTTCCGCTACTCCTCACCTCGTTCCTGTTCTCCACGGATCGCTTGATCGTGGGGACGCTGTTCGGCCTGCTGGTGCTCATCCCCTATGTCTTTGCGAACATCGCCATCAGCGTGAAACGCCTGCACGACCTCGGTTGGTCAGGGTGGCTGTGGCTGCTGAACTTTGTACCCGTTGTGGGCAGTTTTTTTCCGTTGGTGATTGCCGTGTTGCCGGGCAACGAAGGCGATAACCGCTACGGCCCACCACCGCCGCCGAACACGACATCGGTCAAAGTGCTCTGCCTGCTGTGGCTGGTGTTGCTCGCGCTGTTCATCCTAGTGGCCGTCACCGGCATTCTCGCCACGCTGCTGACGCTATAAAGCTGACCCTCGTCGCCACAGCAATCCGGCAATACACACCGGCGAACCTGTAGACTCTGCGCAGAATGAACACCCGCGGCCCCGCTGACATAACCGTCATCGGGGCCGCGCCGTTGCGATGGAGAATTGCATGACCCGTTACGCTCTGATCTCTGGCGCCTCCAGCGGCATAGGTCTGGCCATGGCCGAAGCGCTGGCAAGGCGCGGCCGTAACCTGCTTCTGGTGGCCCGCCAGCGTGACCCGTTGGAAGCCATCGCCACCGAGCTGACCCAGCGCTTTGGCGTGGAAGTGCTGTTCCGCGCCTGCGACCTGGGCGAGCCGCTGCGCTTATCCGGTTTTTTGCTGGAGCTCGAAGAAGGCGACCGACAGATAGACCTGCTGGTCAATTGCGCCGGCATGGGCACCTGCGGCCCATTCCTGGCACAGGACTGGATGACCGAGCAAGACCTGATCGAAGTGAACATCCTGGCCACCACACGCATGTGCCACGCCCTCGGCAACGCCATGGCCCTGCAGGGCGGCGGGCAGATCCTCAATGTCGCCTCGCTCGCCGCGTTCGCGCCTGGGCCATGGATGAGCAGCTACAGCGCCAGCAAGGCGTATGTGCTGAGTTTTTCCGAAGGCCTGCGCGAAGAACTGAAAAAGTGCGCGGTAAAGGTTTCGGTACTGTGCCCCGGCCCTACCCGCACGGCGTTTTTTTGCAACGCGCAACTCGATGCCAGCAGGCTGGAAAGCCGCAATCGCCTGATGAGCCCCGAGGAAGTCGCGCTGTACACCGTGCGTGCCCTGGACAAGAACCGCGCCATCATCATCCCCGGGCGGCGCAACCGCTGGCTGGCGTTCCTGCCACGCCTCGGCCCGCGCTGGCTGACCCGCATCCTCACCGGCGCCGCCAACAAAGCCTGTTGCCCGCGGTAACAGGCTGGGCGCACGCCGGGCGCGTGGGTACACTCAACCCCGACTTTCACCATGGAGAGATAGCTGTGGATACTCTGTTCACCAAAATCATCAACCGGGAAATACCCGCGAAGATCATCTACGAAGACGACCAGGTCCTGGCCTTCCACGATATCGCGCCCCAGGCACCGGTCCACTTCCTGGTGATCCCGAAAAAACCGGTACGCACCCTCAACGACCTGACCGAAGACGATAAGGCCCTGGCCGGCCATATTCTGTTCACAGCTCAGCGCCTGGCCCTGGAATTGGGCTGCGAGGAAGGTTTTCGCGTCGTGATGAACTGCAACGAGCTAGGCGGCCAGACCGTGTACCACATCCATATGCACGTCCTCGGCCAGCGCCAGATGAACTGGCCACCGGGCTGATCCTCACTGCCCAAGCCCCCCCGAGCCTGCCCTCACCGGCAGGCTCCCGCTCCTCAACGGCAATGACCCAGCGCAAACCTTCCCACGCCTATTGGGTTAAACTGCCCGCCGTGTTTCTTCCCGGAGGTCAGCATGACTA
The DNA here is from genome assembly GCF_059862705.1 of Pseudomonas sp. MF08817. Lineage (NCBI taxonomy): Bacteria > Pseudomonadati > Pseudomonadota > Gammaproteobacteria > Pseudomonadales > Pseudomonadaceae > Pseudomonas > Pseudomonas sp. MF08817. Next base: position 9,977 of record NZ_JCBCUY010000004.1, read on the forward strand.
CCCAACGTCACTACTCGCCCATTGACCGTCTCCTGCTCCAAGCCGATACCGCGATGCGCACCCTGCTGCCGTTCAGCGGCCAGCCGTACCGCCCATCGCCCGCCCTGTTGCAACCGGACGCCGCGATGAGCGACGAGGACACCCGCCACGTCGCCGGCCTGATGCGCATCAACCACACCGGCGAGGTCTGCGCCCAGGCGCTGTACCAAGGCCAGGCCCTCACCGCGAAACTGCCGCAGGTGCGTGCCGCCATGGAGCATGCCGCCGAGGAAGAGATCGATCACCTGGTCTGGTGCGAACAGCGCATCCGCCAACTGGGCAGCCATACCAGCATCCTCAACCCGCTGTTCTACGGCATGTCGTTCGGTATTGGCGCGGTGGCGGGGCTGATTAGCGACAAAGTCAGCCTGGGCTTCGTGGCCGCCACCGAGCACCAGGTGTGCAAGCACTTGAACGAACACCTGGAGCAATTACCGGCCGAAGATGAAAAATCCCGGGCCATCCTCGAACAGATGCGCATCGATGAAGAACACCACGCCGAAAGCGCCCTGGAGGCTGGCGGTTTCCGCTTCCCGGCACCGGTCAAGTTCGGCATGAGCCTGCTGGCCAAGGTCATGACCAAAAGCACTTATCGGATCTGATCCAGCGCTTTTACAGGCAAAAAAAGGGGCGCCACCAGGGCGCCCTTCTTTTTGCCTGGAGAAATCAGCTCGGCATATTGCGCGCGTAGAAGATTTCCAGCATTTCGTGCTTGACCCGCTCAGTCACCTGGGCGCGTTGTTCGGTGGACAAGTTGCTGGTGGCGTCGCCGAACAGGTAGTTGTCCAGCTCGAAGTCCTTGAGCAGCATCTTGGTGTGGAACATGTTCTCTTGATAAACATTCACGTCGGTCATCTGGTAGCCGTCGCGGGTGTCTTCGGAAAGGTAGTTCTGGATCGAGTTGATCTCGTGGTCGATGAAGTGCTTGCAACCTTCGACATCACGGGTAAAACCGCGCACGCGGTAGTCCACGGTGACAATGTCTGACTCGAACTGGTGAATCAGGAAGTTGAGCGCCTTAAGCGGTGAAATGACACCACAGGTCGACACGTCGATATCCACGCGGAACGTCGCGATACCGTCTACCGGGTGGATTTCCGGGTAGGTGTGAACCGTGATGTGGCTCTTGTCGAGGTGGGCCAGGATGATTTCTGGGATTGGCCCCGGAGACTCTTCAATCTGACTCTCGGTCGGGGTCACCGGCTCTTCGGAAATCAGGATGGTCACACTGGCGCCTTGGGGATCGTAATCCTGACGGGCGATGTTCAGGATGTTGGCACCAATGATATCGACAACTTCCGTGAGGATCTGCGTGAGGCGTTCTGCGTCGTACATCTGGTTGATGTATTCAACGTATGCCTGCTGGTCTTGCGGGGTTTCCGCATAGCAGATGTCATAGATGTTGAAGCTCAAGGTCTTTGTGAGGTTGTTGAACCCATGGAGCTTGAGTTTGCTTTTCACCGTTTAAAAACTCTCTATATGAACTGCGGCCCGGCCGCGTTATCAAGCATGCCCGTCAGATACTTGCGCAGTACCTGCGTAGGACGGTTAACACCTCTTCGCGATGGCGATTTTGGTTGTCTGTTCGGACCAGCGGCTTGCCCTGCGGCAATCACGGCCCTGAAAAAAGTGGCGCATTATGCAGACCTCAGCAAGTGACCGCCAGAGTCTGCACCGCATTTATGAAGCCTTGAGTGTCGATTCAGCCCAACTCGACGATCTCGTAGTCATGGCTGATGGCAACGCCGGCGGCCCCCAGCATGATCGACGCCGAGCAATACTTCTCGGCCGACAGCTCGATGGCACGCTTGACTTGGGCTTCCTTCAGCGCCCGGCCCTTGACCACGAAATGCAGATGGATCTTGGTGAACACTTTCGGGTCTTCGCTCGCACGCTCGGCCTCGAGAAAGGCTTCGCAGCTTTCCACGGCTTGGCGGGATTTCTTGAGGATGCTAACCACGTCGAAGTTGCTGCAACCGCCCAGGCCCAGCAGCAGCATTTCCATGGGCCGCACGCCCAGGTTGCGGCCACCGCTTTCGGGCGGGCCGTCCATGACCACCACATGGCCACTGCCCGATTCGCCCAGGAACATGGCTTCCCCAGCCCATTGAATACGCGCCTTCATGGCCAAGACTCCACTGTAAAAAAAGGGTCGCCAGCTTAGCACAGGGCCCTGGAACGGCTGTGTTTTGCACCCGGCAGGAAGTTGCGGCGACGATAGATAAAATCCGATTCTTCTCAGAATGTGTCTGTTAAGCTGGCGCCAAATGAATGGCGCGCTTTCGACAACCTGTAATCTCTCGCCCTCAACAAAAAACAATCGAAACCACCGTGCAGTCTTTTCGGGATACAACCATGGTTGCTATTGCCCCAACCCCCAAGATTAAGAACCTCGACAAGCTGTTGATGCACTGTCAGCGAAAACGCTACCCGGCCAAGAGCAACATCATTTGCGCGGGCGATCGCTCGGACACCCTGTTCTTCCTTATAAAGGGCTCGGTAACGATCCTGATCGAAGACGAAGATGGCCGGGAGATGATTATTTCCTACCTCAACCCGGGGGATTTCTTCGGCGAGTTGGGCCTTTTTGAAGAGGCCGGCCATGAACAGACACGCAGCGCCTGGGTTCGGGCCAAGGTCGAGTGCGATGTGGCGGAAATCAGCTACAACAAGTTCCGCGAACTGTCGCAGCAAGACCCGGACATTCTCTATGTGCTCAGCGGCCAGATCGCCCAGCGCCTGCGCAACACCACGCGCAAGGTGGGCGACCTGGCTTTTTTCGACGTGACCGGGCGCGTGGCCCGTTGCCTGCTGGAGCTGTGCAAACAGCCCGACGCCATGACCCACCCTGACGGGATGCAGATCAAGGTGACCCGTCAGGAAATCGGGCGGATTGTCGGGTGCTCGCGGGAAATGGTCGGTCGCGTCCTCAAGGATCTGGAAGAGCGCAACCTGGTCAGCGTCAAAGGCAAAACCATGGTGGTGTTCGGTACCCGCTAGGCGGCCATCACCTGGGCCAGCATTTGCTGATAGAGCACCGCCAACCGCGCAAAGGCGTGGGGCGCGGCGAAGCGTTCGTGCAAGGCGATATGGCTTTGGGCGCGCACCCGTTGCTCTAGGCCACAGGCCTCATTGAAATCGTTGACCGCTGCCACCATCGCCTCGCGCTCGTCATCGAGCAACAACGCCCCATGCACCAACCCCACTGGACGTTGGCCGCCCTTGCTTTGGCGCCAGCGCTGCGCGGTGCCGACCATTTTCCGGCCTTCAAGGTTGACGTTGAAACGCCCGTCGCAAAAGGCCCCCTCGATCTCCCCCAACGACGCATCGCCGCCCAACTCCGCCAGCAGTTCGCAGATAGGGTCGCACAGGCGCCGATAAGCGGTTTCGATCCGCCCGTGGTCGCCTTCGCTGCGCGGCGGCGCGTAGACCAAAGCGATGTTGACCGTCGCCGCCGACTGCGGCACCGGCTCACCACCGGTTTCGCGCAGCAGCACCGGCCAGCCGTTGGCCGCCGACACCTCGCTGGCCGCTGCGAACCCGGGCAGGCGACTCAGCCGCCGGGGCATGACCAACGCCCGGTCGCTGGGCTGCCAGAACAACAGGCCACACTCCTGTTCCCCAGCGCACACGGCGGCCAATAGGTCCTGTTCAGCGAGCAGGCCGGCTTCGACGGTCAGGGCAAGGGGCTGGGTCATGGCGGTAAGTCCTGGGCAAGATGCAAAAAAACCGGCGGGGCCGGTTTTTTTGAAGGGTCGTCGATCAGTCGAGGGTGGAGCCGGTCACCGGCACGCCGCGTTCAGGGAAAAACAGACGCTGCAATTCGGCCCCCGGGCTTTGCGCGCGCATGAACGCCTCGCCCACCAGGAATGAGTACACATTACTGATTTCCATCAGCTCCACATCCGCGCGGTTGAGAATACCGCTCTCGGTAATTACCAGGCGATCACGGGGGATGCGCGGCAGCAAATCGAGGGTGGTTTCCAGGTTGACCTCAAAAGTGTGCAGGTTACGGTTGTTAACCCCCACCAGCGGCGTATCGAGGGTCTTGAGCGCACGCTCCAGCTCATCACCGTCGTGTACCTCGACCAGCACGTCGAGGCCGACGCTTTTGGCCACGGCCGCCAACTCAGCCATTTTCACGTCATCCAGGGCGGAAACGATCAACAGCACACAATCGGCGCCCAAGGCCCGGGCTTCGACGATCTGGTAAGGGTCGATCATGAAGTCCTTGCGGATCACTGGCAGGCTGCACGCGGCGCGCGCCTGTTGCAGGTACGCATCGGCGCCTTGGAAGTAATCCACGTCGGTCAGCACCGACAAGCAGGTCGCCCCACCCTTCTCATAGCTTTTAGCGATATCGGCCGGCACGAAGTCTTCGCGGATCACGCCCTTGCTGGGCGAGGCCTTCTTGATTTCGGCAATCACTGCCGGTTGCTTGAGCTTGGCTTGTTCCATCAAGGCCTTGGCGAAACCACGTGGGGCATCAGCGGCTTTTGCCAGGGTCTCCAACTCGGCCAGAGTGACGCGAGCACTGCGCTCGGCGACTTCCTCAACCTTGCGTGCGAGTATCTTTTCCAGAACCGTCGGCACACTCATCCTTCATTCTCCATGCGAAATACGGCGGTGAACGCGCCCAACTCTTCGAGCTTCTCCCGGGCCAGGCCGGTGTGCAGCGCATCATGAGCCAGGGCGACGCCCTCTCTGAGGCTGCTGGCATGGTCGGCGGCATAGAGCGCGGCACCGGCATTGAGCACGATCATTTCCGCGGCTTTCTGGCCGTTCTCGGTTTTACGACGCCCCAGGGCATCGCGGATCAGCTCCAGCGACGCCGCCGGGCTCTCCACCACCAGGCCGAACAGACTCTGGCTTTTTATACCCAGGTCCTCGGGCTGCACCCAGTATTCAGTTATGACGTCATCTTTCAGCTCGGCCACGAAGGTGGGCGCGGCGAGGCTGAATTCGTCCAGGCCATCCTGGGAGTGCACCACCAGCACATGCTTGCTGCCCAGGCGTTGCAAGACTTCAGCCAACGGCCGGCACAAAGCCTGGGTGAACACCCCGACCACCTGATGTTTCACGCCAGCCGGATTCGTAAGCGGGCCAAGCATGTTGAACAGGGTGCGCAGGCCCAAGTCGCGGCGCGGCGCGGCGGCGTGCTTCATTGCGCCATGATGGCATTGGGCGAACATGAAGCCGATGCCCACGTTATCGATGCAGCGTGCCACCTGCACCGGCGTCAGGTTCAGGTAGATCCCGGCCGCTTCCAGCAGGTCGGCACTGCCGCTCTTGCCCGACACCGCACGGTTGCCGTGCTTGGCCACGGTGCAGCCAGCGGCCGCCACCACAAAGGAGGAGGCCGTGGACACGTTGAAGATGTTCGCACCGTCACCGCCGGTGCCCACCACATCGACCACACCGTCGAGGGTCTTGAGTTCGACCTTGTCCGCCAACTCGCGCATCACCGAGACCGCGCCGACGATTTCGTCGATGCTCTCGCTCTTCATGCGCATGGCCATCATAAAAGCGCCGATCTGGGCGTCGGAGCATTGCCCGGTCATGATTTCGCGCATCACATCGCGCATCTCATCGGTGCTCAGGTCCAGGTGGCCGACGATACGGCTCAGGGCAGTCTTGATATCCATGGAAAGTCCTTAGCGCGTGCCGCCGCTTTGCTTCAAAAAGTTGGCGAACAGTTCGTGGCCCTGCTCGGTAAGAATCGACTCGGGGTGAAACTGCACACCCTCGATGTTCAGCGTTTTGTGGCGCAAGCCCATGATCTCGTCGACGGTGCCGTCGTCGTGCTGGGTCCACGCGGTCACTTCCAGGCAGTCAGGCAAGCTTTCGCGCTTGACGATCAGGGAGTGGTAACGGGTAACCGTCAGCGGATGGTTCAGGCCGGCGAACACACCCTTGTCCTCGTGAAATACCGGACTAGTCTTACCGTGCATCACCTGTCGGGCACGGACTACATCGCCGCCAAAGGCCTGGCCAATAGACTGATGGCCCAGGCACACACCCAGTATTGGCAACTTGCCAGCAAAGTGCTTGATAGCTTCGATGGACACGCCCGCTTCGGTCGGGGTGCAGGGGCCCGGGGAGACAACGATGCGTTCAGGGTTGAGGGCTTGGATTTGAGCGATGGTCAGCTCGTCGTTGCGCACGACTTTTACCTCGGCACCCAATTCGCCCAGGTACTGCACAACGTTGTAGGTAAAGGAGTCGTAGTTGTCGATCATCAGCAACATGAAAATTTCAACCTCTTGAATTCACTGACTTTTAATACGGCCTTCGAAAGTTTGACCAGGTTGCGCAGCGCATTGGCGCCCGCTAGGACGGCATCAGCACAAGCGGCAGGTTCCACAGGTCAAGAAGGCAAATCGGTACAGGTCCGGCCAGGCCGGCAGAGAAAAGTTAGGCGCGCCAACGCCAGCGGGCGTGAGCCTTGACGATGAGCATCAAGAGGTTGTTGATGATTAACACGGAGGAAGTCTCGTTCATACGTTCCGGCACAGTAGCTTAGCTTGGCAGAGGGCGCAATAAGCCACAGGCCCGGCAGGGACAAACATCAATGGCAGCCATTAGCCATAGCTAAAACACAAACGCTTTTGGTACTGTCGTTTCGCTTACAACAACAATAAATAAACGGACTTGAACATGATTAAACAGACGTTGTTCGTACCCGTCGCGGGCGTCCTGCTCAGCATCGCTTGCGCCCAAGCCCTTGCCGCGCCCTCCTCTTATTCCAACTTCATTGTGTTTGGCGACAGCCTCAACGACGCCGGCCAGTTCGCCGACCCGGACGGCCCCGCCGGCTCGACCCAGCGCTACACCAACCGCGTCGGCCCGACCTATAAGGACGGCAGCGGTGAAGAGCGCAGCGCCAACTCGACGCAAATCCTGGGGGGCAAACTGGGGTTTTCCGCCGATGAACTGGCCGCCTCAACCTCCGCCATCCGCGCCAGCCAAGGCCAGGTAGATGGCAACAACTGGGCGGTAGGCGGCTACCGCACCGACCAGATTCTCGACTCGATCACCACCGTGTCCGACACCGGCGACAGAAGCCGCCCCGGCTACCTGGCGGGCAACAACCTGCGTGCCGACCCCAAGGCCCTGTACTACCTTTCCGGCGGCGGTAACGACTTTCTCCAGGGTCGCATCCTCAATGAGGAACAGGCCTACGCTGCGGCCGGGCGCCTGGCCGACAGCGCTCAAGCCCTGCAAACGGCCGGGGCTAAGTATGTGATGGTGTGGCTGCTGCCCGACCTGGGGCTGACCCCCGCCCTCAACGGCAGCGGCCTACAAGACTTCGGCACGCGCCTGAGCGGCGCCTTCAACCAGGAACTGGTGCAGCGCCTGACCAGTATCGACGCCCAAATCATCCCGCTTAACGTGCCGCTGATGCTCAAGGAAACCTTCGCCGACCCCGCACGCTTTGGCCTGGCCGCCGACCAGAACCTCAGCGCCACTTGCTTCAGCGGCAAGAGCTGCACCGAAAACGCGGTGTACGGCATCAACAGCGCCACGCCCGACCCAACGAAGCTGATCTACAACGACTCGGTGCACCCCACCGAGACCGGCCAACGCCTGATCGCCGACTACGCCTACTCGCTGCTGTCCGCACCGTGGGAAATCACTCTGCTACCGGAAATGGCCCAAGGCACGCTCCGCGCCCACCAGGACGAGTTGCGCAACCAATGGCAGGCCGACTGGGAAAACTGGCAAGGCGTGGGCCAATGGCGGGCGATGGTCGCCGCCGGTGGCCAGCATCTGGACATCGACAGCCAGAGCAGCGCCGCCAGCGCCGACGGCAGTGGTTACAACCTGACGGTGGGCGGCAGCTACCGCCTCAACGACGCCTGGCGCGTGGGCCTGGCCACCGGGTTCTACCGCCAGAGCCTGGAGGCGGGCAACCGCGATTCGGATTACAAACTCAACAGCTACCTGGGCACCGCGTTTGCGCAATTCCAGCAGAACCGCTGGTGGGCCGATGCCGCGCTGACCGCCGGGCACCTGGATTACGACAACCTCAAGCGCAAGTTCGACCTGGGCGTTGCCGCCGGCGGCGAGAAAGGCGACACCAAGGGCGACCTGTGGGCTTTCAGCACCCGCGCCGGTTATGACATCGCCCAGTCCGCCGCGAGCCCTTGGCATCTGTCGCCGTTCGTCAGCGCCGACTATGCGCGGGTGGAGGTGGACGGTTACTCGGAGAACGGCGCCAGCGCCACGGCCCTGACCTTCGATGACCAGACCCGCACCTCCAAGCGCCTGGGCGTTGGCTTGCAGGGTAAGTACCAGCTCACGCCACAAACCCTGGTATTTGGCGAAGTGGCCCACGAGCGGGAGTTCGAGGACGACACCCAGCACCTGAAAATCGCCCTCAACAGCCTGCCCGCCAACGACTTCACGCTCGAGGGCTACACCCCGCAAAGCGACTTGAACCGTTTGAGCCTGGGCGTCAGCCACAAACTGACCGCCGACCTGGCTCTGCGCGGCAGCTACAACCTGCGTAAGGACGATGACTTCACCCAACAGGGTGTGAGTGTGGGCGTAAGCCTGGATTTCTAAACGCCACTGCACACTCACTGTGGGAGCGGGCTTGCCCGCTCCCACACAAACGACGGCGAACCCTCACCCCTGCGGCGTTTGCTCGGCCAGGGCGACGGCGCGGAACATCGCGCGGCGTTTGTTCAGGGTTTCTTCCCATTCCAGCGCGGGCACCGAGTCCGCGACGATGCCGCCGCCGGCCTGCACATGCAGTTCACCGTCCTTGATAACCGCCGTGCGGATGGCAATGGCGGTGTCCATGTTGCCGTTCCAGGCGAAATACCCCACCGCTCCGCCGTACACGCCACGCTTGACCGGCTCCAGTTCGTCGATGATTTCCATCGCGCGGATTTTCGGCGCACCCGACAAGGTGCCTGCCGGCAGGATCGCCCGCAGCGCGTCCATCGCGCTCAGGCCTGCCTTGAGCTCGCCGGTGACGTTGGAGACGATGTGCATCACGTTGGAATAACGCTCGATAACCATTTTCTCGGTGAGTTTCACCGAGCCGATTTCCGAGACGCGCCCGGTGTCGTTACGGCCCAGGTCGATCAGCATCAGGTGTTCGGCGATTTCCTTGTCGTCGGACAGCAGGTCCTGTTCCAGCGCCAGGTCCGCTTCCTCGGTGGCGCCCCGTGGCCGGGTGCCGGCGATGGGGCGCACGGTAATCAGGTTGTCTTCGACCCGCACCAGCACTTCCGGGGAACTGCCGACCACATGGAAGTCGCCGAAGTTGAAAAAGTACATATAAGGCGTCGGGTTGAAGCAGCGCAGCGCCCGGTACAGGTCGATGGGCGCGGCCTTGAAGTCGATGGACATGCGTTGCGACGGCACCACCTGCATGCAGTCACCGGCCAGGATGTATTGCTTGATGGTCTCGACCGCGCGCTCGTAATCACCCTGGGTGAAACTGGAGCGGAACACCGGGTCTGCGGCGGGCGGGCGGCTCAGGTCCAAGCCCCGGCGCGGGGTGATGGGCTGGCGCAGTTTTTCCAGCAACGCGGCGAGGCTCGCCTGGCCCTGCTCGAAGGCGTTTTCCTGGGCCGGGTCGGCCAGCACGATGGCGTGCATCTTGCCCGCCAGGTTGTCGAACACCACCACCGCGTCGGACACCATCAGCAGAATGTCTGGCACGCCCAGCGGGTCCGGGTTCGGGCACTTGCCCAGGCGTTCTTCCACATAGCGCACGCAGTCGTAGCCGAAGTAACCCACCAAACCGCCATTGAAACGCGGCAGCCCGGCGATGGTCGGCACGTTGTAGCGCGCCTTGAACTGCTCGACGAAGGCCAGCGGATCGGCAACGTCGTGGCTTTCGACCTCGACGCCGTCCAGGGTCACGCTGACGTGGTGGTCGTGCACCCGTAACACCGTGCGGCAGGGCAGGCCGATGATCGAGTAGCGCCCCCATTTCTCGCCGCCCTGCACCGACTCCAGCAGATAGGAGTTGGGCTGGTCGGCCAGTTTCAGGTAGATCGACAACGGCGTGTCGAAGTCAGCGAGGGTTTCGCAGGCAAGCGGGATACGGTTGTAGCCGGCAGCGGCCAAACGCAGGAATTCTTCGCGGATCATGGGGTGCCTCGTGGCAGGAGGGTCTAACGGTCAGGTGTGCAAAACGGGCCGGATGAACGGCCAGGCTCGAGTCAGGCGCGCCAACGCCAGCGGGCCAGGGCCTTGATGACTTTCATCCAGAGTTTGCGAGTGACCACCACGATGGGGTTTCCAGAACAGGGTTGGGCGACGTCGGGCAACGTTACCCCGGCGCCCGAGTCCAGGCAACCGGGAATTAGCCGGCGCAAGTCGTCGATCACCAGAGTCGGCGACTCTTCGGCAATCGGCCGCCCGTGGTTGTAGCCGTAGCTCAAGGCCACACACTTGACCCCCGCCGCTTTCGCCGCCAGCACGTCGCTGCGCGAATCGCCGACGAACAACGATTGCGAAGCAGGGACGTTGGCCATTTTCATCACGAAAAACAACGCCGCCGGGTCGGGCTTTTTTTGCGCCAGGGTGTCGCCGCCGATGATCCAGCGGAAGTACCGGCCGATCTTCATCTCGTCCAGCAACGGCGCGACGAAGCGCTCGGGCTTGTTGGTAATCAGGGCCATTTCCACGCCCTGCTTGTGCAGCCACTTGAGGGTGTCGCGCACGCCGGGGTAGACCACCGTCAGCTCATGGCCATCGGCGTAGGCCTCCATGAAAATCTCCAGGGCATGCTCGGCTTCGACGTCATCGACCTCACCATGCTCGATGCCCCCCGCCAACGCCCGGCGCACCAGCACCGGCGCACCGTTGCCGACCCACTGGCGCACCGCGTCGAGGCCGGCCGGGGCGCGGCCCATCTTGAGCAGCATGTGATCCACCGCCACCGCCAGGTCCGGGACCGAATCGATCAACGTGCCATCCAGATCGAACATCACCAGGCGCGGCAGGCTGCCGGGGAACAGCTGCTCAAAGCCGCTCATGGGCGGGCCAGAGCCAGTTCGGCGCGCATCTTGGCGATCACTTCACGGTAGTCCGGGGCATTGAAAATCGCCGAGCCGGCGACAAAGGTGTCGGCGCCCGCCGCAGCGATTTCACGGATGTTGCCGACGTTCACGCCGCCGTCGATTTCCAGGCGGATATCGCGCCCCGACGCATCGATCAGGGCGCGCGCCTCGCGCAGTTTATCCAGGGTCGCGGGGATGAACTTCTGCCCGCCGAAGCCTGGGTTGACGCTCATCAGCAAGATCATGTCGACCTTGTCCATCACGTATTTGAGCGAGTCGAGCGACGCCGCCGGGTTGAACACCAGCCCCGCCTTGCAGCCGCCTTCGCGGATCATTTGCAGGGAGCGGTCAACGTGGATGGTGGCATCCGGGTGGAAGGTGATGTAGGTCGCGCCAGCTTCGATGAAGTCGCCGATGATGCGGTCTACCGGCGAGACCATCAGGTGCGCGTCGATGGGCGCGGTGATGCCGTACTTGCGCAGCGCGGCGCACACCATCGGGCCGATGGTCAGGTTGGGGACGTAATGGTTGTCCATGACATCGAAGTGCACGATGTCGGCGCCAGCGGCGAGAATGTTGTCCACTTCCTCGCCCAGGCGAGCGAAATCGGCGGAGAGAATCGACGGAGCAATAGCGAAGGGCTGCATGACGCACCTTTTTTGAGCAGGATCACGGTGGCGCGCATTGTATACCTCATGCTTTGGCGTGCGCACGGCGATGATCGGTCCATGTGGGGGTGGACGATAGCTTGCCTGCCCGGGGTGTCCAGTGTGTTGTTCCAGATCATGGTCGAGGGATCACCGCGGGTTCCCTCTGTGGGAGCAACTGTCTTATCCCTACCCTTCGTCACCGCCACTGCGTGCCGCCATCGCGAGCAGGCTCGCTCCCACAGAGGAAAAATGAAAATCCCACCCGTACCACAGTTGAACTGTGGGAGCTGGCCTGCCCGCGCCTAAAGGGGCAACTACACCTGCGCCGTGCGCAATTTCTCGCTGCGCCCACGCAGCCATTCCAGGGTCAGCAGCAGGATCACCGAGAAGGCGATCAGCATCGTCGCGGCGGCGGCGATGGTAGGGCTGAGGTTCTCGCGGATACCGCTGAACATCTGCCGCGGCAGGGTCGCTTGCTCGGGGCCAGCGAGGAACAGGGTCACCACCACTTCATCGAAGGAGGTGGCAAAGGCGAACAGCGCCCCGGAAATCACCCCCGGCGCGATCAGCGGCAGGGTCACCCGGCGGAACGCGGTGAGCGGCGAGGCGCCCAGGCTGGCCGCCGCCCGCACCAGGTTGTGGTTAAACCCCTGCAAGGTCGCCGACACGGTGATGATGACAAAAGGCACACCCAGCACCGCATGCACCACGATCAACGAGAAGAAGCTGTTGCCCAGGCCCAGCGGGGCGAAGAACAGGTAGCTCGCCACGCCGATAATCACCACCGGCACCACCATCGGCGAAATCACCAGGGCCATCACCAGCGCCTTGCCGGGGAAGTCGCCACGGGTCAGGCCAATCGCCGCCAACGTGCCGAAGATCATGGCCAGCACCGTCGCCGCCGGGGCGACGATGATGCTGTTTTTCAGGGCGCGCATCCATTCGGCCGAGGCGAAGAAGTCCTGGTACCAGTGCAGGGAGAACCCCTGCAACGGGTACACCAGAAAACTGCCGGAGTTGAACGACAGCGGAATAATCACCAGCACCGGCAGGATCAGGAACAACAGGATCAGCCCGCAAAGAATGCGCAAGCTGTAGAACCACACCCGTTCGATGGGCGACATGTAGGGGCTCAGCATTTCATTCTCCTCAGGTTCAGCTCAGGCGCAGGCGACTGGCGCCCACCAACCAGCTGTAGATCAGGTACAACACGATGGTCGCCAGCAGCAACAGGCCGCCGAGCGCGGTCGCCATGCCCCAGTTGATGCTGGTGTTGGTGTAGAACGCGACGAAGTAGCTGACCATCTGATCGTTGGGGCTGCCCAGCAGCGCCGGGGTGATGTAGTAGCCGATAGCCAAGATGAACACCAACAGGCACCCGGCGCCCACACCGGCGTAGGTCTGTGGGAAGTACACCCGCCAGAAACTGGCGAACGGATGGCAACCCAGGGAAATCGCCGCGCGCATGTAGGTCGGGGAGATACCCTTCATCACGCTGTAGATCGGCAAAATCATGAACGGCAGCAGGATGTGCACCATCGAGATGTACACGCCGACCCGGTTGAACACCAACTCCAGGGGTTTATCGATCACGCCCATGGCCATCAATGCGCCATTTATCAGCCCGCCCGATTGCAGCAGCACGATCCACGCCGCCACCCGCACCAACACGGAGGTCCAGAACGGCAGCAGCACCAGGATCATCAACAGGTTGCTCTGGCGTGCCGGCAAGTTGGCCAGCAGGTAGGCCAGCGGATAGGCCAGCACCAGGCAGATGGCGGTAATCACCAGGCCCATCCAGAAGGTGCGCGCGAAGATATCCAGGTAAATCGCCTGGTCGGGCGTGGCCGGGGCCACTTCGCCGAGGTCGTCGATGCGGTGGTCCACCGCCGCCAACAGGTAGTACGGGGTCAGGCTGCTGGTGTTGCGGCGGATCGCCTGCCAGTAGGCCGGGTCGCCCCAGCGCTCATCCAGGGCTTCCATCGCATCTTTATACGAGGCCGGTGGCGTGGCGAACGGCAACGCCCGGGCGGTTTTGGTCAGCAGGCTGCGGTAGCCGGCCAACTCCATGTTCAGACGCTTGGACAGATCGCCCAGGGTTTGATTCTTGCGCGCTTGCGCCAGGTCTTCGCTGGCAGCCTGGTACACCGCCTCGCCGGGCAAGCCACGGCCATCCCAACCGGCCACTGCCACCACGGTACGCGGTAAGCCGGCGACCACTTCCGGGTTGCCGACGCTTTTGTAGAGCAGCGCCACGATCGGCACCAGGAACACCAGCAACAGAAACAGCACCAATGGCGCGATCAGGGCCTGGGCCTTCCAGCGGTTAAGCCGCTCGGCCCGGGCCAGGCGCTGCTTGAGGTTGGGGCTGGTGACCTCGTTCAAGGGAACGGCGATGGCCATGGCGAACTCCACAAATCTTTGATCGTTGCCCAGGCGGACCGCCTGGGTATGGTTGGCTGCTTCGTCCCACTGTGGGCGCGAGCAGGGCTCGCTCCCACAGCAACACCCAAGCTTTAAGCGTTACTTAGCCGCCCAGGAGTTGAAGCGTTGCTCCAGTTGCTCGCCGTTGTCGGCCCAGAAGCTGACGTCGATCTGCACCTGGTTGGCGATGTTTTCCGGGGTGGTAGGCATGTCCTTGAGGATGTCCTTGTCCAGCAGCGGCACAGCCTGGGTGTTCGCCGGGCCGTAGGCGATGTTCTGCGAGTAGGTCTTCTGCTGCTGAGGCTGCACGGAGAAGGCGATGAATTTCTTCGCCGCGTCGGCGCGTTCCTTGCTCAGGCCACGGGGGATGGCCCAGGCGTCGAAGTCGTAGATGCCGCCGTTCCACACCACTTTCAGGTTGCTTTCCTTCTGTACCGCAGCGATCCGGCCGTTGTAGGCCGAGCTCATCACCACATCACCAGAGGCCAGGTACTGCGGCGGCTGGGCGCCCGCTTCCCACCACTGGATGCTGGGCTTGAGTTCGTCGAGTTTCTTGAAGGCGCGGTCCTGGCCATCCTTGCCGGCCAGTACTTTGTAGACGTCCTTGGGCGCGACACCGTCGGCCATCAGCGCGAATTCCAGGGTGTACTTAGCGCCTTTGCGCAGGCCACGTTTGCCCGGGAACTGCTTGGTGTCCCAGAAATCCGCCCAACTGGTGGGCGCGGTTTTCAGCTTGTCGGCGTTGTACGCCATCACCGTCGACCACACGAAGAAGCCCACGCCGCACGGCTGGATCGCGCCTTTGACGAAATCGTCGGCCTTGCCCACCAGAGCCGGGTCCAGGGGCTCGAACATGTCTTCATCGCAACCGCGCGACAGCTCCGGCGATTCGACTTCCACTAGGTCCCACGACACGCTCTTGGTATCGACCATGGCCTTGACCTTGGCCATTTCGCCGTTGTACTCGCCGGCCACGATCTTGCCGTGGCCCGCCGCTTCCCAGGGTGCGTAGAAGGCTTTGACCTGCGCTGCCTTGTTCGCCCCGCCAAAGGACACCACGGTCAGGTCCGGGCCTGCCGCCATCGCGTGTGCCGCACCGATCATGCCCATAACCAGGGCGCTGAATTTCAGGGATCTCAACATTTATTGTTCTCTCCACGTGCAGGGTTGGGGGTAAAGCCTGTGGGCGATCAGTTCGCCTCTAGAAGTGGGTCGAGCGCGCGAACGTGCTCCACCTGCCAGCCAAGCGGAACCACATCGCCGACTGCCAGCGTCGGGTCCAGTTCGGCAATCGGTTGTTTCACGAAGAAGTCGGTCTTGCCGCAGACTTCCAAGCGAACGCGGACGTGGTCGCCCAAGTAGATGAACTCGGCCACCCGCCCAGAAAAACGGTTGGTGCAGCTGGCGCTGGCGCCGTTGAGGCTGACCCGCTCCGGGCGCACCGACAGGGTCACCGGCTCGCCAGGCTTGCC
Organism: Pseudomonas sp. MF08817; assembly: GCF_059862705.1. Taxonomy (NCBI): domain Bacteria; kingdom Pseudomonadati; phylum Pseudomonadota; class Gammaproteobacteria; order Pseudomonadales; family Pseudomonadaceae; genus Pseudomonas; species Pseudomonas sp. MF08817. The sequence continues at coordinate 25,589 of NZ_JCBCUY010000004.1, forward strand.
GACGTTGACCGCCAGCGCCTCGACCTTCTCGCCACGGCCCAGTTCGACCACGCAGCGCTCGCCGTCCTGGCTGTGCAAGCGGCCATTGAGGCGGTTGTTTTCGCCGATGAAGTTGGCGACGAAGGTGTTCTTGGGTTCTTCGTAGAGGGTGCGCGGGGCGGCGATCTGTTGGATTTCGCCCTGGTGGAACACCGCTACCCGGTCCGACATGGTCAGGGCTTCGCCCTGGTCGTGGGTCACGTACACCACGGTCAGGCCGAGGCGCTCGTGCAGGTGCTTGATTTCCATCTGCATGTGTTCGCGCAGTTGTTTGTCCAACGCGCCGAGGGGTTCGTCCATCAGCACCAGTTGCGGCTCGAACACCAACGCCCGGGCCAGTGCAACCCGCTGCTGCTGGCCACCGGAGAGTTGCGCCGGGTAGCGCTGGGCGAAGGCATCGAGTTGCACCATGCTCAGCACCCGTTTGACCCGCTCGCTGGTGTCGGTCTTGTTGAAACCGCGCACCGACAGTGGGAACGCCAGGTTCTCGGCCACGGTCATGTGGGGGAACAGCGCGTAGTTCTGGAACACCATGCCGATATCGCGCTTGTGCGGCGGCACGTTGTTGATGGCGCGCCCGGCGAGCTGGATCTCGCCGCTGGTGGGCGTCTCGAACCCGGCCAACATCATCAGGCTGGTGGTTTTGCCCGACCCCGAAGGCCCGAGCAGGGTGAGGAACTCGCCCTTGCGGATTTCCAGGTTGAGGTCTTTGACGATCAGGTTCTCGCCGTCATAGCTCTTTTGCACGCCACGAAAGCTGACCAGCACGTCATTGGCCACAGCGCTTGAATCGACCTCGCTCATACCCGCACCTTTTGTTCTTGATCGTTGGGACTGCCATGGACCCAGACTAGAGGAGGCGCAAACACCGGCAAATCGGGGCGTAGGAGAGATTCGCCTAGGCCCTATGGAAATTTCAGTGTAGGGAACGCCCTACACGGATGGCGGGATTAGGTAAGAGCAGACGCACGTATTGAGCGGCAAGCTGCAAGCGCGGGGGGTTGGGGGATGTCGCAAATGGATAACTGAGAGATTTTTTGTGGGAGCGAGCCTGCTTGCGATGGCGTCCTCAGCCCACCTGCTATCTACAGCAGCTTGTGTTCCATGGCGTACTTCACCAGTTCGGCCAGGGAGGTGATGTTGAGTTTCTGCATCAACCGCGCCTTGTGGGTACTGATGGTCTTGCTGCTCAGGGCCAGTTGCTGGGCGATGTCGTTGACGTTGGCGCCCTGGGCCAGGCGCTCGAACACCGAGAATTCGCGCTCGGACAACAACGAATGCAGGGGCCGCGAGTCCGTCAGGCCCACCTCGAAAACCATGCGGTCGGCCAGATCCGGGTCGATGTAGCGCCCGCCCGCCGCCACCTTGCGGATGGCCGTGAGCAGCAGCGCCGGGTCGCTGTCCTTGGTGGCGTACCCGGCCGCGCCCACCTTCAACGCCCGCGCGGCCATTTGCGCTTCGTCGTGCATGGACAACACCAGGATCGCCGGCGGGTTGTTCAGCGCACGGATCCGCGGGATCGCCTCCAAGCCATTGACGCCGGGCATGGAGATATCCAGCAGCACCACTTCGCAGGGCACGTGGCGTAGGGTTTCGAGCAACTGCTCGCCATTGCTCGCCTCCCCCACCACCAGCAAGTCCTTGGCCAGGCCAATCAACTGCTTGATGCCCTCACGCACGATGGTGTGGTCTTCGGCTACCAGTACACGGATCACAGGGGTTTCCTTTTATTGGTCTGATGGCGAGTACCGCTTCGTAGGGGAGATCAGCGGCTGTGGGGGCACCTACCCATCCACCGGCACCCGCACACTCAAGGTCGTGCCCTCCCCCGGTTCGCTGTCCAGGTTCAGGCTACCGCCCATAATCAGCACCCGTTCGCGCATACCTACCACACCAAAGGATGTTGGCCTACCGAGAGGGGCGATGAATCCTACGCCGTCATCGCTGACGCAAAGGCACAAATCACCACCCTCCAGGGTCAATGTCAATTCGACAGTATGCGCTTGAGCGTGGCGCATGACGTTGGTCAATGCCTCCTGAAGGATGCGGAACAAGCCAATGGCCTTGGCGTCGCTGAGGGCCGGCAGGTTGTCCGGCACCTGCACCAGGCACGGGATCTGGGTGCGCGCCTCGAACCGCCGCGCCTGCCATTCAATGGCCGAAGCGATCCCGGCATCGAGGATCGGTGGGCGCAGCGCCGTGGCCACGTCGCGCACCAGTTGGAAGAGCTGGGCGATCAGGCGTTTCATGCTGTTGAGGCGTTCGTGTAGCCCCGGGTCGAGCTGGGCGTAGGCCAGTTCGCACATGGAGGTTTCCAGCTTCAGCACGGTGAGCATCTGCCCCAGTTCGTCGTGCACTTCCCGGGCGATCCGGGCTTTTTCTTCTTCGCGCACGCTCTCCAGGTGCGCCGACAACTCGCGCAATTGCTCGCGGGAGCTGGCCAGCTCCAGCTCGATGCGCTTGCTCTCGCTGATGTCCCAGACGATGCCGTCCCACACCACCGCGCCATCCTCCAGGCGCCGGGTGATGGCCTTGATCTCGGCCCAGCGCTGGCCGCCCTGGCGGGTGACGATACGGCCCTGCCACGACCAGTCGCTGTCGGTGTCCAGGGCCTGGTCCTGGGTGCGGTGATAACTGGCCTTGTCGTCGGGGTGGACGAGGCTGCGCAAGCCCATGTCGCGATGGCGCAGCACGGCCGGCGAGTAACCCACCAGGCTCTCGCTGCCTTCGCTGATGTAGGCAAAGTCGATCTGGCCGGTCACCGGCGCCCGCTCCAGGCGGAACACCAACCCCGGCACGTTCGCCGCGATGCCTTGCAGCCGCGCGTCGCTCTCCTGCAACGCGGCGAGGGCGCGGCGGCGCTCGGTGACGTCGTTGAGGTACACCACCAGGTATTCGCCGCCGCCAAAGCGCAAGAAACTCAGGGAAACGTCCGCCGGCAGAATGCTGCCATCGGCGCGCACGCAGTTGCTTTCAAAGGTTTGCGGCCCGTCCTCGCTGGCGCGGGCGCGCTTCCACAGGGTCAACCAACGGTCCATGTGCAGGCCCGGCTCGAAGTCGATCAGCGGCCGGTCGATCACGCCGCCGTCGGGGTAGCCGAGCATGGTTTGCGCCGCCCGGTTGGCGTAGCGCACGTGGCTGTCCCAATTGACCCAGAGGATGCCCACGGTGCTTTGGTCGATGGAAAACTGGGTCAGGCGCAGCGCTTCTTCGCTGGCCTCGCGCTGGGCAATATCGGCCTTGGCGGCCAGAAGGCGTTGCTCCAGGCTGTGCTGCTGGCGCCGCTGCCACGTCACGATGGCCATGCAACTGAGCAGCAACGCCCCCAGCAACAGGCACAGGTTCTGCCAAAACCCGCGGGATTCGGTCAGGCGCGGGTACTTGGGTTGCAGCCAGCGGTTGTGCAGTTGCTCCAGGTTGCGCGCGGGGATGGCGTGCAGTGCGCTTTCGACAACCGCCGAGAGCTGCGGCCAGTCGCGGCGCGTGGCGATACGCAGCAACTGCGGCAAACCGATATCACCGACCACCGCCAACCCGGCGAACTCCGGCTCCACCGACAGGCGGCTGAGCTGCGCCTCGTCCACCACCGCGTAGCGCGCCTGCTGGCTAAGCAGCAGTTGCAGGGCCTGGCGCTCCAGCGGCACGCCTTGCAGGTTGAGGTGGCTGTAGGTGGTGCGCAAATAGTCGGCCACGGTGCTGGGCATGCGCACGGCGACGCGGGCCTGGTTGTCGAGTTTCTCCAGCTCCACCGCACCGGCGCCCTTGCCCTCGCTGACGATCAACTGCGCCACACGCATGTAGGGGTCGGAAAAATGCCACAAACGCAGGCCCGCTGGGGTCTGGCTCAGGCCCGGGGCGAGGTCGATTTCGCCGTTGCGCACCGCCGCGTCCAGTTGCGCCTGGTCGTTGAAGTTGCGCCAGGTAAGTTCCACCTCCAGGGACTTGGCCAGCCACTGCATCAGTTCCACGTTGGCCCCGGACAGGCGTTGCAGGCGCCGGTCGAATTGCGCGTAAGGCGCTTGCAGCACCACACCCACCCGCAGCTCGCGGTGCTCGGCCAGCCATTGGCGCTGCTCGGCATTCAACGGCGCCAACGCCACGGGTAGCTCGGGCGCGGCCCACGCCATCAAGGGAAAAACAAAACAGCCGATAACCCAAAGGCAGCAATAACGCATCATCTGAACGCTCGCACACTGACAAATACTGACCAACCCATTAGGCTGCCGGGAATATTTCTGGCCTGGAAAATCCGATGCCCCCTGTCTACCGCTCGGCACTGCCAGCATTGTGCCTGTCGCTGATCCTGCCCTGTGCCTTTTCCGTGCAGGCCGCCGACCCAGCGCCAGCCGCCACGGAAAAACCCGTCGAAGAACCAGCCCCCCAGCGCCAGCCGCTGCTATAGCGTAGTCAGGAAGATGCCGCCGCACTTGAGCGAATTATTCCCGCCCAGGAGCAGCAACAGCTACAAACCGGTAGCGATACTTTCCTGGCCCTGTGGAAACCGGCCAACGCCGGCGAGCCCAAGGGCGCGGTGATTATCGTCCCAGGCGCGGGCGAAACGGCTGACTGGCCGCAAGTTATCGGCCCTTTGCGCACCAAATTGCCCGATGCCGCGTGGAGCAGCCTGAGCCTGACCCTGCCTGACCTGTTGAGCAACGCCAGCCAAGCCCGGGTGGTAGAAGCCGCCCCGCCCGCCGTAAGCGCCGACACCAGCAGCAAGGACGCTGCCACCGCGCCGCCCATCGAACAGGCTGCCGGCGGTGAAGCGCCCCTGGCTGACAGCCCCGAACCGGTCACCGACACGATCAAGGCCGACGCCGAGCGCATCTTCGCCCGCATCGACGCCGCCATCGCCTACGCCGAGCAGCAAAACGCCCGCAGCATCGTGCTACTGGGCCACGGCACCGGCGCCTATTGGGCGGCCCGTTACCTGAGCGAAAAACAACCGCCGCAAATCGAAAAGCTGCTGATGGTCGCCGCCAAGGCCCCGATCAACACCCAGCCGCCTCTGGTCGAGCTGACCCCAACCCTGAAAGTGGCCATCGCCGATATTTTCTACAAAGACACCGAGCTGGCGCGTAGCGCCGCCCGGGAACGCGCCCAGGCCAGCAAGCGCAGCAAGTCCGCGAACTTCAAGCAGATCACCCTCAAGACCCTGCCCGGCAACAGCGCCGCCGAACAGGAACAACTGTTCCGCCGGGTGCGGGGTTGGTTGAGCCCGCAGCCAACGCAAGGTTGATTCAAAACACGGTGGGAAACTGTCTTGCCAGTGCCAGTGCCGCTATCGCGAGCAGGCTCGTTCCCACAGAGGAAAATGAAAAGTGGGAGCCGGCCTTGCCCGCGATAAGGCCGGCACAGCCAAGCCCAACCACCGCTATCGCGAGCGGGCTCCCACACACACTCGCGCGCACCTGACCTACCGAAAATCCCGGCGCTGGCGAATCATCGTATAGGCGCTGTGCAAGTCGCGGGTTTTCTCCGTCGCCTCGCGCACTTGCTGCGCCGTGGCGCCGGTGCCGGCGACCTTGTCCGGGTGATGGCGGCTGAGCAGGCGCCGGTAGGCGCGTTTGATCTGCGCAGGCTCAGTGGTAGAGGTTACGCCCAGCAGGCGCAACGCCTCCTGATAAGTCCCGGTGCTGTGGGTAAGCGGTTTGCGCTGCGGGTCGTATTCACTGGCCAGCGCCTGCACCTGCTGCGGCGTCCAGCCCAGCCACTTGCCCCACGCCGCGATCAACTCACGCTCGGCGGCGCCCACCCGGCCATCGGCCCAAACCATGCGCCAACACGCGCGCAGCACGCCTTCGGCCGCGTGGGGCTGGGCCCGCAAGTGGCGCAGATAGCCTCGCAGGCGATCCCCTCCAGCCTTGCCGCGATTGAACGCCGCAATGGCACGCTTCTGCGCCGGCTCGCTCAGGCTCAGGGCGCGCATTTCCTGGCGTGCCTGCTGGATATGGCCATCGACGACCTGGCCGTCGCTCTTGGCCAAACGCCCCAGCAACACGAACAACAATTCGTCATTGCGCAGCGCCGGGCGCCCGCCCAACCGCTCGCGCACATGGGCCCAACTGTGCAGTTGCAGGCGCCGGTCCAGCGCCTGCCCCAACAACGCGCCCAATAAGGCCCCCGGAATGCTGGCAATGGCAAAACCTGCTCCGGCTCCAATCAGAGTCCCTGGCCACAACATCTCAGCGCCTCGCTTGCAGCAGGAGTTCAGCCTGGGCCAAACGTTCAGGCGTGCCCACATCCACCCATTGGCCTTGCAGGTGTTCGCCACTCACCAGGCCCTGGGCCATGGCGCTGCGCAACAGCGGCGCCAGCTTGAACGGCCCGGCCTCGCAACCGGCGAACAAGCGCGGGTGGAGCACCGAAATGCCGCTGAAGGTCAGCGCGGTCGAGCCCGGTGTAGCGTCGTGAATGCGGCCGTTTTCCAGGCAGAAGTCACCGCCGCTGGGGTGATGGGGCGGGTTGTCCACCATCACCAGGTGCGCCAACCCTTGCAGCGGCCGGCGCAGGGCGCGCAAGTCGTAGTCGGTCCAGATATCGCCGTTGACCACCGCGAACGGCTCATCGCCCAACAGCGCCAAGGCGCGGAAAATCCCACCGCCGGTTTCCAGCGGCTCACCTTCGGGGGAATAGCGGATGCTCAAGCCCAGGCGCTGGCCATCGCCCAGGTAGTCTTCGATTTGCTGGCCAAGCCAGGCGTGGTTAATCACGATTTCGCGAAAACCCGCCGCCGCCAGCGCCCGCAGGTGATGCTCGATCAACGGCACGCCGCCCAACGGGATCAGCGGCTTGGGCGTGGTCAGGGTCAAGGGGCGCATGCGCTCGCCCTTGCCCGCCGCCAGGATCATCGCCTTCATCGCGCCGCTCCAGCGCGCAGGCTCGCGAGCAACTCACCCAGTTGCGCCAGCTCCGGCCGGCGGGCCAGCACCGCTTCTATATAAGAGAAGAAGCGCGGCACGTCCGCCAGGTAGCGCGGCTTGCCGTCGCGGTGGCAGATGCGGGCAAAAATGCCGATCACTTTCAAATGGCGTTGCACGCCCATCAGGTCGCTGGCCCGCAGGAAATCATCAAACTGCGCCTGCACCGCAATGCCCAGGTTGGCGGCCTGCTGCCAGTAATCCTTGAGCCAGCCTTCCACCCGCGCCTGGGGCCAACTGAGAAAGGCGTCCTTGAACAGGCACGTCACGTCGTAAGTCACCGGGCCGTAGACCGCGTCCTGGAAATCCAGCACACCCGGGTTGGGTTCGCTCAGCATCAGGTTGCGCGGCATAAAGTCGCGGTGCACCAGAACCTTGGGCTGGGCCAGGGCGCTGTCGATCAGCAGGTCACTGACCTCTTGCCACAAGGCCTGCTGACGCGCATCGAACGCCACGCCCAGCTCGCGCTTGACGTACCACTCGGGGAATAACTCCAACTCCCGGCGCAACAACGCCACGTCGTAACTGGGCAGCGGCTCGTCCATCGGCAACTGCTGCAAGGCCAGCAACGCCTGCAAGGCATCCTTGAACAGCGCATCGGCATTTTCGCCGTCGATCACATCCAGGTAGGTCTGGTTGCCCAGGTCATTGAGCAAAAGAAAACCGCGCGCCAGGTCTTGGGCGTAAATTTTCGGCACGTTAATGCCCGATTTCGCCAACATCGCGGCGATATCCACGAAGGGTTTGCAGTTTTCCTGCGGCGGCGGCGCGTCCATGACCACAAAGCTGCGGCCCTCGCCTTGCCAACGGAAATAACGGCGAAAACTCGCGTCGCTGCTGGCCGCGGTCAACGTGGCCGGGGGCACGGCACCCCAACCTTGGGCGCTGAACAACATTGCCAACTGCTCATCGAGCCAAACTTTCAGGTGTTGCAAGCGTACATCTTGGTCAGGCATTACAAGGGTCTCCGACGGCGCTAGCCGTCAAGCGGGTCATGCTTTATTATCCAGCATCTTTTTCAGACCATCGAGAGGCGTGCGGCCCACACCGCGGGCAGATGGCACGCAGGAAGCCCGGACTAATAAGATGGCATTGAAATCCCCCGCGTTTCGTAAAAAATTTCCGTTGTTGGTTACCGGCAGTCTGCTGGCCCTGCAACCTCTAGCCACTTCGTTCGTGGTCGCCGCGGAACAGTATGACTGCTCAGTCTCTGCTTCGGGTGCCTGGGACTGCGCGCCTAAAGCTCCAGCGGCTCAACTGCCGCCGCGCCCCGTGCATGACGGTGCCGCGCTCAGTTCGGGCGGCGACAGCCCGGCCGGCACCAGCAGCGGTGGCGAAACCGCCGCCCAAACTACGCTGGTTACCGAAGCCAAGGGCCGCGGCCTTAAGTCGCGCAGTGCCGACTACAGCCACCTGGACTGGGTCCCGCGTGAACAACTGACCGCCGCGCAACTGGCCGAGACCGGTCCTTATTGCTCTGGTTCCTATATCGAACCGATTCGTCCTGGCATGAATGACAAGACGAATAAAAGTGATGCCCCGACCTTCATCGGCGCCAAGGCATCGCGTTACGAGCAGGAACAACAGGTCGCGACCCTGGCCGGTGACGTCGTCATGCGCCAGGGCAGCATGCAGGTGGAGGCCGACGAGGCCAACCTGTATCAGGCCGAGAACCGTGGTGAACTCAACGGCAACGTACGCGTCCGTGACAACGGTGCCCTGCTGGTGGGCGACCACGCCGACATCCAGCTCGACACTGGCGAAGCCAAGGTCGACAACGCCGAGTACGTGCTGCACAAGTCGCGTATCCGCGGCAGCGCGCTGTACGCCAAGCGTGCCGAGAACGCGATCATCCGCCTCAAGGATGGTACGTACACCTCGTGCGAACCCAACAGCAACGCCTGGCAGCTCAAAGGCAACAACATCACCCTGAACCCGGCCACTGGCTTCGGCACCGCGACCAACGTCACGCTGCGCGTCAAGGACATCCCGGTTCTGTACACCCCGTACATCTACTTCCCGATCGATGACCGTCGCCAGTCCGGCTTCCTGCCGCCGACCATCGGCAGCGGCAGCGACACGGGCTTTATGCTCGTCACGCCGTACTACTTCAACATCGCGCCCAACTACGATGCCACGTTGTACCCGCGCTACATGAGCAAACGCGGCCTGTTGATGGAAGGCGAATTCCGCTACCTGACCAAAAGCAGCGAAGGTCAGTTCGGCGCCGCGTACCTCAACGACGACAACGACGATCGCAAGAAGCAGACCGACTCCGAAAAGACCCGCTACCTGCTCAACTGGCAGCACAAGGGTGGTCTTGATTCGCGCGTCATGACCGAGGTCGATTACACCAAGATCAGCGACCCGTACTACTTCCAGGACCTGCAAAGCGACCAGATCGGCGTAGACAGCCGCACCTTCGTCAACCAGCAAGGCGCCGTGACCTACCGTGGCGACAGTTACGCCGCCCGGATCAACGCCCAGGCCTACGAGTTGGCGACAGTTTCCAACATCACGCCGTACAACCGCTTGCCACAGATCACCTTCAATGGTGCGTTGCCGGTCCAGCCGGGCGGCTTGAATTTCGCTTACAACACGGAAATCGTGCGGTTTGATCGTGATCTTCGGAATGGCACTTACCTTGATGAAAACGGTGGGCCTTTTGACCCCAAGACTGGGAAATTTGGTCGTCCACGCATAGATGAGAACGTTCAGGGTCTGGCTCGCGCTAACGGCAACCGTCTAAATCTGGAACCAAGTGTCAGTCTGCCATTGAACTGGTCCTATGGTTTTATCAAACCAGCGCTCAAGTACAAGTACACCCAGTACGATCTTGATCTGGACCAACAAGGTAAAGACACACTGCGAACTGGTGAGTCCTATAGCAGCAGCCAAAACCTCAACGTCCCAATTGCAAGCATTGACAGCGGCCTGTACTTCGACCGAGGCACGCAATGGTTCGGTAAAAACTACCGTCAGACTTTGGAACCACGCCTGTTCTATCTCTACGTGCCAGAGAAAGATCAGTCCGACATTCCTGTCTTCGACACCAGCGAAAGCACCTTCAACTACGCCTCGCTGTTCCGTGACAACCGTTTCACCGGTTCCGACCGTGTGGGCGATGAGAACAAGCTGTCCCTGGGCGTAACCAACCGCTGGATCGAAGACAACGGCTTTGAGCGCCAGCGCATCAGCATCGGCCAGGCCCTGTACTTCAAGGACCGCGAAGTTCAATTGCCAGGTGTCGATTTCAAGGATCGTGCCGACGCCCAGTCCAACGTCTCGCCTTACGCACTGGAATACGAGTTCCGCTTCAACCGTGATTGGCGCACCACAGCCGACTACAACTGGGATCCGGATAGCCGCAGCCCGCGCTCGGGTAGTGCGATGTTCCACTACCAACCGGAAGACAACCCGAACAAGGTCATCAACGCCGGTTATCGCTATCGCAACGACCAAGTACGCTACGACCAGACAACCGGCAAGTGGCAGATGGGTGGCAATTATGGCGAAGAAGGCAAACCCGGCTTCGTGAAGGACTACTACAAGATCCAACAGCACGACTTCTCGGTGATCTGGCCGATCGTGCCGCAGTGGAACGCCATCAGCCGCTGGCAGTATGACTACAACCGCAACCGTACCCTGGAAGCCTTCGGTGGTTTCGAGTACGACAACTGCTGCTGGAAACTGCGCCTGATTAGCCGTTACTGGGTCAAGTACGACGAATTCAGCCAGGAAGCCCCGGAAAACGAACGTGGCGACCATGGCATCTTCCTCCAAATTGTTCTCAAGGGACTCGGCGGCGTGACCGGCGCCAAAGTAGAGAGTTTCCTCGACCAAGGCATCCAAGGTTATCGTGAACGTGAAGACCAAGCTTTCTGATTCTCTGCGCCCGCTGATGCTGGGCGCGCTGTTCCTGGGCACGGCCGCCAACGCCGCCGTGCAGTCCATAGACAGAGTCGTGGCCATCGTCGACAACGACGTGGTGATGCAGAGCCAACTGGACCAGCGTGTCCACGAAGTGCAGCAAACCATCGCCAAGCGCGGTGCCGGCCTGCCGCCTCCGGGCGTGTTGGACCAGCAAGTGCTGGAGCGCCTGATCGTCGAAAACCTGCAACTGCAGATCGGCGAACGCTCCGGCATCCGCATCACCGACGAAGAACTGAACCAGGCCATCGGCACCATTGCGCAACGCAACAACATGAGCGTCGAGCAGTTCCGCGCCGCACTGGCCCGCGACGGTCTGTCTTATGAAGACGCCCGCGACCAGGTGCGCCGCGAGATGATTATCAGCCGTGTGCGCCAGCGCCGCGTGGCTGAGCGTGTGCAGGTCACCGAACAGGAAGTGAAGAACTTCCTCGCCTCGGACCTGGGCAAGATGCAGCTCTCCGAAGAGTTCCGCCTGGCCAACATCCTCATCCCGACACCAGAAAGCGCCAACTCCGAAGCCATTCAGGCCGCAGCACGCCAGGCTGGCGACGTGTATCAGCAACTCAAGCAAGGCGCTGACTTTGGTCAGTTGGCCATTGCTAAGTCCGCCAGTGAAACCGCGCTGGAAGGCGGCGATATGGGCTGGCGCAAAGCCGCACAATTGCCACCGCCGTTCGACCGCATGCTCAGCACCATGGCCGTGGGCGACGTGACCGAGCCGATGCGCACACCGGGCGGTTTCATCATCCTGAAGATCCTCGACAAGCGTGGCGGTGAAGCTCAGGTCCGTGACGAAGTGCATGTGCGCCACATCCTGATTAAACCGAGCGAAATCCGCAGCGAAGAAGAAACCAAGCGCCTGACGCAGAAGCTCTACGACCGCATCGTAGCGGGCGAAGACTTCACCGAACTGGCGAAGAGCTTCTCCGAAGACCCGGGTTCTGCGTTGCACGGCGGCGATCTCAACTGGATCGACCCCAACGCCCTGGTGCCCGAGTTCCGCGAAGTGATGGCCAAGACCCCACAAGGTCAGCTGTCCAAGCCGTTCAAGAGCCCTTATGGCTGGCACGTCCTGGAAGTCCTTGGCCGCCGCGCCACCGACAGCACCAACCAGGCCCGCGAGCAGCAAGCGATGACCGTGCTGCGTAACCGCAAATACGACGAAGAGCTGCAAACCTGGCTGCGCCAGATCCGCGACGAAGCCTACGTTGAAATCAAACTGCCTGGCGCCGACCAGGCGCAGCAGTGAAACCCAAGCGTTTCGCGCTGACACCCGGCGAGCCGGCGGGCATTGGTCCAGACCTGTGCCTGTTGCTCGCCTCGCAACCCCAGCCACATCCCCTGATCGCCATCACCAGCCGCGACCTGCTCCTTGAGCGGGCCGCGCAACTGGGCGTGGTTGTCGATTTACTGCCCGTCGCACCGGGCAACTGGCCCGACAGCCCGGCCCCCGCCAACAGCCTCTATGTGTGGGACACCCCGCTACAGGCCAAGGTCGTGGCCGGACAGCTGAACCAAGCCAATGCAGCGTTCGTCCTCGAAACCCTGACACGTGCAGCCCAAGGCTGCGTCGATGGGCATTTCGCAGCGATGATTACGGCGCCCGTGCACAAAGGCGTTATTAATGAAGCGGGCATCCCGTTTTCCGGCCACACAGAGTTCCTCGCCGACCTGACCCACACTGAGCAAGTGGTGATGATGCTGGCGACCCACGGTTTGCGTGTGGCGCTGGTGACCACTCACCTGCCCCTGCGCCAGGTGGCCGATGCGATCACCGCGCAGCGCCTGGAGCGGGTCACGCGGATTCTGCACACCGACCTGCAACAAAAATTCGGCATTGCCCGGCCACGTATCCTGGTCTGCGGGCTCAACCCCCATGCCGGTGAAGGTGGACACCTGGGCCATGAAGAAATCGACATCATCGAACCCACCCTGGAGCGTCTGCGCACCGAAGGTATGGACCTGCGCGGTCCCCTGCCCGCCGACACTCTGTTTACCCCCAAATATCTGGAGCACTGCGACGCAGTGCTGGCGATGTACCACGACCAGGGCCTGCCCGTACTGAAATACAAAGGTTTCGGCGCGGCAGTCAACGTGACCCTCGGCCTGCCGATCATCCGCACCTCAGTCGACCACGGCACTGCCCTGGATCTGGCCGGCAGCGGCAAAATCGACACCGGCAGCCTGAAAGTCGCCCTGCAAACCGCCTACCAGATGGCCGAGACTTGTTTATGACCGAGCACTACCAACACCGGGCGCGCAAGCGCTTTGGCCAGAACTTCCTGCACGATGCCGGCGTTATCGACCGCATTTTGCGGGCCATAAACGCCAAACCCGACAATCGCCTGCTGGAAATCGGCCCGGGCCAGGGTGCCTTGACCGAAGGCCTGCTCAACAGCGGCGGCCAGCTTGATGTGGTGGAACTGGACAAAGACCTGATCCCGATCCTCAACCAGCAGTTCGCCGGCAAAAGCAATTTCAACCTGCACCAGGGCGATGCGCTGAAGTTCGACTTCACCAGCCTCAACGCCGCGCCCGGCAGCCTGCGGGTGGTGGGCAACCTGCCGTACAACATCTCCACGCCGCTGATTTTTCACCTGCTGAATAACGCCAACCTGATCCGCGACATGCACTTCATGCTGCAAAAGGAAGTGGTCGAACGCCTCGCGGCCGGACCTGGCGGCGGTGACTGGGGTCGTTTGTCGATCATGGTTCAGTACCACTGCAAGGTCGAACACCTGTTCAACGTCGGCCCAGGGGCGTTCAACCCGCCGCCTAAAGTCGACTCGGCCATCGTGCGCCTGGTGCCCCACGCCGTGCTGCCGCATCCGGCCAAGGACCACCGCATGCTCGAACGGGTCGTTCGCGAAGCCTTCAACCAGCGCCGCAAAACCTTGCGCAACACCCTGAAAAACCTGCTCAGCACCGACGAGATCCAAGCCTGCGGCGTTGACGGCAGCCTACGCCCGGAGCAACTGGACCTCGCGGCGTTCGTGCGCCTGGCCGATGCCCTGAGCGATCAACTCGCTGCAGCCCCGCGCGCCGACTGACAAGGCGCCCGCGTGATCGGGTAAGACACCAGGCCTCATGTCTGGTTTACTACCCGATACTTGGCCTAGACTGACTCAACCAGTCCTGTCCCGCGCTCCGCTTTGCTTCCTAAGGCCTTTTGCATGTCCGATCCTCGTTATCAGGTCGACGTCAGCGTCGTCACCCGCTTTCTGGCAGAACAATCGCAACCCGAGCAAAACCGCTTTGCCTTCGCCTACACCATCACCGTGCACAACAATGGCCAACTCCCGGCCAAATTGCTGTCGCGGCATTGGGTCATTACCGACGGCGACGGTCATGTCGAAGAAGTTCGTGGCGCTGGCGTGGTGGGTCAGCAACCGCTGATCGCCGCCGGCCAAAGCCACACCTACAGCAGCGGCACGGTAATGACTACCCGCGTGGGCAACATGCAGGGCAGTTACCAGATGCTCGCCGAAGACGGCAAACACTTCGACGCCATCATCGCGCCCTTTCGCCTGGCGGTGCCCGGAGCCCTGCATTAATGGCGACCTACGCTGTCGGTGACCTGCAAGGATGCCTGGAACCTCTCAAATGCCTACTCGACCAAGTCAGCTTCGACCCAGCCAAGGATCGCTTGTGGCTGGTCGGTGACCTGGTCAACCGCGGCCCTGAGTCGCTGCAAACCCTGCGTTTCCTGTACAGCATCCGCCAGTCCCTGGTGTGTGTGCTGGGCAACCATGACCTGCACCTGCTGGCGGTCGGCCATAACATCGAGCGCCTGAAAAAGGGCGATACCCTGCGCGAAATCCTCGAAGCGCCGGATCGCCCTGAACTGCTGGAATGGCTGCGCCAACAAAAACTGATGCACTACGACGAGCAGCGCAACATCGCCCTCGTACATGCCGGCATCGCGCCACAGTGGAGCCTGAAAAAGGCCCTCAAGTGCGCAGCGGAAGTCGAGCAAGCCCTGCGCGACGACAGTCTCGTCGCCCCCTACCTCGACGGCATGTATGGCAACGAGCCAAGCAAATGGGACAACGACCTCAAGGGCGTGACCCGCCTGCGGGTTATCACCAACTACTTCACCCGCATGCGCTTTTGCACCGCCGAAGGCAAGCTCGACCTCAAGGGCAAGGAAGGCGCCGACACCGCGCCGCCGGGTTACGCGCCATGGTTTCGCCATAAAGACCGCAAGACCCAAGACGTGAAAATCATCTTCGGCCATTGGGCGGCGCTCGAAGGCCAATGCAACGAGCCCGGCATCTTCGCCCTCGACACCGGGTGCGTGTGGGGCGGCGCCATGACCCTGCTCAATATCGACACTGGCGAGCGCCTGAGCTGCGACTGCGACGCCGAAGGCCATGCCAAGGCCGCCCAACCCACCCCTCACGTCCAGGCTGCGGTAAAACGCTGACCGCGCCCCCACCCGAACCTAGGAGCCCGCCATGAGCGAATTCAAACGCATCCCTCCCGAACAAGCCCAGACTCTGCGCGCGCAAGGCGCGGTCGTGGTCGATATCCGCGACCCGCAAATCTATGCAGCGGACCACATCAACGGTGCCAAGCACCTGGATAATCACTCCATCAGCGACTTCATCCGCGGCGCCGACCTCGACGCCCCCACGGTGGTTGTCTGCTATCACGGCAACTCCAGCCAAAGTGCTGCGGCCTATCTGGTCAGCCAGGGTTTCTCGGACGTCTACAGCCTGGATGGCGGTTTTGAACTGTGGCGTGCGACTTATCCGACAGAAACCGAGCCAAGCCCCCAGGAATAATTTTTTACAGCGCTGCAGCCCACGCCCGCCGTGGGCTGACGAACGGTAGGCGCGAACTAATTGTGTATTCGCCCTTGACCTCCCGGATTCCGAACTATCCTTAGCCACAGGCCATCCAAAACAGGGGAGAGCCGGTACACCGGCGTGTGGGTCATCGGGATTAGCTTTCCAGATCGAAAGCTTTGAAGGTGTTCTGGGGGGATAAGCAGCCACTGCGTTTGCGGGGGCTGACCAGCATCGACTGACTGATCCGACGTCGGCTCCACGTATCGAGCGAGGTGACGTCATGAGTATTTTTAGCCACTTCCAACAACGCTTCGAGTCCACACGCCAGGAAGAATTCTCCCTTCAGGAGTACCTGGAACTGTGCAAGAAGGATCGCAGCGCCTACGCCTCTGCCGCCGAACGCCTGCTACTGGCCATCGGCGAACCGGAGTTGCTGGACACCTCGACCAACTCACGGTTGTCGCGGATCTTCTCCAACAAAGTGATCCGGCGCTACCCGGCGTTTGAAGACTTCCACGGCATGGAAGAGTGCATCGACCAAATCGTTTCCTACTTCCGCCACGCGGCCCAGGGCCTGGAAGAGAAAAAGCAAATCCTCTACCTGTTGGGCCCTGTCGGGGGCGGCAAGTCTTCCCTGGCGGAAAAACTCAAGCAACTGATCGAAAAAGTACCCTTCTATGCCATCAAGGGCTCACCGGTTTTCGAGTCTCCGCTGGGGCTGTTCAACGCCACCGAAGATGGCCAGATCCTCGAAGAGGACTTCGGCATCCCACGACGCTACGTAAACACCATCATGTCGCCTTGGGCTACCAAGCGCCTGGCCGAGTTCGGCGGCGACATCAGCCAATTCCGTGTGGTCAAGCTCTACCCTTCGGTCCTCAACCAGATCGCCGTCGCCAAAACCGAACCGGGCGATGAAAACAACCAGGACATTTCCGCCCTGGTGGGTAAGGTGGACATTCGCAAACTGGAGGAATACCCACAGAACGACGCCGACGCCTACAGCTACTCGGGCGCGCTGTGCCGGGCCAACCAGGGCCTGATGGAATTCGTCGAGATGTTCAAGGCGCCGATCAAGGTGTTGCACCCCCTACTCACCGCCACCCAGGAAGGCAACTACAACAGTACCGAAGGCCTGGGGGCGATTCCGTTCACCGGCATCCTGCTGGCCCACTCCAACGAATCGGAGTGGCACACCTTCCGCAACAACAAGAACAACGAAGCCTTCATCGACCGTATCTACATCGTCAAAGTCCCTTACTGCCTGCGGGTCAGCGACGAAGTGAAGATCTACGACAAGTTGCTCTTCAACAGCTCCCTGTCCAAAGCCCATTGCGCCCCCGACACCTTGAAGATGCTCGCGCAGTTCACCGTCCTGTCACGCCTCAAGGAGCCGGAAAACTCCAACATCTACTCCAAAATGCGCGTCTACGACGGAGAGAACCTCAAGGACACCGACCCGAAAGCCAAGTCCATCCAGGAGTACCGCGACAGCGCCGGCGTTGACGAAGGCATGAACGGCCTCTCGACCCGGTTCGCGTTCAAGATCCTGTCCAAAGTCTTCAACTTCGACCCCCACGAAATCGCCGCCAACCCGGTTCATTTGCTGTACGTGCTGGAACAACAGATCGAACAGGAACAATTCCAGGCAGAAACCCGCGAACGCTATCTGCGCTTCCTCAAGGAGTACCTGGCGCCGCGCTACATCGAATTCATTGGCAAAGAGATCCAGACCGCGTACCTGGAGTCCTACAGCGAATATGGGCAAAACATCTTCGACCGCTACGTGCTCTATGCCGATTTCTGGATTCAGGACCAGGAGTACCGCGACCCGGAAACCGGCGAGATCCTCAACCGCGTCGCCCTGAACGAAGAACTGGAAAAAATCGAAAAGCCGGCCGGCATCAGCAACCCGAAGGATTTCCGCAACGAAATCGTCAACTTCGTCCTGCGCGCACGGGCCAACAACAACGGCAAAAACCCAACTTGGCTCAGCTACGAAAAACTGCGGGTGGTGATCGAGAAGAAAATGTTCTCCAACACCGAGGATCTGCTGCCGGTCATCAGTTTCAACGCCAAGGCCAGCAAAGAGGACCAACAAAAACACAACGACTTCGTCACACGCATGGTCGAGCGCGGTTATACCGACAAACAGGTGCGGCTGCTTTCTGAGTGGTATCTGCGGGTCAGAAAATCGCAGTGAAGCAGTTGCAAGCTCCAAGCCACAAGTTGCAAGGAAACAGGCTGTAGCCCAGACATGCGGGCATTTGCTTCACCTTGCAACTTGCAGCTCACAACTTGAAGCTGCCCGGAGGGCCCTATGAGCTATGTGATCGACCGACGCCTCAATGGCAAGAACAAGAGCACGGTTAACCGCCAGCGCTTCTTGCGGCGCTACCGTGACCACATCAAAAAAGCCGTCGAAGAAGCCGTCAGCCGTCGCTCCATCACCGACATGGAACACGGCGAGCAAATCAGCATCCCTGGCCGCGACATTGATGAGCCAGTGCTTCATCACGGCCGCGGCGGCAAGCAGACCGTGGTTCACCCTGGCAACAAGGAATTCACCAGCGGCGAGCACATCCCACGCCCACCAGGCGGAGGAAGTGGCAAAGGGCCTGGCAAGGCCGGCAACTCCGGCGAAGGCATGGACGAGTTCGTCTTCCAGATCACCCAGGAAGAGTTCCTCGAATTCATGTTCGAGGACCTGGAATTGCCCAACCTGGTCAAACGCAACCTGACCGGCACCGACACCTTCAAGACCGTGCGCGCCGGCATCAGCAACGAAGGCAACCCTTCGCGCATCAACATCATCCGTACCCTGCGCTCAGCCCATGCACGGCGTATTGCCCTGTCCGGCAGCAGCCGGGCCAAACTCAAGGACGCCAAAGTCGAGCTTGAGCGTCTGAAGCGTGAAGAACCCGATAATTTCGGCGATATTCAAGAGCTGGAGACGGAGATCGAGCGCCTGAGCGCCCGCATCCATCGCGTGCCCTTCCTCGACACCTTCGACCTCAAGTACAACCTCCTGATAAAGCAACCCAACCCAAGTTCCAAGGCGGTGATGTTCTGCCTGATGGACGTTTCGGGCTCGATGACACAAGCGACCAAGGATATCGCCAAGCGCTTCTTCATCCTGCTGTACCTGTTCCTCAAGCGGAACTACGACAAGATCGACGTGGTATTCATTCGCCATCACACCAGCGCCCGCGAAGTGGACGAAGAGGAGTTCTTCTACTCACGGGAAACCGGCGGCACCATCGTTTCCAGCGCCTTGAAGCTGATGCAGGAAATAATGGCCGCACGCTACCCCAGCAATGAATGGAACATCTACGCCGCACAGGCCTCGGACGGCGATAACTGGAATGACGATTCGCCGATCTGCCGCGACATCCTGATTAACCAGATCATGCCGTTCGTGCAGTACTACACTTACGTCGAAATCACCCCGCGCGAACATCAAGCCCTGTGGTTTGAGTACGAACGCATCGCTGAAGCCTTCTCTGACACCTTTGCCCAGCAACAACTGGTCTCGGCCGGCGATATCTACCCGGTCTTCCGTGAACTCTTCCAGCGCAGGTTAGTGACATGACCGCCAAAGAGCAGAAACGCCAACCCATTTCCACCGGCTCGGAATGGACGTTCGAGCTGATCCAGGCCTACGACCGCGAAATCAGCCGCATCGCGGATCGTTATGCCCTCGACACCTACCCCAACCAGATCGAAGTTATTACCGCCGAACAAATGATGGACGCCTACGCCTCCGTAGGCATGCCGTTGGGCTATCACCATTGGTCCTATGGCAAGCACTTTCTTAGCACCGAAAAATCCTACAGCCGCGGGCAGATGGGGCTGGCCTACGAAATCGTCATCAACTCCGACCCCTGCATCGCTTACCTGATGGAGGAAAACACCATCTGCATGCAAGCCCTGGTGGTGGCCCACGCCTGTTATGGCCACAACAGTTTTTTCAAGGGCAATTACCTGTTCCGCACGTGGACGGACGCCAGTTCCATCATCGATTACCTGGTGTTCGCCAAGCAGTACATCATGCAATGCGAGGAGCGCCACGGCATCGATGCGGTGGAAGATCTGCTGGACTCCTGCCACGCCCTGATGAACTACGGCGTCGATCGCTACAAACGTCCTTACCCCATCTCCGCCGAGGAAGAACGGCGCCGGCAGAAGGATCGTGAAGAGCACCTACAAAAACAGATCAACGATCTGTGGCGCACTATCCCCAAGGGCGCGGACAAGTACAGCGATAAAGACAATGCACGCTTCCCCGCCGAACCTCAGGAAAACATCCTGTATTTCATCGAAAAACACGCACCGTTGCTGGAGCCATGGCAACGGGAGATCGTGCGTATCGTGCGCAAGATCGCCCAATATTTTTATCCACAGCGCCAAACCCAGGTCATGAACGAAGGCTGGGCGACCTTCTGGCACTACACCTTGATGAACGATCTGTACGACGAAGGGCTGGTCACCGACGGCTTCATGATGGAGTTCCTCACTTCCCATACAAGCGTGGTCATGCAGCCGGGTTTCGACAGCCCCTACTACAGCGGCATCAACCCCTATGCGCTGGGGTTTGCCATGTACCGGGACATTCGTCGCATGTGCGAGGAGCCGACCGAAGAAGACCGCCACTGGTTCCCGGAGCTGGCCGGAACCGATTGGCTATCGAGCATCAAGTTCGCCATGAGCAGCTTCAAGGATGAGAGCTTCATACTTCAGTACCTGTCGCCCAAGGTGATCCGCGACCTCAAACTGTTCAGCATCCTCGATGACGACCAGAAAGATGACCTGCTAGTGCCTGCCATCCACGACGAACCCGGCTACCGCACTATTCGCGAAACCCTGGCGGCCCAATACAACCTGGGCAACCGCGAACCCAACGTGCAGATCTACAGCATCGATGTGCGCGGTGACCGCTCCCTGACCCTGCGCCACCAGCAACACGACCGTAAACCCCTGGGAGAATCCACCGAGGAAGTGCTCAAACACCTGCATCGGCTGTGGGGCTTCGATATCCACCTCGAAACCCTGCAAGGCGAACAAGTGATGAAAACCCACCATGTGCCACCCCGCAACGAACACAGTGAGAACGATTACGGGCGTCTGGACCTCGCCGTCATCCACCTCTGACCCTCTACCGAGCCTCCGCAAATGCGGCACAAGGGTTATCCTGTCGCGCTAACGGAGGTTTTTCATGCAGATATATAAAGTTGGCGGTGCCGTGCGTGACCGCTTGCTCGGCCAGCCTGTCACCGATATCGATTGGGTTGTAGTGGGCGCGACCACCGAAGAAATGCTCGCCAAAGGCTTTCGCCCAGTCGGCGCTGATTTTCCGGTGTTCCTGCACCCCAAAAGCGGCGAGGAATATGCCCTGGCCCGCACGGAACGCAAGAGCGGGCGCGGCTACGGCGGGTTCACCTTTCATGCCAGCCCCGAAGTCACCCTCGAAGAAGACCTGATTCGCCGCGACCTCACCATCAACGCAATGGCCGAGGACGATCACGGTAATCTGACCGATCCCTATAATGGCCAACAAGATCTGGCCGGCCGGGTTTTACGTCACGTTTCCCCCGCATTCGCCGAGGATCCCCTCAGAGTTCTGCGCGTCGCTCGTTTTGCCGCCCGCTATGCCGGGCTCGGTTTCACCGTGGCCCGGGAGACCATGGAATTGATGAGTCGGCTCAGCGAGTCCGGCGAACTGCAAGCTCTGACCCCGGAGCGCAGTTGGAAAGAAATTTCCCGCGCATTGATGGAAGAACAACCACAGGTATTTATCCAGGTTCTGCGCGATTGCGGAGCCTTGAAGGTCTTGCTACCTGAGGTGGACGCTCTGTTTGGCGTACCGCAACCCGAGGTCCACCACCCGGAAATCGACAGCGGCGTGCACACCCTGAGCGTTCTGGAGCAAGCCGCCCAGCACCAACAACCGCTGACAGTACGCTGGGCCTGCTTGCTGCACGATTTAGGCAAAGGCCTCACGCCCCAAAGCGAATGGCCAAGGCACATTGCCCACGAACACAAAGGCCTGAAGCTGATAAAAACCGTCAACGAACGCTTCAAGGCGCCACGGGACTGCCAGGAATTGGCGCTTTTAGTCGGCCAATATCACACCCACGGTCACCGCGCCCTAGAGCTGAAGCCCTCAACCCTGCTGGAGCTGCTGCAAAGTTTTGACGTCTACCGCCGGCCGCAACGCTTCGAGGAATTCATCGTCGCCTGCGAAATGGACGCCCGTGGGCGCAAGGGCTTTGAGCAGCGCAGTTATCCACAGGCCGATTACCTGCGCGGCGCGGCCAGTGCGGCGCGCGGTGTGGCAGTGCAGCCCTTGCTGGAGAAAGGATTCAAGGGCCCCGAACTGGGGGAGGCCCTGAAGCAGGAGCGCCTCAACGCCCTGAAGGCTTACAAGGAAGCGGCGTCAGCCTGAAACCAACGCCGGGGGAGTGCTCGGCTGCGAGGCCGAGCCGGTCACAACAAATGAGCAGCGGTCAGAGGCTGGCCGCGCCACACAAACGCGACCGGCGCCAGCACCTGGTCGATCTGCGCGTCACGCCACAATGCAGCGAAGCTCAGGCCAGCACCAGGGTGCAGCCGATCCGGAGCGATCAACGACAGCGGCCACAGGACAAAGGCATTCTTGAGGATTTCCGCACGCGGCAGGATCAAACCGTCGAAGTTGCCCACCAAGTCGCCGTACAGCAGTACGTCAATATCCAGCGGCAAACCTCTACGATCAGGGGCGTAACGGCCGTTATCCGCCTCGATATGCTTCAAACGGCGATCCAACTCCATCAACGGCAGGTCGGTAAGCGCCGACACCACGAAATTGAAGAACGGCCCGCTTTTGATCCCCACTGGCTGGCTCTCGAATACCGCCGAGCAGCGGAGATCCACCAGAAAACTGTCCAGAGCGTCCAGGCCGGCCCGCAAGTGGCGCTCACGCTCGACATTGCTGCCCAGCCCTAAAAACACCTGAGTCAGCGACATCCGCGCTCGATCTCCACGCCCACTCCGGTAGCGGCAGCCACTGCGCCGGGCTTGGTCACTTTGAGGCGCAACCAAGTGATACCGAACTCGCTCATCAACACCTGCGCCAAACGCTCGGCAAAGGTCTCGACCAATTGGAACTGCGCCTGCTCGGCAAACGCCTGGATGCGTGACGACACGCTGGCATAGTCGAGCGCCAGTGTCAGGTCATCACCTGCGGCGGCCGGGCGATTATCCCAGGCGAAAGCCAGATCAAGGCGCAAGCACTGTCGGATGCCTCGCTCCCAGTCGTAGGCACCAATCACGGTGTCGACTTCCAGGCCTTCGATAAACACTCTGTCCAAGCACTCTTCTCCGCAGCACGACAAGGGCGCAATGCGCCGTTAGACTCAGGGCGTCCCCGCCCGGAATAGTTAGCATGTTTTGGTTACTGGCGATCCTCGCCTACCTGCTCGGCTCTCTGTCCTTTGCCATCCTGCTCAGTCGCCTGACCGGAACCCCCGATCCGCGGATGAGCGGTTCAGGCAACGCCGGCGCCACCAATATGCTGCGCGTGGCCGGCAAGAAGCTGGCGATTCTGACCCTGCTTGGCGACCTGTGCAAAGGCTTGCTGCCCGTACTGATTGCCAACCTCGCCGGCCTGTCACTGCAACAACAGGCCTGGGTAGGGCTGTATGCGGTTATCGGCCATCTGTTCCCGCTGTACTTCCGCTTTCACGGCGGCAAGGGCGTGGCGACCGCGGCCGGAATGCTGCTGGGGCTCTACCCACCAGCGGCGCTGCTGGCCATCGGCGCCTGGCTGCTGACCTTCTATCTCACCCGCACCAGCTCACTGGCCGCCCTGATCGCCACGCCACTTACCCTGCCATTACTGGCCTGGCAAGAGCCGGCGGCGTTGCTACCGATGAGCGTGCTCACGGTGCTGATCGTCTGGCGCCATCGCGGCAATTTACGCGACCTGTTTGCCGGGCGCGAACGGCATTTCTGAATACGAAAGATGAACGCCGCTCAGGATGACCGGTAACAGCGTCTTAAAGCGGCGAAAGCTGCTCCATCGGCCAGCGCGCCTGCACGGTAATTGCCAGGCTTTCATGCTGGCCGGCCTGCAAGCGCTGACAGCCTGCAAAAGCAATCATCGCGCCGTTATCGGTGCAGAACTCCGGCCTGGCGTAGTAAACGTCGCCCTTCATGTCACCGAGCATTTTTTCCAGCGACAGGCGCAATGCCTTGTTTGCACTCACGCCACCGGCAATCACCAAACGCTTGAGGCCGGCCTGCTTGAGCGCGCGCTTGCACTTGATGGTCAAAGTCTCCACCACCGCCTGCTGGAACGCCAGAGCGATGTCGCAGCGGGTTTGTTCACTGTCGTCTCCAGCGCTGACAGCCTGCTGCCACGTGTTAAGGGCAAAGGTTTTCAAGCCACTGAAGCTGAAATCAAGCCCAGGGCGATCACACATTGGTCGCGGAAACACGAAACGCCCGACAGTACCCTGGGTGGCCAGGCGCGCAATCTCCGGGCCGCCCGGATAGTGGAGGCCCATCATTTTCGCGGTTTTGTCGAAGGCTTCCCCGGCAGCATCATCCAAGGTCTCCCCCAGCAGCTCGTATTGGCCAATGCCATCGACCCGAACCAACTGGGTATGGCCGCCGGAAACCAACAAAGCGACGAACGGAAACTCGGGCGGTTGCGGCTCCAGCATTGGCGCCAGCAAGTGGCCTTCCATATGGTGCACGCCCAGCGCCGGAATACCCCAGGCAAATGCCAGCGCCTGGGCGCAGGAGGCACCCACCAGCAACGCGCCGACAAGCCCGGGGCCTGCGGTGTAGGCAATGGCATCGATCTCGGTAGGCACGCAGTCTGCCTCAGCCAACACTTGGCGGATCAAGGGGAGCATGCGTTTGACGTGATCTCTCGAGGCCAGTTCTGGCACCACGCCACCATAGGCGCGATGCAGGTCGATCTGGCTGAACAGTGCGTCGGCCAGCAGGCCCCGCTCACTGTCGTAAAGTGCAACGCCGGTTTCGTCGCAGGAGGTTTCTAATCCCAGTACTAGCATGGGTTGGCGCCTTGTAGAGGCTAAATTCGAAGGCGCGCATAATAGTCGCCACTTTGCGCCCCGACCAGCGCTTTTCGATCAGAGGCTTTGCATTCCGGGCGATGAGGGGTTAACATCCGCAACCCTTAAAAACCGACGTCTTCAAGTGCATTTTTGCCGCGAGGATGTTGACCCCGGTAATGAATGAAGGTAGCTCTGGATGCCAGCCGTCAAAGTTAAAGAGAACGAACCCTTCGACGTAGCTCTGCGTCGTTTCAAGCGCTCCTGCGAAAAAGCCGGTGTTCTGGCTGAAGTTCGTAGCCGCGAATTTTACGAGAAGCCGACTTCCGAGCGTAAGCGTAAAGCAGCAGCCGCTGTTAAGCGTCACGCGAAGAAAGTTCAGCGCGAGCAGCGCCGCGCCGTTCGTCTGTACTAATACACAGACGTTCGTAGCAAGCTTCTGCCAAGCCCGGCCCTCAGCCGGGCTATTGGCATTTGCGGATATCGTTGGATGCTTTACCGTCAACGCCGCCGACGCGACCGAGACAAAATCGCTTCACCACGTCAGACCTGGCTCTTTTGCCAGCGGTGCACGTCTTTTCTGACGAGCCTTACAAAGGCTACTGACGAGCACACCCCACTGTTTCCCAAGCAGACGATCAGCCCAAGGCACGATCTCCTGTGCCCGCTTTTTGAGCTATCCGAGGCCCGTCACTGGCCATTGCCGGATTCAGCGCAGCACTTTCAACTGGTCGAATACTGATCGGCGCTAACGCCAGTGAATTTTCGACAGATACACTCCCCTAGAGCGAATACGCACACGACATCCGGTCGAGCCGCCTACCATTGCGCCTCGGATCAACCCGACATCGACCGCGTGCGCTGGGTCTAATTTTCGCAGTGATGACGAGAACGCCATGGCCGGGCTAATTCCCCAGAGCTTTATTGACGACCTTCTGAACCGCACCGACATCGTCGACGTGGTCAGCTCGCGCCTGCAAATGAAGAAGGCCGGCAAGAACTACACGGCCTGCTGCCCATTCCACAAAGAGAAAACCCCGTCTTTTAGCGTGAGTCCCGACAAGCAGTTCTACTACTGCTTCGGCTGCGGCGCCGGCGGCAATGCCCTTGGCTTCATCATGGACCACGACAACCTGGACTTTCCCCAGGCCGTCGAAGAACTGGCCAAAGCCGCCGGCATGGAAATCCCCCGTGAAGAAAGCGGTCGCCCACACAAGCCACGGCAACCCACCGACTCGCCGCTCTACCCCCTTCTGACCGCCGCCGCGGAATTCTACCGTCAGGCCCTCAAGAGTCATCCCGCACGCAAAGCTGCCGTGGACTACCTCAAGGGCCGCGGACTGACCGGCGAGATCGCCCGCGATTTTGGCTTGGGCTTTGCCCCGCCGGGTTGGGACAACCTGTTCAAGCACTTGAGCAGCGACACCTTGCAGCAAAAGGCCATGATCGACGCCGGCCTGCTGGTCGAAAACGCCGAGACCGGCAAGCGCTACGACCGCTTTCGTGATCGGGTGATGTTCCCGATCCGCGACAGCCGTGGCCGGATCATCGCGTTCGGTGGCCGCGTGCTGGGCGACGACAAGCCCAAGTACCTGAACTCACCGGAAACCCCGGTGTTTCACAAGGGCCAGGAACTGTATGGCCTGTTCGAGGCACGCAAGAACAACCGCAACCTTGACGAAATCATCGTCGTCGAAGGCTATATGGATGTCATCGCCTTGGCGCAGCAAGGCCTACGCAATGCGGTGGCGACCCTGGGCACCGCCACCAGCGAAGAGCACCTCAAGCGCCTGTTCCGCGTGGTGCCCAGCGTGCTGTTCTGCTTTGACGGTGACCAGGCCGGCCGCAACGCCGCATGGCGGGCTCTGGAAGCAACACTGCCCAGCCTGCAAGACGGGCGGCGCGCGCGATTCCTGTTCCTGCCCGAAGGCGAAGACCCCGATACCTTGGTGCGCTCCGAGGGCACTGATGCGTTCCGCGCACGGATCAACCAGCACGCCCAGCCGCTGGCCGATTATTTCTTCCAGCAACTGACCGAAGAGGCCGACCCGCGCTCCCTCGAAGGCAAGGCCCACATGGCCACCCTCGCCGCGCCGCTGATCGACAAAGTCCCGGGAGCCAACCTGCGCACCCTGATGCGCCAGCGCCTGAGCGAAATCACCGGCCTCAACAGCGAAGCCGTTAGCCAGCTAGTGCACAGCGCGCCACAAGAGGCACCACCCGCTTACGACCCTGGCATCAACTACGACGCGGTGCCCGATTACGCCGACTACCACCAGCCCCATGAGGCGTATGCCCCCCAGCAGGAGTGGAGCCCGAAAAAACCAGGGGCCGGCGGTAAAAAGTGGGAGAACAAGCCCTGGGATAAAAAGGGCAAGCGCGGCGGTGATCGTGACCAACCAAGAGCACCGCGCATCCCGGCCGCCGTGGAGCCGCCGACCTTGGCCGCCCTGCGCACTTTGCTGCATCACCCGCAACTGGCAAAAAAAGTCGAGGACGCCGGGCACTTTGCTGCCGAGGACCACACCAACACACAGTTGCTGGTGGCACTGCTCGAGGCCGTACAGAAGAATCCTAAGCTAAACTCATTTCAACTGATTGCACGCTGGCACGGCACCGAACAAGGTCGCCTGCTCAGAGCGCTGGCAGAAAAGGAGTGGCTGATTGATGGCGATAACCTTGAACAACAGTTTTTCGACACCATAACTAGCTTGTCAGCTCGCCAACGTGAGCGAAATCTGGAACAACTTCTGAGAAAAGCACGCCAAAGTGAATTGAGTGCCGAAGAGAAAAACCAATTGCGCGACCTTCTCAGTCGCACTGTTTCCACATCAAACCCGACCTCAACTGGCGCGTGAGGTCATAGCTCAGGTATAATCCTCGGCTTGTTTTTTGCCCGCCAAGACCTTCAGTGGATAGGGTGTTATGTCCGGAAAAGCGCAACAGCAGTCTCGTATCAAAGAGTTGATCACCCTGGGTCGTGAGCAGAAGTATCTGACTTACGCAGAGGTCAACGACCACCTGCCGGAGGATATTTCAGATCCGGAACAGGTGGAAGACATCATCCGCATGATTAATGACATGGGGATTCCCGTACACGAGAGTGCTCCGGATGCGGACGCCCTTATGTTGGCCGACGCCGATACCGACGAGGCAGCCGCTGAAGAAGCAGCCGCCGCGTTGGCAGCGGTCGAGACCGACATTGGCCGCACCACTGACCCTGTGCGCATGTATATGCGTGAAATGGGTACGGTAGAGCTCCTCACACGTGAAGGCGAAATTGAAATCGCCAAGCGTATCGAAGAAGGCATCCGTGAAGTGATGGGCGCAATCGCGCACTTCCCTGGCACAGTTGACCATATTCTCTCCGAGTACACTCGCGTCACCACCGAAGGTGGCCGCCTGTCCGACGTCCTGAGCGGTTATATCGACCCGGACGACGGCATTGCGCCGCCTGCTGCTGAAGTGCCTCCGCCTGTCGACCCGAAAACCGCGAAAGCGGATGACGAGACCGAAGACGAAGAAGCTGAAGCCAGCACCGACGACGAAGAAGAAGTTGAAAGCGGTCCCGACCCGATTGTCGCCGCACAGCGTTTTGGCGCTGTCTCCGACCAGATGGAAGTGACCCGCAAGGCCCTGAAAAAGCACGGTCGCGACCACAAGCAGACTATCGTCGAGCTGTTGCTGCTGGCTGAGCTGTTCATGCCGATCAAACTGGTGCCTAAGCAGTTCGAAGGCCTGGTAGAGCGCGTTCGTAGCGCCCTGGATCGCCTGCGCCAGCAAGAGCGCGCCATCATGCAACTGTGCGTTCGTGATGCACGGATGCCGCGTGCCGACTTCCTGCGCCAGTTCCCCGGCAATGAAGTTGACGAAAGCTGGACCGACGCACTGGCCAAGGGTAAGAGCAAATACGCCGAAGCCATTGCGCGCCTGCAGCCGGACATCGTTCGCTGCCAGCAGAAGCTGAGCGCGCTGGAAGCTGAAACCGGCCTGAAGATTTCCGAGATCAAGGACATCAACCGTCGCATGTCGATCGGTGAGGCCAAGGCCCGCCGCGCGAAGAAAGAGATGGTGGAAGCGAACTTGCGTCTGGTGATCTCCATCGCCAAGAAGTACACCAACCGTGGCCTGCAATTCCTCGACCTGATCCAGGAAGGCAACATCGGCTTGATGAAAGCGGTAGACAAGTTTGAATACCGTCGCGGCTACAAATTCTCGACTTATGCCACCTGGTGGATCCGTCAGGCGATCACTCGCTCGATCGCCGACCAGGCCCGCACCATCCGTATTCCGGTGCACATGATCGAGACGATCAACAAGCTCAACCGTATTTCCCGCCAGATGCTGCAGGAAATGGGTCGCGAACCGACCCCGGAAGAGCTGGGCGAGCGCATGGAAATGCCTGAGGACAAGATCCGCAAGGTACTGAAGATCGCCAAAGAGCCGATCTCCATGGAAACCCCGATCGGTGATGACGAAGACTCCCACCTGGGTGACTTCATCGAAGACTCGACCATGCAGTCGCCAATCGATGTCGCCACCGTTGAGAGCCTTAAAGAAGCAACGCGCGAAGTCCTCTCCGGCCTCACTGCCCGTGAAGCCAAGGTTTTGCGCATGCGCTTCGGCATCGACATGAATACCGACCACACCCTTGAGGAAGTCGGTAAGCAGTTCGACGTTACCCGTGAGCGGATTCGCCAGATCGAAGCCAAGGCGCTGCGCAAGCTGCGCCACCCGACGAGAAGCGAGCATTTGCGCTCCTTCCTCGACGAGTGATAACAAAACCCCCAGCCTGGCTGGGGGTTTTGCTATATGCCGATAAAATCCCCGCATGCCATTGCCCGTCTACACTCGAACCATTCCCTCCCAAGCCCTCCGAGAGTGTGATGCCCAGACTGTCGACTGTGCTTTTGCTGTCGCTGCTGACCTGGACCGCAACAGCTGGCGCGTTGACTCTCACCAATGAAGAGCGTGGCTGGCTTTCCTCCCACCCGCAATTGCGCCTGGGTGTTGATGCTTCGTGGCCGCCGTTCGAGTACCGCGACGAAGAAGGTCGCTACCAGGGCCTTGCTGCCGACTACATCAGCCTGATCGAAAAACGCCTCGGTGTCGCCGTTACGCCAGTGGAGCCCGTGAGCTGGAGCCAGGTGCTGGAACAGGCCCGGCAAAACAAGCTGGACTTGCTGCCCGGAATCATGTCCACGCCGGAGCGCCAGGGCTATCTGGCGTTCACTCGTCCGTACCTGGATTTCCCCATCGTCATCCTCGCCCACGAAGGCGGGCCCCAGCCGCGCAAACTCCAGGACCTGTATGGCCTGAAAGTGGCGGTGGTGGAGAACTACGCCCCCCACGAACTGCTGCGCACCCAACATCCGGACCTGAACCTGGTAGCGTTGCCCAACGTCAGCTCGGCCCTGCAAGCCCTGGCCACCGACCAAGTGGACGCCGTGGTCGGCGACCTCGCGTCCAGCGTCTGGAGCCTGCGCCAGCTCAAGCTCGAAGGCATGTACGTCAGTGGCGAAACACCGTATCGCTATCAACTGGCCATGGCTGTGCCCCAGGACAGCAAAATCCTCGTCGGTATCCTCGATAAAGTGCTGGCCGATCTGAGCCCGGAGGAAGTCAGCAACATCCATGAGCGCTGGGTCGGCAATGTCCTTGACCACCGCGCTTTCTGGTCCGACCTGCTGATCTACGGCCTCCCCGGTCTGACCCTGGTGTTCACTATTTTGGCCGTGGTCATTCGCATCAATCGCCGGCTCAGCTCGGAAATCGCCCGGCGCGTGGCCCTGGAACAGGAACTGCGCAGCAGCGAGTACCACTACCGAGGCCTGGTGGAGAGCCTTTCGGCCATTGCCTGGGAAGCGCGTATCAGCGATTTCACCTACAGCTACGTCTCGCCCCATGCCGAAGCCCTGCTCGGCTATCCGCTGTCCAACTGGCTGGTCCCGGGCTTCTGGCGCAACATCATCCACCCCGCCGACCTGACCCGCGCCCAGACGTTCTGCGACCGGGAAGTATTGGCCGGGCGCGACCACAGCATCGACTACCGCGTCATCACCGCCGACGGTCGCTGCCTGTGGGTGCGCGACATCGTCAGCCTGATCGAACACGGCCACGAGCCAGTCCTGCGCGGCCTGATGATCGACATCAGCGAAGCCAAGCACACCGAAGAGGCCTTGCGCCTGTCCGAGCAGAAATTCGCCTCGGTGTTCCAGCAATGCCCGGACATTCTGGTGATCGCGCGGCTGAGCGACGGCTGCCTGCTGGAGGTTAACAACGCCTTTGAAGAACAGATCGGCCTCAGTGCGGCAGAGGTCATCGGCAAAACCGCTACCGACCTGAACATCTGGGGCATCCCCGGGGTCGGCCCGGGCCTGCTGCAACGCTTGCAGGGCGGTAGCATCCGCAACCTCGAAATGCCCTTTCGCCGTAGTAACGGGCAACTGTTCACCGGCCTGATCTCTGCCGAACCCTTCGACCTCGATACCACCCCCGCCCTGGTGGTCGTGGTACGTGATATCAGCCAGCTCAAGGAAACCCAACGGCAATTGCAAACCTCGGAAGAGAAGTTCGCCAAGGCTTTCCACGCCTCGCCCGACGGTTTGCTCCTGAGCCGCCAGCGCGATGGCCTGCTGATAGAAGTCAACGAAGGCTTTAGCCGCATCACCGGGTTCAACAGCGCCCTGTCTCTGGACCGCTCGACCCTGGACCTGGGCATCTGGGTCAACCTCAATGAGCGCAAGCAGATGCTCGATATGCTGCAACGGGATGGCTTCGTGCGCGACTTCCGCTGCCATATACGCCGCAACGACGGCCAGATCCGCCTCTGCGAAATGTCCAGCCGCCCACTGCCCATCGGCGACGACAACTGCATGCTGACCATCGCCCGCGACATCACCGAACGCCACCTGATGCAGGAGAAACTGCAACAGGCCGCCACCGTGTTCGAAAGCACCGCCGAAGGCGTGCTGATAACCGACACCCAGCAGCACATCAGCGCCGTCAACCGCGCCTTCACCGAAATCACCGGCTACAGCGAGACCGAAGCCCTAGGCCACACACCGCGATTACTGGCCTCTGGCCTGCACGACAGCGCCTTCTATGCGGCCATGTGGCATCAACTGACGGCCGAAGGCCACTGGCAAGGGGAAATCTCCAACCGCCGTAAAAACGGCGAGCTGTACCCCAGTTGGCTGACCATCAGCGCCGTGCGCAACCGCGACAAGTTCATCACCCACTTCGTCGCGGTATTTGCCGACATCTCCAGCCTCAAGCACGCCCAGGCGCGGCTCGATTACCAGGCCCACCACGACCCTCTCACCGGCCTGCCCAACCGCACCCTGTTCGAGAGCCGCCTACTCAGCGCCCTCAACCATCAACAGGAAAACGGCGGCCACGGCGCCGTGCTGTTTCTCGACCTGGACCGCTTCAAGCACATCAACGACAGCCTCGGCCACCCGGTCGGCGACCTGCTGCTCAAGGGCATCGCCGTGCGCCTCAAGGAGCAACTGCGCGACATCGACACCGTGGCACGCCTGGGCGGCGACGAATTCATCATCCTGCTGCCGGGCCTGCAACACGCCAGCGACGCGCAAACCGTCGCCAACAAACTGCTCTGCTGCTTTGGCGCACCGTTCCAGGCCGGCGAGCACGAGTTCTTCATCAGCGCCAGCATCGGCACCAGCCTCTACCCCCAGGACGGCTGCGACGTCGCCACCCTGGTAAAAAACGCCGACGCGGCCATGTACCGCTCCAAATCCAAGGGCCGTAACCGCGTCGAAAGCTACACCTGCGACCTCACCGCCCAGGCCAGCGAACGCATCGCCCTGGAACACGAGCTGCGCCGCGCCATCGAGCGCAACGAACTGTCGCTGTACTACCAACCAAAATTCAGCCTGCGCGACCAATGCCTGGTGGGCGCCGAAGCACTGCTGCGCTGGCACCACCCCACCTTCGGCGAAGTGCCACCCGAACACTTCATCGCCCTGGCCGAAGAAAACGGCATGATCCTGCAAATCGGCGACTGGGTGCTGGAGCAAGCCTGCCAGCAGATGCACGCCTGGCACCTGTGCTACGACAGCTTCGGCCCACTGTCGGTGAACCTCGCCGGGGCCCAGCTGCGCCAGCCCAACCTGCTGGCACGTATTGAACAACTGCTGCACGACAACCGCCTCAAACCCGAACTGCTGCAACTGGAAATCACTGAAAACTTCATCATGAGCCAGGCCGAAGAAGCCCTGGCCGTGCTGCACCAGCTCAAACACCTGGGGGTACAACTGGCCATCGACGACTTCGGCACCGGCTATTCATCCCTGAGCTACCTCAAGCGCCTGCCCCTAGACTTCCTGAAGATCGACCAGTCCTTCGTCCGCGGCCTGCCCGACGACACCCACGACGGCGCCATCGTGCGCGCCATCATCGCCCTGGGCCGCAGCATGCAACTGACCGTCATCGCCGAAGGCGTGGAAACCCACGCCCAACAAGCCTTCCTCGCCGCCGAAGGCTGCGAACAGATCCAGGGCTACATCATCAGCCTGCCCCTGCCCGCCGAGGAATTCGCCGCAGCCTTTCTTCGCAGCACCCTTTCAGACTTTTCGGATAGCACAGCCGAGAAACCATCGTTATAATCCGCGGCCTACTGAGGGCCTATAGCTCAGTTGGTTAGAGCAGAGGACTCATAAGTGCGCCGTAAGATGGCGCAACAACGTTGTGGTTAATAGCCATCCCCTTGTGGCATTTAGGGGTAAACCAGCGGCTTACCGGAAGGGGAAACCCCGTAAGGGACAAGAGCATGCCGTCAAAAGGCCTCCTGCGAGGGAATCTCGCCCTCAAGAGAGGAGGTCAGGTAGGCAGGTCATGGTCAAAGCTGTATTGCTTGAAGCCTAGGTGATGCGCGGGAAATTCGACATCGGGGTGGCATGAGATTGAGGCCACTTCTTCTGGTTGCAGGGAGACGATTATGAGCCCCCTGCAAGCCACACCAGAAGCGCTAGCACAAGTAGTGCGAAAGATAACCGAACGGGCGACCTAACACCTGAGCACGTTGTTGCGTTAACTGCGGGATCACCTAACGGGAGCAATCCCCATGGTGACGGAAGGCTCGTAGTACCTGTTTGTATTGGGCCGGTAGCATAACGGTTAATGCAGCGGTCTCATAAACCGTTGAGTGCGGGTTCAAATCCCGCCCGGCCCACCACCTTTCGGTGAGGGGACACGTCCATTCACCAGCTACCGCCACCACGAATACGACCGGCTAATCACCGGTGAAAGGGAAGGGGCCTAGGATGTAATGTTTCTAGGACGGTGGGGGTATGCGTGATGCAGAATAAAAGCTTCACCAGAATAGAAGCAATCAGGAAAGCCAACACCGTACCGAACTTTGTTAATGATCGTATCTATCGCCTGATGTTCAAGGAAGACTTGTACATTGCTGCGTACGAAAAAATCAAAAGCAAACCCGGCAACATGACTGCGGGTAACGATGGAACGACCCTAGATGAGTTCTCGCTCAAAACGATCAAGAACATCATCGACAAAATGAGGGACGAAAGCTTCTCCTTTAGAGGGGCCCGAAGGGTTCTAATCCCTAAGGCGAACGGCAAAACCCGAGCACTATCGGTTGCGCCACCCACTGACAAGGTCGTGCAAGAGGTCATGCGAATGATCCTCGAAGCTATCTTCGAACCCACGTTTAGCGATAACAGTCATGGGTTTAGATCGGGAAAGAGTTGTCATTCTGCTCTCAAGCAGATCCGGGAGAACTGGTCAGGAGTAACATGGATAATCGAGGGAGATATCAAAGGCTGCTTCGATAATATTGCCCATGACAAACTAATCAAACAACTAGAGCTGCGAATCAAGGACGAACGATTTGTAAACCTGATCAGAAAAGCGCTGAAAGCGGGCTATTTCGATAACGGGGCTTTCTTCTCCGGCACCATCGGCACACCACAAGGGAGTATTATTTCCCCAATATTGGCGAACATATTCTTGCATCAACTCGACCGTAAGGTTGAACTTTTGATTCAAGAGCATGAGATGGGTAAGGAAGATAAGAAAGCACTCAACCCAGAATATCGGAAACTACTCCGCCGTAGGAGTTTGCTCCAAGGAAAAGTTGTAAACCTGGAGGGCGCACAACGGGAGGCTGCCATCGCCGAAATTAAGGCGATAAGCAATGCCGCCCTGACCATACCCCCCACCCTTGTGGCAAACAACGGTTTTATCAGGGTGAAATACGTCAGATACGCGGACGATTGGGTAGTAGGGATCAACGGGCCGAAATGCCTTGCCGAGAAGCTCCGAACAGAAATCGGTGAGCATCTAGCCATAGCGGGACTCGATCTCAGTATGGAAAAGACGCACATCCGTCATGCGAAGAGCGAGAAGGCAAAATTCTTGGGTGTAAACCTCAGAGTCGGCAGCGAACGCCCGAAGATTATGAAAGTCAGTCGCAACGGAGCGGTATTCAGGAAAAGAGTCGCGGGTTGGACCCCGGTGATGTACGCCCCTATAAGCGAACTGATCCAGAAACTCCACACCAAAGGGTTCTGTGACCTCAATGGTGGACCCACGGCGATTAACAAATGGATATTGCTAGACGACATACAAATCGTAGAGCAGGTTGGGGCTGTATGGAGAGGGATATCGAACTACTACTCTTTCGTAGACCGGTTCGGAATGTTGTCCCGTATCCAGTACATTCTTCAACACGCAGCGGCGAAAACCTTGGCGGCCAAACATAGGTCATCGAGAAGTAAGGTCTTCAGCAAATATGGGGCAAACCTCCGTATCCGTGTGAGGAATGAAGCCAGCGAAGTGATAAGACAAGTTGAGTTCCCGCTAATTAAGAGCTGGACTTCGTCACCCAATAGATTCAAAACAGGTCTCGTTGATGTTAACTACCTGGAGCGTAACTTGAGACTTCGGACTCGCTCGAAACTGGGATCACCTTGCGTAATCTGTGGCAGTGACGACCGAGTGGCGATGCACCACGTAAAGCATATTAGGAAAATGGGACAAGAGGTGAAGGGGTTCAAACGGGTTATGGCTTCGCTGAATAGGAAGCAGCTCCCAGTATGTCATGAGTGCCACCACAAGATTCACAGTGGTAAGTACGACGGTATATCCCTTAGCCAATTCACCCTGCCTAACGTGGCGGCAGCCTGATTACATCTGGAGAGCGCAGTGCTTGGAAACCTGCACGCTGCGTTCGGTGGAAGCTAGTTGGTATCCGTTTGGAAGCCGGAGCCGGTTGGCGATCCAACGTGCGCCGTAAGATGGCGCAACAACGTTGTGGTTAATAGCCATCCCCTTGTGGCATTTAGGGGTAAACCAGCGGCTTACCGGAAGGGGAAACCCCGTAAGGGACAAGAGCATGCCGTCAAAAGGCCTCCTGCGAGGGAATCTCGCCCTCAAGAGAGGAGGTCAGGTAGGCAGGTCATGGTCAAAGCTGTATTGCTTGAAGCCTAGGTGATGCGCGGGAAATTCGACATCGGGGTGGCATGAGATTGAGGCCACTTCTTCTGGTTGCAGGGAGACGATTATGAGCCCCCTGCAAGCCACACCAGAAGCGCTAGCACAAGTAGTGCGAAAGATAACCGAACGGGCGACCTAACACCTGAGCACGTTGTTGCGTTAACTGCGGGATCACCTAACGGGAGCAATCCCCATGGTGACGGA
Source organism: Pseudomonas sp. MF08817 (assembly GCF_059862705.1). Classification (NCBI taxonomy): domain Bacteria; kingdom Pseudomonadati; phylum Pseudomonadota; class Gammaproteobacteria; order Pseudomonadales; family Pseudomonadaceae; genus Pseudomonas; species Pseudomonas sp. MF08817. The sequence goes on from NZ_JCBCUY010000004.1 coordinate 62,021, forward strand.
AGGCTCGTAGTACCTGTTTGTATTGGGCCGGTAGCATAACGGTTAATGCAGCGGTCTCATAAACCGTTGAGTGCGGGTTCAAATCCCGCCCGGCCCACCACCTTTCGGTGAGGGGACACGTCCATTCACCAGCTACCGCCACCACGAATACGACCGGCTAATCACCGGTGAAAGGGAAGGGGCCTAGGATGTAATGTTTCTAGGACGGTGGGGGTATGCGTGATGCAGAATAAAAGCTTCACCAGAATAGAAGCAATCAGGAAAGCCAACACCGTACCGAACTTTGTTAATGATCGTATCTATCGCCTGATGTTCAAGGAAGACTTGTACATTGCTGCGTACGAAAAAATCAAAAGCAAACCCGGCAACATGACTGCGGGTAACGATGGAACGACCCTAGATGAGTTCTCGCTCAAAACGATCAAGAACATCATCGACAAAATGAGGGACGAAAGCTTCTCCTTTAGAGGGGCCCGAAGGGTTCTAATCCCTAAGGCGAACGGCAAAACCCGAGCACTATCGGTTGCGCCACCCACTGACAAGGTCGTGCAAGAGGTCATGCGAATGATCCTCGAAGCTATCTTCGAACCCACGTTTAGCGATAACAGTCATGGGTTTAGATCGGGAAAGAGTTGTCATTCTGCTCTCAAGCAGATCCGGGAGAACTGGTCAGGAGTAACATGGATAATCGAGGGAGATATCAAAGGCTGCTTCGATAATATTGCCCATGACAAACTAATCAAACAACTAGAGCTGCGAATCAAGGACGAACGATTTGTAAACCTGATCAGAAAAGCGCTGAAAGCGGGCTATTTCGATAACGGGGCTTTCTTCTCCGGCACCATCGGCACACCACAAGGGAGTATTATTTCCCCAATATTGGCGAACATATTCTTGCATCAACTCGACCGTAAGGTTGAACTTTTGATTCAAGAGCATGAGATGGGTAAGGAAGATAAGAAAGCACTCAACCCAGAATATCGGAAACTACTCCGCCGTAGGAGTTTGCTCCAAGGAAAAGTTGTAAACCTGGAGGGCGCACAACGGGAGGCTGCCATCGCCGAAATTAAGGCGATAAGCAATGCCGCCCTGACCATACCCCCCACCCTTGTGGCAAACAACGGTTTTATCAGGGTGAAATACGTCAGATACGCGGACGATTGGGTAGTAGGGATCAACGGGCCGAAATGCCTTGCCGAGAAGCTCCGAACAGAAATCGGTGAGCATCTAGCCATAGCGGGACTCGATCTCAGTATGGAAAAGACGCACATCCGTCATGCGAAGAGCGAGAAGGCAAAATTCTTGGGTGTAAACCTCAGAGTCGGCAGCGAACGCCCGAAGATTATGAAAGTCAGTCGCAACGGAGCGGTATTCAGGAAAAGAGTCGCGGGTTGGACCCCGGTGATGTACGCCCCTATAAGCGAACTGATCCAGAAACTCCACACCAAAGGGTTCTGTGACCTCAATGGTGGACCCACGGCGATTAACAAATGGATATTGCTAGACGACATACAAATCGTAGAGCAGGTTGGGGCTGTATGGAGAGGGATATCGAACTACTACTCTTTCGTAGACCGGTTCGGAATGTTGTCCCGTATCCAGTACATTCTTCAACACGCAGCGGCGAAAACCTTGGCGGCCAAACATAGGTCATCGAGAAGTAAGGTCTTCAGCAAATATGGGGCAAACCTCCGTATCCGTGTGAGGAATGAAGCCAGCGAAGTGATAAGACAAGTTGAGTTCCCGCTAATTAAGAGCTGGACTTCGTCACCCAATAGATTCAAAACAGGTCTCGTTGATGTTAACTACCTGGAGCGTAACTTGAGACTTCGGACTCGCTCGAAACTGGGATCACCTTGCGTAATCTGTGGCAGTGACGACCGAGTGGCGATGCACCACGTAAAGCATATTAGGAAAATGGGACAAGAGGTGAAGGGGTTCAAACGGGTTATGGCTTCGCTGAATAGGAAGCAGCTCCCAGTATGTCATGAGTGCCACCACAAGATTCACAGTGGTAAGTACGACGGTATATCCCTTAGCCAATTCACCCTGCCTAACGTGGCGGCAGCCTGATTACATCTGGAGAGCGCAGTGCTTGGAAACCTGCACGCTGCGTTCGGTGGAAGCTAGTTGGTATCCGTTTGGAAGCCGGAGCCGGTTGGCGATCCAACTCCTTTGGTCCACGGTTCAAGTCCGTGTGGGCCCACCAACTCCAAAGCCGCGCATTGCGCGGCTTTTGTGTTTTCGCAGGTTGCCCCTACGGGCCAAGCGTTCACGCGCTAAGATGCACGCCCATTGCCGTCCGCCGCTGGAGAGCACCTTGCCTGATTCGCGCCCCGTCGTTCTTGATGAAATCGACCGCCAGTTGATCGCCGCGCTGCAAATCAATGCCCGCGAAAGCGTGGCCATGCTTGCGCGGCAGTTGGGTATTGCGCGCACCACGGTGACGTCGCGGTTGGCGCGGCTGGAGAAGAGCAAGGTCATCACCGGTTATGGCGTGCGCCTGGGCACGCGGTTGGCCGATGGCGGGTTGCAGGCGTATGTCGGCATCAAAGTGCAGCCGCGCAGTGGCAAGGACGTGCTGCGCCGCCTCAGTGCCATGGCCCAGGTGCAGCAGTTGTGCGCGGTGAGTGGCGAGTTCGATTACGTGGCGTGGCTGCGCACCGAATCGCCGGAGCAACTGGACCAATTGCTGGACCAGATCGGCAGTGTCGAAGGGGTGGAAAAAACCACCACCTCGATCATCCTCAGCCACAAGATCGACCGCGGCCAGCCGATTTGAAGGGCGACACTGGTCGAAATGCCCGCCAACTTCGTCATATCGCCTGAAAACAAACCAATACGACAGCACTCTGCGTCTTATTAACGGGCGCAACGCTGCCTAGAATGGCCGGCATCTTTCCTATACTCAGCGGGTCGTGCCCCGTTCGAGTCGCCAGCCAGGTCCGCCATGAACCCTTCCAATAAGAACAATCGCCACCCTGTAGACGGTAAAAAGCCAATCACCATTTTTGGCCCGGATTTCCCTTTCGCCTTTGACGACTGGATCGAGCACCCGGCCGGCCTGGGCAGTATTCCCGCCGCCCAGCACGGCACCGAGGTGGCGATTGTCGGCGCCGGCATCGCCGGGTTGGTGGCGGCCTACGAGTTGATGAAGCTGGGCCTCAAGCCTGTGGTGTACGAGGCTTCGAAAATGGGCGGGCGCTTGCGTTCCCAGGCGTTTGAAGGCGCCGAGGGCGTGATCGCCGAACTGGGCGGTATGCGGTTTCCGGTGTCGTCCACGGCGTTCTACCACTACGTCGACAAGCTCGGCCTTGAGACCAAGCCCTTCCCCAACCCGTTAACGCCCGCCTCCGGCAGTACCGTGATCGACCTCGAAGGCGAAACCTACTACGCGCAAAAACTCGCCGACCTGCCGGCGCTGTTCCAGGAAGTGGCCGACGCCTGGGCCGATGCCCTGGAGGACGGCTCGCGCTTCGGTGACATCCAGCAAGCCATCCGCGAGCGCGATGTACCGCGCCTCAAAGAGCTGTGGAACACCCTGGTGCCGCTGTGGGATGACCGCACGTTCTACGACTTTGTCGCCACGTCCAAGGCGTTCGCCAAGCTGTCGTTCCAGCACCGCGAGGTGTTTGGCCAGGTCGGTTTCGGCACGGGCGGCTGGGATTCGGATTTCCCAAATTCCATGCTGGAAATCTTCCGCGTGGTAATGACCAATTGCGACGATCACCAGCACCTGGTGGTCGGCGGTGTCGAGCAGGTGCCGCTGGGCATCTGGCGCCACGTGCCCGAGCGCTGCGCCCACTGGCCCGCCGGCACCAGCCTGAGCACGTTGCACCACGGCGCGCCGCGTACCGGGGTCAAGCGTATCGCCCGCGCCGCCGATGGCCGTTTCAGCGTCACCGATAACTGGGGCGATACCCGCGAATACGCCGCCGTGCTGACCACCTGCCAGAGCTGGTTGCTGACCACCCAGATCGAGTGCGAAGAGTCGCTGTTCTCGCAAAAAATGTGGATGGCCCTGGACCGCACGCGCTACATGCAGTCGTCCAAGACCTTCGTCATGGTCGACCGGCCATTTTGGAAAGACAAAGACCCAGAGACCGGCCGCGACCTGATGAGCATGACCCTCACCGATCGCCTGACCCGCGGCACCTACCTGTTTGATAACGGCGACGACAAGCCAGGGGTGATCTGCCTGTCGTACTCGTGGATGAGCGACGCCCTGAAAATGCTCCCCCAACCCATCGACAAGCGGGTGAAGCTGGCCCTCGACGCCCTGAAGAAGATCTACCCCAAGGTCGACATCGCCGCGCGCATCATCGGCGACCCGATCACCGTGTCCTGGGAGGCCGACCCGCATTTCCTCGGTGCCTTCAAGGGCGCACTGCCGGGCCATTACCGCTACAACCAGCGCATGTACGCGCACTTCATGCAGCAAGACATGCCCGCCGCGCAGAAGGGTATTTTCATCGCTGGCGACGATGTGTCCTGGACCCCGGCCTGGGTCGAAGGCGCGGTGCAGACCTCGCTCAACGCGGTGTGGGGCATCATGACCCACTTCGGCGGCAAGACCCACGCCGAAAACCCCGGCCCCGGCGATGTGTTCGCCTATATCGGGCCGATTGCCCTGGCCGACTGAGGAGCCCCCGCCATGCGCCTAGCCCTGTACCAATGCCCGCCGCAGCCGCTGGAGGTGGCGGGCAACCTGCAACGCCTGCAGCGCTTCGCCCACGAGGCGGCAGGGGCCGACCTGCTGGTGCTGCCGGAGATGTTCCTCACCGGCTACAACATCGGCAGCGACGCGGTCAGCACCCTGGCCGAGGCCCGCGACGGCGCCAGCGCCCAGCGCATTGCGCAGATCGCCCAGGCCAGCGGCGTGGCCATCCTCTATGGCTACCCGGAGCGCGCCGCGAACGGCCACATCTACAACGCCGTGCAGTTGATCGACGCCAACGGCCACAGCCTGTGCAACTACCGCAAAAGCCATTTGTTCGGCGAACTCGACCACGGCATGTTCAGCGCCGGCAACGCTGACTTGCCGGTGATCGAGTTCAAGGGCTGGCAGTTGGGCTTGCTGATTTGCTACGACCTGGAGTTCCCGGAAAACACCCGGCGCCTGGCCCTGGCCGGGGCCGAGTTGATCCTGGTGCCGACCGCCAACATGGTGCCCTACGACTTTGTCGCCGACGTCACCGTGCGCGCCCGCGCCTATGAAAACCAGTGCTATGTGGCCTACGCCAACTACTGCGGTGAGGAAGGCGCGATCCACTACTGTGGGCAAAGCAGCATCGCTGCCCCCAACGGCAGCCGCATCGCCCACGCCGGGTTGGGCGAGGAACTGATCGTCGCCACCCTGGAGCGCCAACTGCTCCTGGATTCACGGGCCGCCACGCCGTATCTGGCCGACCGCCGCCCCGAGCTTTATGGCGAGCTCAACCGGCGCTGATCCGCTAGCATGGGCGCTTCACCGTTCTGGAAGCGCCCATGCCCGTGCCCACTCTGCCCCCTCCCCACTGCGAAACCCTGGCCAACGGGCTGCGAATTTCCCTGCACAGCGCCCCGCACCTCACGCGGTGCGCGGCCACGCTGCGGGTCGCGGCGGGCAGCCACGACGCGCCACAGGCCTGGCCGGGGCTGGCGCACTTTCTTGAGCATCTGCTGTTTTTGGGCACCGAGCGCTTTCCGATCGCCCAGGGCTTGATGGCCTTTGTGCAGGCCCAAAACGGCCTGCTCAACGCCAGTACCCAGGCGCGCACCACCGACTTCTTTATCGAGCTGGTGCCCCACGCCTTCCCCGCCGCCCTCGAGCGCCTGAGCGACATGCTCGCCCACGCGCGCCTGAGCCTGGCCGACCAGTTGCGCGAGCGCGAGGTGCTGCACGCCGAGTTCATTGCCTGGGCCCGGGATGAGCAATCCCAGGGTGAAACGCTGCTGCTCAATGGCCTGAATGCGGCCCATCCGCTGCGCGCCTTTCACTCGGGCAACCGCTTCAGCCTGCCGGTGCCCAACCCGGCTTTCCAGCAGGCGTTACGCGGTTTCTACGAACAGTTTTATCGCAGCGCTCAAATGACCCTCAGCCTAGCCGGGCCCCAGCCCCTGGACGAACTCAAGGCCCTGGCGCTGCGCTTTGCCGCCGAACAGAACAGCGGCGCCCATCAACCGCAAACGCCGCCACCGCCGCTGATGGCGGCGGGGCAACACGTCCACCCACACATCACCCCGCGGCGCCTCAACCTGCTGTTCGCCGGCCACGCCGCCCCGGCAGTGGCGGCCCAGGCCCTGGATTTTCTCTGTACCTGGCTTAACAACCCGAAACCCGGCGGCGTGATGGCGCAACTGCAGCAACGCGGTTGGGCGACCACCCTGAGCGCCGCGCCGCAGTACCTGTTCGGCGGGCAGGTTTTGCTGCACGTCGGTTGTGAGCTACCGGCCGACGTCGACCAAGGCACCGAGATCGGCACCTTGCTGCTCGATTGGCTGGCCTTCTTGCGCGATGCCGACTGGGCGCCGCTGTGCGAGGAATACGCCTTGCTGCAACAGTGCAAACGTGAAACCGCCGGTGCCCTGGCGCTATCGCGCTTGGGGGTAGAACCGCTGCAAGCCCACATGAGCGAAGCGGCCATCGCCGCCCTCAAGGGCCTGCTGCGCCAATGGCTACCGGGCACAACGGCGACCGAGACGTGGCACCTGCCCGCGCCGAACCCTTTCCTGCAACCCCCCAGCGAGGCGCCGCGCGCCGGCCTGATTCGCGGCCAGACCAGCGCCCACCGTGGCGTGCGCACGTTTGCCCAGGACCGCACACGGGGCCGGCGCGAACATGCCAGCCTGAACATCAGCCAAGCCCTGCCCAGCGATGGCCGCGACGGCGCGCTCTACCTGCGCTGGCGCCTGCCTGCGGCCCTGGCAGAGCAGCGCACCAGCGCCCTGAACCAGCGCCTCGAACCGCTTGCGCGCGAGGCCGGGCAAGCGGGGGTCCGTTTGGAACTGAGCCTCCACGGCGAGCACTGCCTGCTTACCCTGAGCGGCCGCCATCACGCCTTCGCTGCCGTGCTGGAACAGGCCATACGCTGCCTCGACGAACCCCAAGCCGCGCCCGCCCACACCTCACACGCCACGCTGATGCCCCTTCACCACCTGGCCTGCCTGCTGGCGCGGCATTGCCGGCCCATGGCGCCGCCAAGCGACGGCGACCTGCACAGCCTGTGGCGCGAGGCCCGCCGCGATGGCTTGGCCGTGGCCCTGCCGGCCAGTGTGCTAACGGCCATCAGCGCAGTCCTCGGCAGTGCCCCGGGCATCCCCGACAGCCAACTCGACACGCCGCCCTCCCTTATGGGCGAGCAGCGCTGGAGCACCGTTGCCAACGCATCCGGCGAAAACGCCTTGCTGCTGTTCTGCCCCGCGCCCACCCAAGACCTCGCCGACGAAGCCGCATGGCGCGCGCTGGCGCAGCTGTGCCACAGCGCTTTCTACCAACGCCTGCGGGTGGAGTTGCAACTGGGCTACGGGGTGTTCTGTGGCCTGCGCCCGTTCAACGGCCAGCTCGGCATCGTGTTCGGTGTGCAATCGCCGCACACGCCGGTGGCGGGCATCCTGGCGCACATCGAAGCCTTCCTCGCCCAGTTGCCCAGCCGCATCGCTGCCCTCGACGACACGGCCCTGCACCAGCAGTTGCAGGACGTGGCCGGCCATTACGACACCCGAGCCATGACCCTGCCCATCACCGCCGATTTGCTCTGGCACGCTCGGTTGGCCGGCCATGGGCCGCAGTACCTGGGGCAACTGCAAACGGCCATCCTGGCGCTGGACCGCCACAGCCTGCTGGCCGCGGCCCGGCGCCTGAACGAGCGTGTCGGCGGTTGGCGCTGCCTGGCCAGCGGCGAGAGCCCCGGTGCGCCCTGGCAAACGGTGGCGGTCTAGGCCAAAAGGCGTAGGCGCTCTACGACGCAAAGACTATTGAGCGCCGCGCACGCCCGCTCCACGATCCGGTGAAGCCTGGGGTTGCCTCCCCACAGCCCTCACCGGAGCCCCGCGATGACCGACACCCCGCTGTCCCCCGCCGAGTTCGAGCACGCACTGCGTGCCAAGGGCGCCTACTACCACGTGCACCACCCCTATCACGTGGCGATGTACGAGGGCCGGGCCAGCCGCGAACAGATCCAGGGCTGGGTCGCCAACCGCTTCTACTACCAGGTGAACATCCCGCTCAAAGACGCCGCGATCCTGGCCAATTGCCCCGACCGCGACGTGCGCCGCCAATGGCTGCAACGCCTGCTCGACCACGACGGCGCCCCCGGCCAAGAGGGCGGCATCGAAGCCTGGCTGCGCCTGGGCCAAGCCGTGGGGCTGGACCCGGAGCAACTGCGCTCCCAGGAATTGGTACTGCCTGGCGTGCGCTTCGCGGTGGACGCCTACGTCAACTTCGCCCGCCGCGCCTGCTGGCAAGAAGCCGCCAGCAGCTCCCTGACCGAACTCTTCGCCCCCCACATCCACCAATCGCGCCTGGACGCCTGGCCCCGGCACTACCCCTGGATCGACCCGGCCGGCTACCAATACTTTCGCAATCGCCTGAGCCAGGCGCGGCGCGATGTGGAGCACGGTTTGGCGATTACCCTGCAGCACTACCGCACCCGCGAGGGCCAGGAGCGCATGCTGGACATCCTGCAATTCAAGCTCGACATCCTCTGGACCATGCTCGACGCCATGACCATGGCCTACGAGCTCGACCGCCCGCCCTACCACAGCGTCACCACGCAGCGCGCCTGGCACCGGGGAGTCACGCCATGAGCCTGGACCGTCGCCACACCCCGCGCTGGCGCCGCGGCTACCGCTTCCAGTACGAACCGGCACAGCGTGGCCATGTGCTGCTGTACCCCGAAGGCATGATTAAGCTCAACGACAGCGCCGCCCTGATCGGTGGCCTGATCGATGGCCGCCGCGATGTGGCGGCGATCATCGGTGAACTGGCCCGGCAGTTCCCGGATGTAGCCGAACTCGGTGACGACATCGAGCAATTCATGGAGGTCGCCCGTGCCCAGCACTGGATCGAACTGGCCTGAACGCCTGCCGCCCAAACCCGCCGTCGGATTGCCGCTGTGGCTGCTCGCCGAGCTGACCTACCGCTGCCCGCTGCAATGCCCCTATTGCTCCAACCCGCTGGATTTCGCCGCCCAGGGCCAGGAGCTGAGCACCGCGCAGTGGTTCCAAGTGATGGCGCAAGCGCGGGAGATGGGCGCGGCGCAACTGGGCTTTTCCGGCGGCGAGCCGCTGGTGCGCCAGGACCTTGCCGAGCTGATCGGCGAAGCCCGCAGGCTGGGCTTCTACACCAACCTGATTACCTCCGGCATCGGCCTGACCGAGGCGAAAATCCGCGATTTCAAAGAGGCCGGGCTGGACCATATCCAGATCAGCTTCCAGGCCAGCGACGAGCAGGTGAACAACCTGCTGGCCGGCTCGAAAAAAGCCTTCGCGCAGAAACTGGCCATGGCCCGCGCCGTGAAGGCCCATGGCTACCCGATGGTGCTCAACTTCGTCACCCACCGGCACAACATCGACCAGATCGAACGCATCATCGAGCTGTGCCTGGCCCTGGAGGCCGACTTCGTCGAACTCGCCACCTGCCAGTTCTACGGCTGGGCCCAGCTCAACCGCGCAGGGCTGTTGCCAACCCGCGAGCAACTGGTGCGCGCCGAACGGGTGACCAACGACTACCGCGCCCAACTGGAGGCCCAAGGCCACCCTTGCAAATTGATCTTCGTCACCCCGGACTACTACGAAGAACGCCCCAAGGCCTGTATGAACGGCTGGGGCAACCTGTTCCTGACCGTCACCCCGGACGGCACCGCGCTGCCCTGCCACGGCGCGCGGCAAATGCCGGTGCAGTTCCCCAACGTGCGCGAGCACAGCCTGCAACACATCTGGTACGACTCGTTCGGCTTCAACCGTTATCGCGGCTACGACTGGATGCCCGAACCCTGCCGCTCGTGCGATGAAAAGGAACAGGACTTCGGCGGCTGCCGCTGCCAGGCCTTCATGCTCACGGGCGACGCCAGCCACGCCGACCCGGTGTGCAGCAAATCCCCCCACCACCCCATGATCCTTGCCGCCCGCGCCGAAGCCGAGCAGGCTGGCCAATCCATCTCGCAACTGGCCTTTCGCAATGAACGGAACTCACGCCTTATCGCCAAAATTTAAGCCCCTGAGCGCGACCGCCGCGGTGGCCGCCGGCACGGACTTCGCCGAGCTATGCGCCGACGCCCGAGGGCTGTTCTGGAACCAGTACAACCCCGGCGACGGCGCCAGCCGTATCTGGCACTGGCAGGGCGGCGCGGCCCGTTGCCTGACGCCCGAGGGGTTCAGCGTGCGCAGCCGTGTCTACGAATACGGCGGCGGCGCGTTCTGCCTGAGCGATCAAGGCCTGGTGTTCGTCAATGAGGCCGACCAGCAGCTGTACCGCCAAGCCCTCGACGGCAGCGCGCCGGCGCCACTGACCCTGGGCACGCGCCGCTACGGCGACCTGCACTGGGCGGCTGGCCAGGTTTTGGCCTTGGAAGAAGATGGCAACCAGCATCGGTTGGTGAGTTTCAGCCTGCAAGACGGCACGCGCCAGGTGCTGGCGCAAGGGGCCGATTTCTACGCCGCGCCCACCCTCAGCCCCGATGGCCTGCGCCTGGCCTGGATCGAATGGAGCCGCCCGCATCAGCCCTGGACCGCCACACGCCTGATGCTCGCCGAACGCCAGCAAGGCCAGCCATGGGCCGCGCCGCGCTGCGTGGCCGGCGACGCTGCCGAGGAGTCTTTGCAGCAGCCGCGCTTCGACGCCGCCTCGCGGCTCCATTGCCTGACCGACCGCGCCGGGTTCTGGCAGCCGTGGGTGGAGTGCGTATCCGGCCTGCGCCCGTTGCCTGCGGCAGCGGCGGACCACGGCCCGGCGCCGTGGCAACTGGGCGCCAGCACCTGGCAGCCCTTGGCCGATGGCGGTTACCTGGCGAGTTGGTGCGAAGCGGGTTTCGGCCGCCTCGGCATCCGCAACGGCGCAGGTGAGTGGAGGGACTTTACCGGCGCCTACAGCCGTTTTCGTAGCCTGGCCCTGGACGAAGAACGACTCTACGCGGTCGCCGCCTCGCCCTTGGCCCCGGCCGCCGTGATCGCTATCGACCGCCAGGGCGGCAGCGTATACATCCTCGCCGGCGGCAGCGCGCCCCTGCCCGCCGAGCGCATCAGCCAACCCCAGCCGCTGCGCTACCCCAGCGGCAACGGCGAGGCCCACGGCTTCTTCTACCCGCCCAGCGACGGCGCGACGAAACCACCGCTGCTGGTGTTCGTCCACGGCGGCCCAACGTCAGCTTGCTACCCGGTGTTCGACCCACGCATCCAGTTCTGGACCCAACGCGGCTTCGCCGTGGCCGACCTCAACTACCGCGGCAGCAGCGGTTACGGCCGCGCCTATCGCCAGGCGCTGCACTTGAGTTGGGGCGAAGTGGATGTGGAAGATGCTTGCGCCGTGGTCAGCCACTTGGCCGGGGAAGGCTTGATCGATGGCGAACGGGCGTTCATTCGCGGCGCCAGTGCGGGCGGCTACACCACCCTGTGCGCCTTGGCGTTCACCGAGGTGTTCCGTGGCGGCGCGAGCCTGTACGGCGTCAGCGACCCACAGGCCCTGACCCGTACCACCCACAAATTCGAGAGCGATTACCTGGATTGGTTGATCGGCGACCCCGAGCAGGATGCCCAACGTTACGCGGCCCGCACGCCGCTGCTCCATGCGGGGAACATCTGCGTGCCGGTGATTTTCTTCCAGGGCGAACTGGACGCCGTGGTCGTGCCACAACAGACCCGCGACATGCTCGCGGCCCTGCAAGCCAACGGCATTCGCACCCAAGCCCACTATTACCCGGACGAACGCCACGGCTTTCGCAACGCCCACAACCAGGCCCATGCGCTGGAACAGGAGTGGTTGTTTTATTGCGAGGTGCTGTTGTAGTAAGCGGGCCAGCCCGCTTACTACAACAACGTCAGCGCTTGGCGATGATGTACACCGCATGGATGATGCCGGGGATGTAGCCGCACAAGGTCAAGAGGATGTTCAGCCAGAACACGCCGGCGAAACCCACTTGCAGGAACACACCCAGCGGCGGCAACAGAATGGCGATGATGATGCGGATAAAGTCCATGGGGCAGCTCCTGAAAAAATCGGCTCATGGGAGCCGGACAATCAATCGACCGCCCCCCAACGCCAGGGTTCAGTGCCGCGCCCTTCTCAGGCCAATATCTCAAGGCCATATTTTTGCACGATGCTCAGTAACTTGAGCGCCATGCCGCTGGGGTGCTTGTCCCCCGCTTCCCACTGCTTGACCGTGGACGCGCTGGTGTTGAGGTAACGGGCAAACACCGGTTGGCTGACATTGTTGCGCTCGCGCAGTTGCTGGATTTGCTGCGGGGAAATCTGCGCCGGTACGGGCGCCAGGCACGCCGCGTCGAACTGGCGCATGGTGGTCTTGCTGATCGCCCCCACGGCCAGCAACGCGCTGGCCGATTCGTGGACCGATTCGAGGGCCTCACTCTTGAATTTCTTACTCATCGTCTAACTCCATAAATTCGTTCATCGCCAACAACGCCTCGACCTGCGCTTCGCTCAAGCCTTCGTAGGCCTTGGCCAACTCGCGAAACGCCAACAGCTCATCAGGGCTGATATTGCTCTGGTCCTGCTTGGCGAACAGACATTGATAAACCCAGTAGCGCCCGCCGCGGGCCAGCACAATCGAGCGATGGCGATTGCTGTTGAGGCGTTTTTTCCACACCCCGCCACCGAGGTTGTCCACACGCCCCTGCAGGATTTCCCTGAAGGCCTGGCGCAGGTCCGCGTCAGAAATCCAGGCCTTGCGGGCTTGGGTAGCAAAGCGTTTGGTCTTGAACAGTCTTAACGTCATGGACATCCCTTCCCATAACCATACCACCAAGTGGTATGGAATCAAGTGATGAATCGCAACCCGTCAGGTGCCGCGAGCGGGCAATCCCTGCCAGCCCCGATAAAACACCACTGCCGCAGGCCGGTTCCAAGCCGCACGTGGCCCGGTGCAAAACCCGGTAAAAAAAACGCCCCCTGCCGAAAAAATCAGGCAGGAGGCGTGCGTTATTACCGCGAGACGGTTCGGGAATTGCGTGGGTTCAGACGGCGATGCCCTTGCGGCATTGCAATTGCGCGGTGCGCACCCGGGCGAAGGCGCGAGCCAGGCGCAGGAGCATTTCGTCGATATTGCCTTTGCTGACGGTCAGGGCCGGGGTGAAGCTCAGGCTGTCCGGGGCGCAAGCCTTGAGCAGCAGGCCTTCGTAGCGTGCGGCCTTGACCACCGCATCCGCCGAGTCGTCGGCCAGTTGCACGCTCCATAGCAGCCCGCAGCCTTGCACCTGTTTTTGCGCATAGCGGTTGGCCAGCCGCGCCAGGCCTTCGCCCAGGTAATGGCCGCTCTCGCGTACATGGGCCAGGAAGCCGTTGTCCAGCACGCTGTTGAGCACCGCCAGGCCTGCGGCCATCGTCAGCGCGTTGCCGTGGTGCTGTTCGCCCACCTCGCCCACTTCAAAGCAGCAGGCCTGGCCCCGCGCCAGCAGGGCGGCCAGGGGCACGCCGCCGCCCAGGCCTTGGCCGAGGATGACGATATCGGCCAGCACACCGTAGGCCTGTTCCGCCAGCAACGTGCCGCAACGGCCCATGCCGGTGTGGGTTTCGTCCAGGATCAGCAAGATGCCCAATTCCCGGCACAGCCGCTCCACACCCTTGAGGTAATGCTCGCTAGCCGCCTCTACCTGGGGGGTGCTGTGCAGCGGTTCGAGCAGGATCGCCACGGTTTGCGCGTCGACATCGGCGTGCAGGGCGGGCAAGTCGTTGAAGGCTGGCGCGTAGTCCTGGCCGACCCGGATAACCCGCGCCGCGCCGCCACGGTGCAAGCGGCCCCACTTGCGCGCCAGTTGAATGGCCGCATCGCGGGCTTCGCTGTCGCTGCCCAGCAGGTAGGCCTGGTCGCTGCCGGTGCTGTGGCACAGGCGTTCGGCCAGGTTAAGCAGGCCACGGTTGTAGAAACCCGCGCCGGGGTTAATCAGCGCCTGGGCCTGGGCGGTCATGGCCTTGACCAGTGCCGAAGGGCTATGGCCAAGGGTGTTGGCCGCCGCGCCCTGGATGAAATCCAGGTAGGCGCGGTCTTCGCTGTCCCACAGCCAGGAACCCTGGCCACGCACGAATATTTGCTGGGGCCGTTCCACACTGGGCATCAGGCACTCACTTGAAAGGTTGTCGCGGGGCGACGATTGCCAGGGACTGGTCACCAGGTCATCCAGGCTCGGGGGGTTGCGACGCAAGTTGAACAGGTTCATGCGCGCAGGCCTTCCAGGGGCAGCCCCAACAGGCGCGCGGTCCAGTCTTCGACGCGGCCGCTGCGCATGCGCTTGATGGCAATGTCGCGCCAGCGTGAGGACAGCGCCGGGCAGTCCACCAGTTTTTTCAGCCCGGCGTGTTCCAGCGGCTCCTGATAAAAGCTGCGCAGGGCCCAGGCCACGGTCAAGCCGGGGTAGCTGCGTTGGATCAGCTCGAAAGGCTGGTCGGCGCTGACAAAACCGGGCTTGAGCACGCGGTAGAACCAGCCGCAGCGGCCGCTGTCCTGGGCTTGTTGCGGCAAGTCGAGCAGGCCCCAGCGGTGGCTCAGGCGATAGCACGGCGAGCGCGGCTGGCTGACTTGCAGCAAGGCGCCGCCCCAGCGGAACAGGTCACCCAGGCACACGTGTTCTTCGCTCAGGCCACGGGAGGAGAGGTTTTCGCCGAAGGCTGGCGCGCACCAGTCGATCTGTGGATAACGTTTGCGCCAGTAGGCGTAGTGCTCGGCGGGGTAGTGATGCAGCGCCCGTTCGGGGCCGGTATGGAAGCGCGGGTCGCCGTGTTCATCGCTGCCCAGGCCCTGTGGCCACAACCAGAGCCGGTTTGCAACCCGGTGTTTATCCGTGTCACTGACCAAACCCTGCCCGAGGTTTTTTGCCTTGCCTATGTAAACCCCTTCCACGCACACGCTGTTCATCTTGCTTTATGGCCCTGTAAGCCCTGTGAATAGGGGTTAGACTAGGCGCCTTGGCGGCAAACGGCCATTTCGTTTTTTCAGCATTTTCGATAAGTAAAACTTATGGATTTTAAGCAACTGCGTTATTTCGTCGCGGTGTATGAAGAAGGCCACGTGGGCCGGGCCGCCGAGCGCCTGTCGATCTCCCAACCGGCGCTCTCGCAGCAGATCCGCCAACTGGAGCAGAACCTTGACGTGAGCCTGTTCGAGCGCAGCAGCAAACGCCTGCTGCCGACCCTCGCCGCACACACTCTGTACAACCACGCCCTGCCTTTGCTCGACGGCATGCAACGCGCCCGCGAGGCCCTGCGCAACTTCCAGGGCCAGGCCCTGCGCACCCTGGCCATTGGCGTGCTGCAAACCGTGCACACCAGCCTGGTGCCGCAAATGCTCGAACGGGTGCGCCAGGCCCAACCGCACTTGGTGGTGCAGATCTACGAACTCACGGGGCTGGAGATCGAACGGCGCTTGCTCAATGGCTCGCTGGACATCGGCATCAGTTATCTACCGCCGCGCCAGCCCGGTTTACACGGCGTGTTGTTGTACGAAGATGAACTGACGCTGGTCATCCCCGAGGATCATCCGCTGCGCGAATTCAAGAAAGTTTCCATGAGCCAAGCCGCGGAATTGCCGATGTTGCTGCTGGGGGAGGAGTTCCAGGTGCGACAAATCTGGCAGGCGCAACTGGCCAGCCTCGGCCGCCGCCCGCAGGTGCAGGCTGAGTTGAACAACATGGCGGGGATTCTCGACAGCCTGCCCCACACACGCTTGGCCACGGTGTTGCCCGGGCGCTCGCAACAGGCCCACGGTAATCAGGCGCTGCTGTGGAAACCGCTGAGCGAGCCACGGGTGCTGCTCAAGGTGGGCTTGGTGTGCCGCGACATGCAGCGCCAGCAAGTGTCATTAGCGTTGCTGCGCAACCTGCTGGAAGAGGTGATGAACGGCCCGGACGGGCGCTTGAACGGGCCGACGACCCTGGACGTGTTGTAGCCGCGACTTTTTCGCGGGCAAAAGAAAACCCCGCCGAAGCGGGGCTTTGCAGACTGTTTCCCTGACATCCATTTCACTCCGCCGTCCTGGCAGAATCCTACGTGTCCGTGTTGTTACTTGTGCGCTTCCTGCGCGACGTCCATGAACAGTAGATTAGCTGTGGATCCAATCTGCCGATATGGGAGAACGGCAGCACGCCACGTAAGAGAATGCTTACATGGCGTTACAAACATCAGAACTGCGCCGCATCCAACAGGAACAACGATTCGCTGCCGGCCTTGACCGAAGCACTCAGCGAATGGATACGCGGCAGCAGGCGGGCGAAGTAGAAGCGCGCCGTGCCCAGTTTGCTGGCGTAGAAGTCGTCCTGGGTTTCCTTGCCCAATGCCGCCTTCGCCATCAGTGCCCACATGTAGCCGTAAGCCATGTAGCCGAACGCTTGCAGGTACTCCACCGACGCGGCGCCGATTTCATTCGGGTTGCCCTTGGCGCGGTCCAGCAGCCATGCCGTCAGGTCGTCGAGGTTGTCCACCGCGTCGTTCAACGGTTTGGTGAATTCGCCCAGGTCGGCACTGGCGGTGGCGGTGAAATGGCGCACTTCGTCAGCGAACAATTTATAGAACGCGCCGCCGCTGCCGACGATCTTGCGCCCCACCAGGTCCAGCGCCTGGATACCGTTGGTGCCTTCGTAGATCTGGGTGATGCGTACGTCACGCACCAGTTGCTCCTGGCCCCATTCGCGGATATAGCCGTGGCCGCCGAAAATCTGCTGGCCGTGCACGGTGGTTTCCAGGCCCAGGTCGGTCAAGAAGGCCTTGGCCACGGGGGTCAGCAGCGCCACGAGGTCGTCGGCGCGTTTGCGTGTGGCAGCATCTTCGCTGAACTTGGCGGTATCGAGCTGCATGGCCACGTAAGTGGAGAACGCACGGCCGCCTTCGTTCGCCGCTTTCATGGTCAGCAGCATGCGCCGCACGTCCGGGTGGACAATGATCGGGTCGGCGACTTTGTCCTTGGCTTGCGGGCCGGTCGGCGAACGGCTTTGCAGGCGATCGCGGGCGTATTCGATGGCGTTCTGGTACGAGCGCTCGCCGGAGGCCAGGCCCTGGATACCCACGCCCAGACGCTCGTAGTTCATCATGGTGAACATCGCCGCGAGGCCTTTGTTCGGCTCGCCCACCAGATAGCCGATGGCTTCGTCGAAGTTCATCACACAGGTGGCGGATGCCTGGATGCCCATCTTGTGTTCGATGGAGCCGCAGGTCACCGGGTTGCGCGCACCCAGGCTGCCGTCGGCATTGACCATGAATTTGGGCACCAGGAACAGCGAGATGCCTTTGGGCCCGGCCGGGGCGTCCGGCAGCTTGGCCAGCACCAGGTGGATGATGTTTTCGGTGAGGTCGTGTTCGCCGCCAGTGATGAAGATCTTGGTGCCGCTGACCTTGTAGGAACCGTCGGCCTGCGGCTCGGCCTTGGTGCGGATAATGCCCAGGTCGGTGCCGGCATGGGGCTCGGTCAGGCACATGGAGCCGGCCCAAACGCCGGCGTACATGTTCGGCAGGTACGCGGCCTTGAGCTCTTCGCTGGCGTGGGCGTTGATCGAAACGCAGGCGCCGGAGGTCAACATCGGGTACAGGCCAAAGGCCAGGCTGGAGGAGTTAATCATCTCTTCGACCTGGGCCGACACGGCTTTGGGCATGCCCATGCCGCCGAACGCCGGGTCGCCGCCCACGCCTACCCAGCCGCCTTCGGCGTAGGTCTGGTAAGCCTGGGGGAAGCCTTGCGGAGTGGTAACCACGCCATCGTTCCAGCGGCAGCCTTCTTCGTCGGCGCTGCGGCTCAGGGGTGCGATGCTTTTGCTGGTGACCTTGCCAGCCTCTTCGAGAATCGCCTCGACCGTTTCAGCGTCAACGCTGTCGGCCAGTGCAGGCAGCTCGGCCCAGAGTTTGGCGACCTCGAAAACTTCATTGAGGACGAAGCGCATATCGCGCAGGGGCGCTTTGTAGTCAGCCATGGCAAACCTCGTGGGAACGTGAAAAGTGATTCGTGGGATCGGGTGTCAACAAGGCCCCGAGTGTACCCGAACAACTTTTGCGACACATAGGGTCGCCTCGTGACTTATTTGTTATTTTTGGTCACCAAAAAAGAAGGGAAACCGCGCTGTGGGAGCAACTGTGTTACCCCTACCACTCATCACCGCCACTGCGTGCCGCCATCGCGAGCAGGCTCGCTCCCACAGAGAAAAAATGAAAACCTCACCCACACCACAGTTCAACGGTGGGAGCGGGCTCGCCCGCGATGGCGGCGGCATATCCAACATCAGTGCTGGTTGAGCCAATGCTATCGCGGACGAGCGGAGCCCCGCGCGGCACGCTCACACCGTTCCTCTCACAGCGCAAACAACCCCGCCGGCAGTTTCATCAGGCAATCGCTGCCCGCTTCGATGGCGGCGCGATGGGCGGCGGTGCGTGGCAGCAGGCGCTTGAAGTAGAACTCGCACGTTGCCAGTTTGCCCTGGCAGTAATCGCCGACACCGCTGCCCTCGTTCAATTGCGCCTGGGCCACCAGGGCCATGCGCAGCCACAGGTAGGCGAGGATGATGTAGCCGCTGTACATCAGGTAATCCAGGGCGGCGGCGCCCACTTCGTCAGGGTTTTTCATCGCGGCCATGCCGACCTTCGTGGTCAATTCGCCCCACTGCTGGTTCAGGCCATTGAGCTGAGCGACATAGGCACCCAACTGCGGGTGGCCGCTGTTGGCTTCGCAGAACTTATGCACGATTTTGGTGAAGCCGCGCAGCAATTTGCCCTGGCTGCCCAGCACCTTGCGCCCCAGCAAGTCCAGGGCCTGGATGCCGTTGGTGCCTTCGTAGATCGGCGCGATACGGCAATCGCGCACCAGTTGCTCCATGCCCCATTCGCGGATGAAACCGTGGCCGCCAAACACCTGCATGCCGTGGTTGGTCACTTCCAGCCCGGTTTCGGTCATGAACGCCTTGCAAATCGGCGTGAGAAACGCCAGCAGGTCTTCGGCGTCCTGGCGTTGTGCCTCGTCCGCGCCCAGGTGGGCCACGTCCAGCAGTTGCGCGGTGAAGTAGGTCAGGGCGCGGTTGCCTTCGTTGAAGGCTTTCATGGTCAGCAGCATGCGCCGCACGTCGGGGTGGACGATGATCGGGTCGGCGCTCTTATCTGGCGCCTTGGGGCCGGTCAGCGCGCGCATTTGCAGGCGCTCGTTGGCGTACTTGATCGCACCCTGGAAGCTCGCTTCCCCCAGGCACAAGCCCTGCATGCCGGTGCCCAGGCGAGCGTGGTTCATCATGGTGAACATGCAGTTGAGGCCCTTGTTGGCCTCGCCGATCAGAAAGCCCTGGGCCTCGTCGAAGTTCAGCACGCAGGTGGCCGAAGCCTTGATGCCCATTTTGTGTTCGATCGAGCCGCAGCTCACGCCATTGCGCGCCCCCGCCTCGCCCGCCGCATCGGGCAGGAACTTGGGCACGATGAACAGGGAAATACCCTTGGTGCCGGCCGGCGCGTCCGGCAGCTTAGCCAGCACCAGGTGGATGATGTTGTCGCTCAGGTCGTGCTCACCGGCAGAGATGAAAATCTTGCTGCCGGACACCGCGTAGCTGCCGTCGGCCTGGGGCACGGCGCGGGTCTTGATGATGCCCAGGTCGGTGCCGCAATGGGCTTCGGTCAGGCACATGGTGCCGGTCCATTGGCCGGCGGTGAGTTTGTTCAGGTACAGCTGTTTTTGCGCCTCGGTGCCGTGGGCGTGGATCGCCGACATCGCGCCGTGGGTCAGGCCCGGGTACATGCCCCAGGAGGTGTTGCTGGAGCCGACCATTTCGCTGATGACCAGCCCCAAGGAATGGGGCAAGCCCTGGCCGCCGTAGGCCGGGTCCGCCGCCAGGCCATGCCAGCCGCCCTCGACGTACTGGGCGAACGCCTGTTTGAAGCCCTGGGGCGTGGTGACGACGCCGTTGTCGAAGTGGCAGCCCTCTTCGTCGCCGCTGCGGTTGAGCGGCGCCAGCACGTTTTCGCAGAACTTGGCGCCCTCTTCGAGGATTGCATCGACCATGTCCGGGCTGGCGTCCGTGGCCCCCAACGCGGCGTAGTTGGCGTGGAAATCAAACACGTGGTCGATCAGAAAGCGCATGTCGCGCAGGGGAGCTTTGTACTCGGGCATGGTGGTTTCTCCGGCGGCAGATCGCTCCAACCTACTGCCGCCTACCGCACCCGACAATCACCGTGCGGGCGCTGAATGCGCCATCATCACTCAACCCGCAGCTTCGTCCATGCGCACCGCCCCGCGCCGCGCCTGGCCGAACGCCATGACGCAATTGCGGCCCGCGCCCTTGGCGCTGTACAGCGCCTGGTCGGCGGATTTGAGCACCTCTTCGGGGGTGCGTTGCTCCTGGCGCTCGGCGGCACCGATGCTGACCGTCACCGCCACGGTGGTCGCCGCCGCACCGGCGCGACGCTGGCGGCCCTGTTGGTCGTCCTGGGGGCGGCTGTCGGGGTTGCGCAGGTGGATGTTGTAGGTGGCGATGGCTTCGCGGATCACCTCCAGGTGCGGCAGGCATTCCTCCAGGGTCTTGCCGGCGAACACCAGGGCGAACTCTTCGCCGCCATAGCGGTACGCGCGCCCGCCGCCGCCGATCTTCGACAGTTTGCTGGCCACCAGGCGCAGCACCTGGTCGCCAACGTCGTGGCCGTGGGTGTCGTTGAATTTCTTGAAGTGGTCGACGTCGCTCATCGCCAGCACGTAGTTGCGGCCCAAGCGCTGCAAACGCTCGTTGAGGGCGCGCCGCCCCGGCAGGCCGGTCAGCTCATCGCGAAAGGCCATTTGGTAGGCCTCGTGGGCCACTGCGGCGGCGATCATCAACATCACCTGGCTGCACAGGATGTTCAGGGTGAACGGCAGGATGAAGGTTTTGGGCAGCATCCAAAACAACCCCAGCAGGCCCACCAATTGCGCCGCGTGCAACGGCCGCGGATGGCGCCAATACTGCACGCCTAGCAACACGAACGCGGCGAGGAACACCGGGTACGACAACTGGATCAGGCTCATCCACGCGCCGTGCAGCGCCGGCCAACGGATCTCCGCCAGCCAATTGAGCAACGCCTCGGGGTAACTCTGCTCCAGGCTCAGGGCCACGCTGCCGAACACCAGCAACACCGCGAACCGCGCCACCATGTCCTGGAACAGGTGCGTGCGCTCCTGCCATGCGGCGAACAGGCCATACAACAGCGGCAGCAACAGGCAACACAGGTGGAACACCACCGCCGCATCCGCACGTACCACGCCGTTATCGCGGAAGTAGTCGGTCTGGGTGTCCAGCAGGAAGTAGGCGATGTACACCGTGACCATCAGAAACAGTTCGCGCTGGCGTCGGTAAACCGCGCAGTACGCACCGCCGAGCAACAGCACCAGGGTCGGCAACACGTTGAACAGCGAGGTGAAGAAGACGTTGAGTTCCTTGACGTAGGCGGCCGCAAGCCCGGTCAGCAGCAGTACTAAAGAAGGGACGAAATGACTCAAACGTACAGCGGAAGAACGCGGCAAGGGTAAAGCTCCGACTCGTCGGTTAGATAGATGGCATTGTGCCTGCTTCTTTGGCAGTTAAGCACAGGCAATGTGACACACAGCACATTGCCATCACGTTAACGGCCGCCGTGGCGAATCCCTGAGTGTTTAGGTCAAGTTTTTTTGGGGCACATGGCGGGCGCCAAAAAACGCGGTGGCGAGCCGCTGCCCGAGCCTGACCGCGCCGCAAAAAAAACACCCCGCGAAAGCCAGGCTCTCGCGGGGTGCAGGCCGCCGCTCCCGAGGGGGCGGCGGCGCTAGAGGTGAATTCGCCGGGGCTTAGTAGCCCAGTGCGAAGTCCTCTTCTTTCATGTCCATCAGGTTGTTGGCGCCCGACAGCATGGTGGCCACGTGGGTACGGGTACGCGGCAGGATGCGCTGGAAGTAGAAGCGCGCGGTTTGCAGCTTGGCGGTGTAGAACGCCTCTTCGCTGGTGCCGGCCGCCAGTTTTTCCGCCGCCAGGCGTGCCATGTCGGCCCAGAAGTAGGCCAGGCAGGCGTAACCGGAGTACATCAGGTAATCCACCGAGGCGGCACCGACTTCTTCGCGGTCTTTCATCGCGGCCATGCCGACCTTCATGGTCAACTCGCCCCACTCTTTGTTCAGTGCAGCCAGCGGCGTGACGAATTCCTGGACGGCTTCGTTGCCTTCGTTGGTCTGGCAGAACTTGTGCACGATCTTGGTGAAGCCTTTGAGCGCTTCGCCCTGGGTCATCAGCACTTTACGGCCCAGCAGGTCGAGTGCCTGGATGCCGGTGGTGCCTTCGTACAGCATGGAAATGCGGCTGTCGCGAACGTTCTGCTCCATGCCCCATTCGGCGATAAAACCGTGGCCGCCATAGATCTGCACGCCGTGGTTGGCGGACTCAAAACCGACTTCGGTCATGAAGGCCTTGGCGATCGGAGTCATGAAAGCCAGCAGTGCGTCGGCTTTCTTCTTCTCTTCTTCGTCGACGCCGTATTTGACGATGTCCACTTGCTTGGCGGTGAAGTACACCATCGCGCGGTTGCCTTCGGCGAATGCCTTCATGGTCAACAGCATGCGGCGTACATCGGGGTGCACGATGATCGGGTCAGCGGCTTTGTCCGGCGCTTTAGGGCCGGTCAGGGAGCGCATTTGCAGGCGATCGCGGGCGTATTTCAGGCCGCCCTGGAAGCCGATTTCGGCGTGGGCCAGGCCTTGCAGCGCGGTGCCCAGGCGTGCGGTGTTCATGAAGGTGAACATGCAGTTCAGGCCTTTGTTCGCCGGGCCGATGAGGAAACCGGTGGCCGCGTCGAAGTTCATCACGCAGGTGGCGTTGCCGTGGATGCCCATCTTGTGTTCCAGGGAACCGCAGGTGACTGCGTTGCGCGCACCGATGCTGCCATCGGCGTTAGGCATGAACTTGGGAACGATGAACAGGGAAATGCCTTTGGTGCCGGCCGGTGCATCGGGCAGGCGAGCCAGGACGATGTGGACGATGTTGTCGGCCATGTCGTGTTCGCCGGCCGAGATGAAGATCTTGGTGCCGGTGACTTTGTAGGAGCCGTCGGCCTGAGGTTCGGCCTTGGTGCGCAGCATGCCCAGGTCGGTGCCGCAGTGCGGTTCGGTCAGGCACATGGTGCCGGTCCATTCGCCGGAAACCAGCTTGGTCAGGTAGGCCTCTTGCTGCTCAGGCGTACCGTGCTCGGAGATGGTGTTCATCGCGCCGTGGGACAGGCCTGGGTACATGCCCCACGACCAGTTCGACTCGCCGACCATTTCGCTGACCGCCAGGCCCAGGGACTCAGGCAGACCCTGGCCACCGTGCTCGACGTCATGGGCCAGGCTCGGCCAGCCGCCTTCGACGAATTGCTTGTAGGCTTCCTTGAAGCCGGTCGGCGTCTTCACGCCTGACTCGCTCCAGGTGCAACCTTCCAGGTCGCCCACGCGGTTCAGCGGTGCCAGCACCTGTTCACAAAACTTGGCGCCTTCCTCGAGGATGGCGTTAACCATGTCGGGGGTAGCGTCCTGGCAAGCCGGAAGGCTCTGATAATGCGCTTCGTAGCCGAGCAGTTCGTCACGAACGAAGCGAATATCACGCAAGGGGGCCTTGTAGTCAGGCATAGCGATAAACCTCTGCTGATGTAACCGGGGATGAACGACCGTATGGATTTGTTGTAACGGTCAAACAGTTGTTTGAAACATACGTTTACGACCAAACCTTGTCAAGCATCGTGGATGCGCCATTCGTCTAGGCTCGCCGCACACACGGGCACACAGTTGCCTGCAGCGAATGCCGCAAAATATTTCAGAGGGATAAAGGCGAAGCTATACGCCTGACACGGGCAACGCCGCGTCAGGGTCGGGGGAAGGGCTTAAGCGTAAGTGTCGATCAGGGTGCCGAGCACTTCGTCGGAGGCCTTGGCGACTTTTACGCCCAGTTCTGCCTGGATCTTGCCTTGGGCCATGTCCACCAGGTCGCTGGCCATGTCTGATTGCTGCGCGCGATCGACCTGAAAGCCAGCAGGCGTGCGGTCGACGCTTTGGCCGGCGATCTGGCCGGCCGCCTGATCGACGCGGTTCAAGCCGGTCTGGATGGCGCTGACGCCGGAATAAAACGCGGTATTCCCGGAGATATTCATGGGAGCACTCAATCCTTAAAAGGGCAAACAGCCATCATTGAAGCAGAGTCACCGGCAAAAGGCCCGTCAATAACACTAATGGCACGGGGCGCCACCATAGGCAAAATCTTCCCCGTGGCTAATCCAGCAGGTCCAGTTGCAGGTGTTCGGCCACGGCTTGGGCACTGGCCACCTTGAGGGTCGGCACCCGCCCAAGGCACGGCGCCGGCAGGCGTTCGGCCAGGGTGGCGAGGTTTTCTTCCAGCCGCGAGGTATTGGGGTCGATGATGTTGGCCACCCAACCGGCCAGTTGCAGGCCATCGCGGGCGATGGCTTCGGCGCTGAGCAGGGCATGGCTGATGCAGCCCAGGCGCACGCCCACCACCAAAATCACTGGCAAGCCTAGGGCCATGGCCAGGTCCGACAGGTTGTCCTGGCCCGCCAACGGCACGCGCCAACCACCGGCGCCTTCGATCAGGGTGAAATCGGCCTGCAGGGCGAGGATGTCGCGCATCGGCCCCAGCAACGATTGCACCGTCAACGCCACGCCGGCTTCGCGCGCCGCCAGGTGCGGGGCGATGGCCGGCGCAAACGCCACCGGGTTCACCTGCTCGTAGGCAAGCGCCAGCGTGCATTCGGCCAGCAGCGCCAGGGCATCGGCGTTGCGCAGGCCCTTGGCCGTCACCTCGCACCCGGAGGCCACCGGTTTGCCCGCCGCGGTGCTCAGCCCCGCCGACCGCGCGGCGTACAGCAGGCCGGCGGCGATGGTGGTCTTGCCGACATCGGTGTCGGTGCCGGTGATGAAGTAAGCGGCGCTCATAAGGGGTTCTCCAGCACGGCGTAGACCACTTGGTAAGTCGCGGGCAAGCCCTGGGGCTGGCGGAACTGCTCATAGGCCTGGATCAAGCCGAGCAGGCGCGCCCGCCCGGTCAGCCCGCCCGGGCGCCCCGGGTTGAGGTTGTGGGCACCGAGGGCCTTGAGTTCGTGGGTCAGGCTGCGCACGTGGGGGTAATGCAGCACCTGCGCCCGCACCTGCAGGCTGACGACCCGCAAGCCACTGGCCGCGCACAGGCGTTGGTAGTCGCCCCGTTCGCGGAAGCGGTTGACGTGCACCTGGCCGTCTACCGCCGCCCAACTGTCGCGCAACTCGGCCAAGGTGCCGCTACACAGGCTGGCGAAGGCCAGCACGCCGCCCGGCTTCAGTACCCGCCGCGCTTCGCTGAGCACCGTGGCGAAGTCGGCGCACCATTGCACCGCCAGGCTAGAGAACACCAGGTCGCAGCTCCCGGCCTGCAACGGCAAGCGCTCAGCATCCCCGGCGACAAAATGCGCCGCGCCGCCCAAAGGCCGCGCGTGGTTGAGCATGCCTTCGGCGATATCCAGCGCCACCCCTTCGCTGCCGGTAAAACGCCGGGCCAGGGCGCGGCTGAAATGGCCGGTGCCGCAGC
This sequence comes from Pseudomonas sp. MF08817, assembly GCF_059862705.1. Taxonomy (NCBI): domain Bacteria; kingdom Pseudomonadati; phylum Pseudomonadota; class Gammaproteobacteria; order Pseudomonadales; family Pseudomonadaceae; genus Pseudomonas; species Pseudomonas sp. MF08817. Next base: position 87,725 of record NZ_JCBCUY010000004.1, read on the forward strand.
CCAGGTCGAGCCAGCGCCCCGGGCGCAAGCCCTGGGGCAGGCGTTGCAGTAAGGCGTCGCCCACCCCGCGTTGCAACTGGGCGACGCTGTCGTAAGTGGCCGCCGCCCGGGAAAACGAGGCCGCCACCTGACGTTTGTCGGGCAACACGGCGCTCAGGCGCGGCAAGGCTAAATCAGTCATCGGCACACTCATGCAAAAACGCTTGGATCGCACCCGCCACTCCATGGGGGTCTTCCAACAAGAAACCGTGGCTGGCCTGTTCGATCAGACCCACCTCTATATCCGGCAGCAACGCCAGCAGGTCACCGGCGGCTTCGGCGGGCACCAACGCGTCGAGGCCGGCGAACAGGTGCAACTGCGGGCCGCGATAGGCTTGCAGGGCTTGGCGGGTATCCAGTTGCGCCAACAACTCCAGGCCTGCCAACAACACGTCGGGCGCGGTGGCCGGCGCGGCCGCCAGCATCAGCCGCGCCAGGCCTCGGGCGTCTTCGGCGCCTTGCGCGCACAGCAGGCTGAAGCGTTTGAGGGTCTGGCGCGGGTCGCTGGCGCAACCGCTGAGGAAGGCGTCGAAGGTTTCGCCCGGCATGGCGCTGGGCCAGTGCTCGTGGGCGACAAAACTCGGGTTGCTGGCCAGGGTCAGCAAGCCGCAGCAGCGCTCGCCACGGCGCGCCGCCAGGGCCGAGGCAAGCATGCCGCCCAGGGACCAGCCGCCGAGCCAGGCATCATCGGGCAGGCTGGCGTCAAGTTCGTCGAGCCACTCCTCGGGGTCGCCGGACAACAGCGCCGGCAGCGGCTCGATCTCCACCCGCAGGTGTTCGTCCAGGCCCCGCAGCGCCGCCGCCAAGGGTTCCAGCGGCGAGACGCCCAGGCCCCAGCCCGGCAGCAGAATCAGTCGATCACGCATCAGTAGGCTCCGGTCCAGGTTCGGCAAAGCAGTCGGCCAGTGCATTTAACAGTAGCTGTACCTGCGCCTCGCTGTGGGCGGCGGTCAGGGTCACGCGCAACCGGGCGCTGCCGGCCGGCACGGTGGGCGGGCGGATCGCGGTGACCATCAGGCCTCGCTCGCGCAAGCGCTGAGACAGGCGCACGGCACGGGCGCTGTCGCCCACCAGGATCGGCTGGATCGGCGTGAAGCTGTCCATCAGTTGCAGGCCGATCTGCTCGGCGCCCCGGCGGAACTGGCGGATCAGGCCGTTCAAGTGCTCGCGCCGCCAATGTTCGCTGCGCAGCAGCTCCAGGCTCTTGAGGGTGGCACAGGCCAAGGCCGGCGGTTGGCTGGTGGTATAGATGTAAGGCCGGGCGAACTGGATCAGGCTTTCGATCAGGTCATCGCTGCCGGCAACGAACGCCCCGGCGGTGCCGAACGCCTTGCCCAGGGTGCCGACCAGCACCGGCACCTCTTCCGCGCCCAGGCCAAAATGCTCGACGATACCGCCGCCCGTGGCGCCCAACGGGCCGAAGCCATGGGCGTCGTCCACCATCAGCCACGCGCCCTTGGCCCGGGCTTCGCGGGCCAGGGCCGGCAGGTCGGCCAAATTGCCGTCCATGCTGAATACGCCATCGGTGACCACCAGGGTATTGCCCGTGGCGCGCTCCAGGCGCTTGGCCAGGCTGGCCGCGTCGTTGTGCAGATAGCGGTTGAAACGCGCCCCGGACAGTAACCCGGCATCCAGTAGGGAGGCGTGGTTGAGGCGGTCTTCCAGCACCGTGTCGCCCTGCCCCACTAGCGCAGTCACCGCCCCGAGGTTGGCCATGTAGCCGGTGGTGAACAGCAGCGCCCGCGCCCGCCCGGTGAATTCGGCCAGGGCTTCTTCCAGCGCGTGGTGCGGGCCCGCATGGCCGACCACCAGATGCGACGCTGCGCCGCCCACGCCCCAGCGCTCGGCCCCGGCGCGCCAGGCTTGGATCACTTGCGGGTGATTGGCCAGGCCCAGGTAGTCGTTATTGCAGAACGCCAGTAAGGGCTGGCCATCGACCACCACCTGTGGCCCTTGCGGGCTGTCCAGCAGCGGACGCTGGCGGTAGAGGTTAGCGGCGCGCCGAGCGGCCAGGCGTGCGGGAAGATCGAAGGGCATGGGGGCCTCGAAAGGGGATCAAAGCAGGAAGCAATCAAGCGGTGGGCGCCGGTTCGCGCCCACCGTTGTTTCGGGCCGGTCAGAGCGCCGCGTTGTAGAACAGCTCACTGCTCTTTTGCTCCACCAGCGCTTGTTCGATGGCAGCTTGGTGCACTTCGTCGGCGTGCTCTTCGCGGGCTTCGGGGGCGATGCCCAGGCGCGCGAACAGTTGCATGTCCTTGTCGGCCTGGGGGTTGGCGGTGGTGAGCAGTTTGTCGCCGTAGAAAATCGAGTTGGCGCCCGCAAAAAACGCCAGGGCCTGCATCTGATCGTTCATCGCCTCGCGCCCGGCCGACAGGCGCACGTGGGATTGGGGCATGAGGATGCGCGCCACGGCCAGCATGCGGATGAAGTCGAACGGGTCGACATCCTCGGCGTTTTCCAGGGGCGTGCCCGCAACCTTGACCAGCATGTTGATCGGCACCGATTCCGGGTGCTGTGGCAGGTTGGCCAGTTGGATCAGCAGGTTGGCGCGGTCGTCCAGCGACTCGCCCATGCCCAGGATGCCGCCGGAGCAGATTTTCATGCCCGAATCACGCACGTAGGCCAGGGTTTGCAGGCGCTCGCTGTAAGTGCGGGTGGTGATGATGTTGGCGTAGAAATCCGGCGAGGTGTCGAGGTTGTGGTTGTAGTAATCCAGCCCGGCCTGGGCCAGCGCCTCGGTCTGTTCCTGGTCGAGGCGGCCCAGGGTCATGCAGGTTTCCAGGCCCATGGCCTTGACGCCCTGGACCATTTGCAGCACGTAGGGCATGTCCTTGGCGGACGGGTGCTTCCACGCCGCGCCCATGCAAAAACGCGTCGAGCCGATGGCCTTGGCCCGGGCCGCTTCTTCGAGGACCTGCTGCACTTGCATCAGCTTTTCTTTTTCCAGCCCGGTGTTGTAGTGGCCGGACTGTGGGCAGTACTTGCAGTCTTCCGGGCAGGCGCCGGTTTTGATCGACAGCAGGGTGGAAACCTGCACGCGGTTGGCGTCGAAATGCGCGCGATGCACCGTTTGCGCCTGGAACAAGAGGTCGTTGAAGGGCTGAACGAACAGCGCCTTGACTTCGGCCAAAGACCAATCGTGACGCAGTTTGGCGGTGATGCTGGCGCTCATCGGCGGATTTCCTTGTTTATGCTGGGCAGACGACCGGGCGGCGATACCCACAGTCGTGACACGGATGTTCGGCATAGTTAAGGAAGAGCCATGCGCTGTCAACCACGCGACAAACACCAGGTTTACATCTGGTTAAAAAGAAACCAATCCTGTTTGCTTTGCGATGAATCCACCGGTACGCCTCAAGCCATTTGCACGCCGTGCGAGAGCGAGCTGCCGTGGTTGGGCGATCACTGCCTGCGCTGCGCCCTGCCATTGGCCATGGCGGGCCTGACCTGCGGCCAATGCCTGAAGCGACCTCCCGCATTCCAACAAGTCGTTGCGCCTTGGGCCTACGGCTTCCCGGTGGACAGCCTGGTGAGCCGTTTCAAGCACCAGGCAAACTGGCCATATGGCCGCATGATGGCCGAACTTCTCAGCCAACTCCTGCGCTATCGCTTCGATGAAGGCCTGCCCCGCCCCGACCTGCTGCTACCCGTGCCGCTGGCCGCCCGGCGCCTGCGCGAGCGCGGCTTCAACCAGTCCGCCCTGCTGGCGCGATGGTTGAGCGAACGCCTGCACATCCCCGAGCAGCCGCACTGGCTCCTGCGCCCGCTGGAGACGCCCACCCAGCAAGGGCTGTCGGCCAAGGCCCGGCAACGTAACCTGCGCCGCGCCTTTGCCCTGGCGCCCGAGGCCCAGGTGCACGGCCGCCACTTGGCCCTAGTGGACGACGTGTTGACCACCGGCGCCACCGCCCACAACCTGGCGCGCCTGCTGCGGGCGGGCGGCGCGGCGCGGGTCGATGTGTATTGCCTGGCCCGCACGCCCAAGCCCGAAGGCCCGCGCTGACTTGACTCTCAAGCGCCAAGCGGCCAACGTCCCCTCACTCCAGCCGTTAGTAGCACGCCGCCATGCCCGTACCGTCACCGCTGTCCCAACATTTCGTCCGCCGCCCGCAGCGCATTGCCCTGTTGCAGCACATCGCCGACCAGGGCTCGATCACCCGCGCCGCGAAAAGCGCTGGCCTGAGCTACAAGGCGGCTTGGGACGCCATCGACGAACTCAACAACCTGGCCCATAAGCCCCTGGTGGAACGCAGCGTCGGCGGCAAGGGCGGCGGCGGTGCGCGGTTGTCCGAAGAAGGGCTGCGGGTGCTGCGCCTGTATCAGCGTTTGCAAGCCTTGCAGGCTCAGGTGCTGGAAGCGGCCGAGGACGCCAGCGACCTCGACCTGCTCGGGCGCCTGATGCTGCGCACCAGCGCGCGCAACCAGTTGCATGGCAAGGTCCAGCGCATCGACAGCCAGGGCCGCAACGACCTGATTAGCCTGGAACTGGCTGCCGGCTTGACCATCCAGGCGCAGATCACCCGCGACAGCACCCAACGCCTGGAACTGCACGTTGGCACCCAGGTGGTGGCCCTCATCAAGGCCGGGTGGCTGCAATTGCTGGGCGCCGACCAGGCCCCCATCGCTGGGCACAACTGCCTGCTGGGCCTGATCGATGAGATCCTCGACGCCGAGGGCGGCCCCAGCGAAGTGCGCATCGCCCTGCCCAACGGCCAAACCCTCTGTGCCCTGGCCGAGGCCGAGCAATTGCGCGAGCTGGCCCTGGTGGCGGGCAAACCGGTGCAAGTGCAATTCGCCCCTTCCCTTGTGTTGCTGGGCACGCCGCTGTAAACCTTGGCGGCACTCAATAACCAAATTGCATATCAACCAATCCAATCAGTCTTAGACTCTCTAAGCGCGGCTCTCTAAGGTGTCGCCCGCGGCCGCCCCGAGCGCGCCCGATACCTCATACGAGATTCGTCCGCCAAAGGAAGCCCGATGTCCTGGGACTCGCTACCCCTGTTGTTTGTCGCCGCCCTGTTGCTTTGGCTGCTGGTGTCCTTCGTGCGCGAAAAATGGAGCGCCGATGTGGTCGCCGCCATTGGTGTCGCGGCCCTGCTGGTGACCCAGATCCTCAGCCCCAGCGAAGTGCTCGGCGTGCTGAGCAACTCGGCGCCGGTGACCATCGCCTGCATGTTCGTGCTCTCGGCGGCGCTGGAGCGCACCGGTTGCATCGACGCCCTAGGCAACTGGCTGGGCAACCTGGTGGGCGACCGGCCGCTGCGGGTGCTGGGCGGGTTGATGATTACCGCATTGGTGATTTCCGCGTTCCTCAACAACACCCCGGTGGTGGCGATCCTCACCCCGGTGGCCATTGCCCTGGCCAAGCGCTCCAGCACCTCGCCGTCGAAACTGCTGATCCCGCTGTCCTATGCCACGGTGCTGGGCGGCATGCTGACCATGATCGGCACCTCGACCAACATTCTCGTCGACGGCGTGGCGCGCAAGGCCGGGCTGGCGCCGTTCGGCATGTTCGAGATCACCCCGGCGGCGCTAATGTTCGCCGCCGTGGGCTTTGTCTACTTGATGCTGTTCAGCAATCGCCTGCTGCCCGACCGCGACAGCCTGTCCAAGCAATTGCGCCCGGACCTGGCCCGCACCTTCATGAGCGAGTTGCTGGTGCCCCACGACTCACCGGTGATCGGCAAGACCCTGGCCGAGGCCAACCTCAACGGCGGCAGCGGCCTGCAAGTGCTGAAAATCTTTCGCGAAGAGCAGGAACTGAGCACGCCCTGCTCCACCACCCAACTGGCCAGCGGCGACCGCCTCGTGCTGCACGGGCAAGTCCAGGATGTGGTCGAGTTGCGCGAAAGCGGGCGCCTGAGCTTCAACCGTGGCGAAGCCTTCGAGACCATCAGCAGCCACGACGTGATCCTCGCCGAAGCCATCGTGGGGCGCAGTTCGCGCTACAGCCACCGGCCCATGCGCGACCTCGACCTGACCGCGCGCTACGGCATTAACGTGCTGGCCGTGCACCGCCAGGACGAAAACATCCAAGGCAACCTCGACGACCTGCACCTGCAATTCGGCGACGTCATGCTGGTGGAGGGCACGCCCTCGCAAATCCGCCGTTTCGCCGACAATGGCGACCTGATTAGCCTCAATACCGTGCAGGAGCGCGCTTATCGCCGCGACAAGGCGCCCATCGCCATCATCGCCACCCTGGCGGTGATGTTGCTGGCCGCGTTCGAGCTCATGCCGATCGAAGGCCTGGCGCTGATCGCGGCCGTGGTCGTGATCGCCACCCGGTGCCTGGACGTGGAAGACGCCTACAAAGCGGTGGACTGGAAAATCCTCAGCCTGATTTTCGGCATGCTGGCCATCAGCATCGCCATGGACAAGGTCGGCCTGATCGACCTGGTGGTCAGCTCCACCATGGCTGCGATCCCTAACCCGGGGCCGCTGCTGATGCTCGGTTTCATCTACCTGCTGACCACCACCCTCACCGAAATCCTCTCCAACAACGCGGTGGCGGTGCTGCTGACCCCCATAGCCATCGGCGTGGCGCAACAACTGGGCGTCGACCCACGGCCGTTCGTGGTGGCCGTGATGTTCGCCGCCAGCGTCAGCTTCGCCACGCCCATCGGCTACCAGACCAATACCTTTGTATATAACGCCGGCGGCTATAAGTTCAGCGACTTCCTGCGCATCGGCATCCCGCTCAACATCCTGATGATGCTGGTGGCGATGCTGGTGATCCCGTGGTTCTGGCCACTGCAATAGCCCCCTTGATTAGCGCAGGCTTTGGCTCCAGATAGCTGTCTACCCCCACTGCCCTGGAGCCGCGCCATGACCGACCCTCTGCTGATCCCCTGCCCCCACTGCAACGGGCTCAACCGCATCCCCGCCCAACGCCTGGGGGACGCGCCCAAGTGCGGGCGCTGCAAGGCCGGCGTGCTGCTGAGCACACCGTTCGACCTGACCCAGGGCGACTACGCCAGCCAGATCAAGGGCGACCTGCCGCTATTGGTGGATGTGTGGGCCGACTGGTGCGGGCCGTGCAAGTCGTTCGCACCGACCTTTGCCCAGGCCGCCGCGCAACTGAGCGGCAAATGCCGCTTCGCCAAACTCGACAGCGAAGCCAACCCGCAGTTGTCGGGGCAACTGGCGATTCGTTCGATCCCCAGCCTGATTCTCTTCAAGAATGGCCGCGAAGTGGCGCGCCAGAGCGGCGCGTTGCCGTTGCAGCAGCTCCTGGGCTGGCTGCGCGGGCACGGTATCGCCTAAGCATTGGCGCCGGGAAGCGTCAGGCGTTTTCCAGCAGGTTGTGCAACTCGATGAACTGCTGTGTGAGTTTGTGCCGCGGGTCGAGGTGGATCAGCGGCAGGTTGGCCTGGTGGGATTCGCGCATGCGCACCGAACTGCCCAGGTACACCGGCAACACCGGCAGGCCCTCGGCGATCAGCTCGTCGAGCATCTGCTGGGGCAGGCTGGCCCGGGCCTGGAACTGATTGACCACAATGCCTTCCACTTCCAGGCCTTCGTTGTGGTCTTCCTTGAGTTCTTCGATCTCGCGCAGCAGGCCATACAGGGCTTGGCGGGAGAAGCTGTCGCAATCGAAGGGGATCAACACACGATCGGCGGCAATCAGCGCCGACACCGCATAGAAGTTCAGGGCTGGCGGGGTGTCCAGGTAGATGCGGTCGTAATCTTCTGACAGCTCATCGAGCAACTTACGCAGCTTGTTGATCTTGTGCTTGGCCTCCAGCTTGGGCTGCAAGTCGGCCAGTTCCGCCGTGGCGGTAATCACATGGAGGTTATCGAACGGCGTTTCGTAGATATCCACCTTGTTTTTCTTGGCAAACGGCCCGGACGACAGGGTTTGCTTGAAAAAGTCGGCGATGCCCATGGGAATGTCCTCGCCGGTCAGCCCGGTGAGGTATTGGGTGGAGTTGGCCTGGGCATCGAGATCCACCAGCAGGGTTCGATAGCCTTCACTGGCGCTCACCGCCGCCAGGTTGCAGGCAATACTGGACTTGCCCACGCCACCTTTCTGATTGAACACCACGCGCCGCATGACAAACCTCCGTGTACTAAAGAATTCCCGAGTGTAGTAGGCCGCGTCGCTGCTTCGCTACCTCGCTGGCATTTGTCTGACCTTTGTGCCGCCTCATATCCCAGTGAGAGCAACTGTGACACCCCTGCCATTCGTCACCGCCACTGCGTGCCGCCATCGCGAGCAGGCTCGCTCCCACAGAGGAAAAATGAACACGTTCAACTGTGGGGGCGGGCCTAGCCCGCGATAGGGGTGGGTCTGACCATGTACATGGTGGTTGGCAGACCGCCATCGCGGACAAGGCCCCACACAGGGCGGCGCCTTAGTTTTCAGCCTTACGGGTCAATAACTCCACGAATGCCTTGGCCATGGGCGAGCGCTGGTTCTTGCGTTGCACCAGCCACACCGCCGATATCGCCTTGGGGTCCAGCAGCGGGCGGTAGACCACGCCGTCGATGCGGATGCGCCGGTAGGACGCCGGCAGCACCGACACCCCCAACCCCGCCGCCACCAGCCCGATGATGGTCATCGCCTCGCCCGCTTCCTGGGCGAAATGGGGGCTGAACCCGGCGTCGCGGGCCAGGCTCAGCAACTGGGTGTACAGGCCGCTGCCGTAGCTGCGCGGGAAAAACACAAAGGGCTCCTGGGCCAGCGCCGCGAGGAACAGGCCCTCGTCACTGCCCTGCACCAGTGGATGGGTAGCGCTGAGCACCGCCACCAGGGGCTCGCGCATCAGCTCGACAACATCCAGGGAATCGGCCAACGGCAACGGCCGCATCAGCCCCACATCGATGGTTTCGTCCACCAGGGCTTGCGCCACTTGGGTGCTGCTCATCTCCCGCAGGTGCAGGTGCACCGCCGGGAAACGCTGGCGAAAGGCAAAAATGGCCTGGGGAATGGTGGAATTGAACGGCGCCGAGGAGGTGAACCCGACCTTCAGTTCGCCCAACTCCCCCAGTTGCGCGCGCCGGGCCACGTCAGCGGCTTTGTCCACTTGCGCCAGCACCAGCCGCGCCTCCTCCAAAAACAGCCGCCCCGCTTCGCTGAGTTCCACCCGGCGGTTAGTGCGCTCGAACAACCGCGCCCCCACTTCCTGCTCCAGGGCCTGGATCTGCTGGCTCAGCGGCGGCTGGGAGATGCCCAGCACTTGGGCTGCACGGCCGAAATGCAGCTCTTCGGCCACCGCGATGAAGTAGCGCAAATGGCGCAATTCCATAAAGCCTCCATTGAGTCGTTAAACCTATCAAACAGGTCGAACAATATATTGGATTGAATCATTCGCCGCCTATATGCTTTTTCCATCGCCTGACCGCTTGCCCCTCCCGCGAGGCCCTCCGTGAAAACTGCTGCCGCTCCCCTGGCCCACGAAATCCCGCCCGCGCCCCTGGGCGATGCGGTGGCCGAACTCAACGACCTCTACATCGAAAAAGGCACGCCCCTGTTCATGCGCACGGTGTTGGCGCTGTTCGCCGGCGGCTTCGCCACGTTCGCCGTGCTCTATTGCGTGCAACCGATGATGCCGCTGCTGTCGGCTGAATATGGGATCAACGCGGCGCGCAGCAGCCTGATCCTGTCCGTGGCCACCGGCATGCTGGCCATCGGTTTGTTGGTAACCGGGCCGATTTCCGACCGCATTGGGCGCAAGCCGATGATGGTGGCGGCGCTGTTCGCCTCCACCCTGTGCACCCTGGCCAGCGCCTTGATGCCCACCTGGGAAGGCGTGCTGCTGATGCGCGCCCTCACCGGGCTGTCGTTGAGCGGTTTGGCGGCGGTGGCCATGACCTACCTGAGCGAGGAGATCCACCCGCAGCACCTGGGCCTGGCCATGGGCCTGTACATCGGCGGCAATGCCATTGGCGGCATGAGCGGGCGCTTGGTCGCCGGGGTGTTGATCGATTTCGTCAGTTGGCACACGGCCATGCTGGTGATCGCCGTGCTAGCCCTGGCGGCCTCGGTGATTTTCTGGAAGTTGCTCCCCGATTCGCGCAATTTCCGCGCCCGCTCGCTGCAACCGCGCAGTTTGCTCGAAGGCTTCACCCTGCAATTCAAAGACGCCGGCCTGCCGTGGTTGTTTCTCGAAGGCTTTTTGGTGATGGGCGCGTTCGTCACCCTGTTCAACTACATCGGCTATCGCCTGCTGGCCGAGCCGTACCACTTGAGCCAGGCGTTCGTCGGCCTGCTGTCGGTGGTGTACCTCTCGGGGATTTATAGCTCGGCCCAGGTCGGTGCCCTGGCCGACACCTACGGGCGGCGCAAGATGCTGTGGGGCACCATCGTGCTGATGCTGGGCGGCATCGGGCTGACGATGTTCGCGCCGCTGAGCCTGGTGTTGATTGGCATGGTGGTGTTCACCTTCGGCTTCTTCGGCGCCCATTCGGTGGCCAGCAGTTGGATCGGCCGCCGCGCCACCCACGCCAAGGGCCAGGCCTCGTCGCTGTATGTGTTCAGCTACTACGCCGGCTCCAGCATCGCTGGCACGGCGGGCGGGGTGTTCTGGCATTGGGGCGGCTGGAATGGCATTGGCCTGTTCATCGCGACCCTGCTGATGCTGGCCCTGCTGGTGGCGCTAAAACTGGCGCGCCTGGCGCCGTTGTCGGGGGCCGCTACCTGAGCTGCAACCGCGCTTGCAGCAGGTCTTCGCGTTTTTCCAGGGTCAGGCCGTGTAACGTGGCGCCCTCACGCTCAACCTGAGCCAACCACTGCAACACGGCCCGGGCCTCGCCCGCCAGGGTCAGCTCCAGGCCTTCGTCGTCCACCTCCATCTGCTCCACGTGCAGCCCCGCCGCGCTGGCGCTCTCGCTAATGCGCAGCGACAAGGGCCGGCCGTCGGCGGCCGATGCGGCCCGGGCTGGCTGCGCCCCTGCCAGTTGCGCCGCCAGCACGCGTTGTTGCTGATACTGGCGTTCGGCGGTGTGCAGGCGTTGGCGGGTCGGTTGCCCGATCAGGCTGTAGGCCAGCACCGCGCCGATAAACAGCGCCAAACCCAGCAGCAACCCTTGCTCGCGGCGCGACAAACGCCGCCAATGCTGCATTAATGCCCTCATGCGCCCGCCTCCACCACTAGGGTGGCCTGCACCCGGTCGCCGTCCTTGCTCGCGCTGTCCAGGCGCAACGCCTGGCCCTGTTCGCGGCCTCGTTCGCGCAGTTGTTCCAGTTCGGCGAAGCTGCTGGCGTCGAGTTGGATTTTCCAACCCTCGCCCGGGCGCAACTCAATGCGCCGCACCTGCACCGTGCTGGCGCCGATCACTTGTTCGGTGAGGCGGACCAACTCGGCCATGCGCCCGCCCTGGGGCTGCGCACCACGTACCTGCTGGGCCTGCAACTGCGCGGCCAAATCGACGATACGGCTTTGCTGCGGGTACAGCGCCTTGAAGCGCGCTTCGTTGCGGGCCTGGAGCTGGCGGGTTTCGCTGTGTAAAAAGCTCAAGCGCACTTCGGCCGCTGCCCAGGCCAGCAGCGCCAAGCCCAGCAAAGTCGCCGCGCCCAGGCGCCAGGGCAGCGGCCGGCGACGCGGGGCGAATTCACCATGGCGCAGGTTGATGGCCGTGGCCGCGCCTTGAAACGGCCAGGGCGCCAGGTCCCCGTCGTCGCGCCACTGTAAGGTCGCGGGCAGGCTCGGGCGCAGCAGCGCCAGCGCCTCATCCGTCAGCGCCAGGCGTGCCGGCAACGCCCCGCCCAGCAACCAGCGACCCGCCCAACGCACACCCCACGCCTGATCCGTGGGCAGCAGGTCGGCATCGACGTACACCCCGCGCACCTCCACGCCTGCCTCGGCCAGCAACGCGAGCACGTGGGCAAAGCGCTCGCGGCCCACCACCAGCACCGGGTAGCAGCCCTCGCTATCGCGCGCGCCAACGCTCAGGTGCAATGTCTCCAGGCTTTCGCCCAACTGTTCTTCCACCGCGAAGGCGACCGCTTGTACGGCGGGCCGGCGCTTGCCCGGCCAAGGCTCGCTGCGCAGCCAGCTGCACGCTTCCATGGGCAGCAGCAGGTTTACCGCCTGCCCATCCAGGGCCTGGGCAGCGTCGCGCAAAGGCTGCCACTGGCCGCTGGCCGGCAGGTAGCAGGGCCAGTCGAGCGAAGGCTCGTGCAGGCCAGTGGCATTCAGGTAGAGCCAGGGGTTCATGGCAGCCTCGGGTCGATGGAAGGAAGCAGGCGGCGTTGCAGGACGTTCAGTTGGCCGGTCTTGGCGTCGCGCTCCACGTCGCTGCTCAGGCGCAAGTGGCCATCACCGTCGTTCACCGAAACCTCGATACGCAGCCAGCGGCTGTCCACGCCCAAGCCATGGCCATTGACCTCAAGCCCCGCCAAAAGCGGGTCGCGGGTGAAGGCCTGGGCCGTCGCCCAAGGGTCGGCCTCGCGCTGGCGGGCCAAGGCCTGGGCAGTGGCGTCGTCAAGGTCGCCGAGGGTGCGCAGCAGCAGCGCCGGCGCGGTGTTGACGTTGAATGCCGCATCCGCGGGCAACAGGGCCACCCAAGGCTCCAGTTGCTGCAGGAAGAGGCCGTCGATACCCGCCAGCAAGCGCAATTGGCTCAGCTCGTGCAGCGCGCCGGCCTGCGGCAACACCAGTGGCGGCAGGTCGAGCAGCGCCAACAATCGCGCCCAACGCTCCAGTGTGACCTGATCGACCCGCCCCCCGGCCAGCAGCCGATTGAGGTTCAAGCGCCCGGCCAAGTCGTGGATTTCGATCTGTACCTGGGCCTGGTTCGTGTCGAACCCCGGCACCGCACGAGCCCATTCCTGGCTCAGGTCCAAGGTCGGGTTGGCGCCGCGCGGGGAATCCTGCAACAGGCGCAAGGCCCAGGCTTCGCCGGCCGTGGCGAGTTGGCGCAGGTGCAGTTGCTGCAACTGTTGCGCACTGCTTTTGACCAGCAGGCGATGGCTGTGCAGCACCGCGCCGAGGATCAGCAGCGCCAGGCTCATCACCAGCAACACACTAATCAGCGCCACGCCGGTTTGCCGACGGTTCATGGCAGCGCCGCCGGCAGCAGCAAGACCCGGCGGATACCCTCGAAGCGCCCGCTCGACAACTGCACTTCCAACGCCAGCGGCGCCTTGGGCCCGGGCGGCCATTCGTTGCGCCAGCCCTGCTGCGCGTCATACAGGCGCCAGCGCAGGTGGCGCACATCGTCGAGAAGTTTTTGCCGTTGCACCCGGTCATCGCCCTCGGCTCGGCTGTCGCGCCAGAGCACGCCGTTGTCCAGGCGATAGCTCAGGGCCTGGCGCTCACTGCGCGGCAAGTCCAGCGGGTTGCGCCAATTGCCGCGCTGCAAGTGCAACCCGGTGGCGCTCAGCACCACCGGTTGCTCGGCGATGATGTGCAGCACGTCGCGCTCAATCACCGCCACCGCCCGTTGCAGGCCGCGCAGCGCCTGTTCGTGGCTCTGGGTGGCCTGCTGCACACGCACCACGGCGTCGAACAGGCGCCAGCCGCCGAGCCCGAGCAAGGCGAAGATCGTCAGGGCGATCAGCAGCTCCAGCAGGGTGAAACCGCCCTGGCGCCGGGTCATGGCGCGGGAATCCAGCCAGTGGTGCGGTATACGACGTGTTCCTGGCCAACCAGGCTGACGGCCACCTCGACCTTGAGCAAGCGCCTATCCGCCGTGGCACTGAGGTTTTGCTGTACGTGCCAGTCACGGCGATCCAGACTGACTTGACGGGTGTGCTGGCCGAGCGCCAGGTTTTTTTCCAGACGCAACTCGTTCAAGCGGTTGTCTGCCAGCCACGCGGCGAAGAGGCGCTGTTCCACACCCCGCCCCTGGCCGATGACAGCGTGGCTGGCGGAGAACACCGCCGCCGCTAAGGTGGCGAACACCGCCAGAGCGACCATGATTTCCAGCAAGGTGAAACCGCCCACGGTGCGCCTAGCCATCGACCACCACATCGCCCACGCCATCGCTGTAAAGGCTCGCCAGGACCTTGCCATCGTGTTCCAGGGTCAGGCGAAAGGGGCTGATTTCGTCACTGCTGAGGATCAGCAATTGCGGCGTGTCCGTCTCCTGGCCCAGGTGCAGGGGCCGATCCTCTTGCACCAGGTACGGGCGCACATTGGCGGGCCAGCGCTTTAGCGGCCCACGCGGTTCCCAGCCCAACGTCTCGTAGCGCAGCAACTGGTAGCCTTCGGCACCCACCCGCAAACCGTATTCGCGGCCATCGAGCACTGCCCGCTCGCGCAATTGCTCGATCAGGCCGGCCATGGCGTGGGCCTGCTGGCGGGCCTGGCGCGCCGGGCCATTGCCCAAGGCCAGGCTGGCCACACCCAGCAACACCCCGGCCAACACCACCACCAGCATCAGTTCCAGCAAGGTGAAACCCTGGCAAGAGGCACGCATGGCTCACTCCCCCCAATTGCCGAGGTCGGCCGCCGGGCCGTCGCCGCCGACTCCGCCATCGGCGCCCAGCGAATACAGGTCGTAGCCGCCATCGAGCACCCGCACCCCGGGGTTGAGGTACTGGTAGGGCGTGCCCCAGGGGTCGGTCGGCAGGGTTTTCAGATAGCCCTGGGGGTTCCAACCGCGGGCCACGGGCGTGCCAGTGGGGCGTTTTTTCAGCGCCTCCAGGCCTTGCTGGGTGGAGGGGTAGTGGCCGTTGTCCAGGCGATAGATTTCCAGTGCCGTGGAAATCGCCTGGATATCCACCCGGGCGGCCGTGGCCTTGGCCTGGTCCGGGCGGCTCATGAACTGCGGCACCACAATGGCCCCCAGGATGCCGATGATGACCACCACCACCATGATTTCGATCAGGGTAAAACCGCGTTGGGCGCGGCGAGAAACTGTGCGTTGGGTTTGCATGGGTCAGTTCACCAATTGGTTGAGGCTGAGGATTGGAAGCAGGATCGCCAGGACGATCAGCAGCACGACGGCGCCCATCAGCACCAGCATCGCCGGCTCGAACAAACTCACCACCAAGGCGATGCGCGCCGCCAGGCTGGCTTCCTGCTGCTGCGCGGCGCGTTCGAGCATGGCGTCGAGTTCACCGGCCCGTTCACCGCTGGCGATCAGGTGCAGCATCATCGGCGGGATGTCGCCGCTGCGTTCCAGGCCCCGGGTCAGGGTGGTGCCTTCACGCACCGCGCGGGCAACGGCGAGCATGCGAGCGCGGATGGTCAGGTTGCCCACCACTGCGGCGGCGATTTCCAGGGCATCCACCAGGGGTACAGCGCTTTTGCCGAGGATCGCCAGGGTGCTGGCAAACCGCGCCGCCTCCATCGCCCGCCACAGGCCACCCAGCACGGGCATGTCGAGCAACACCTGATGCCAGCGCAGGCGCCAACCCGGGCGGCGTAGGTTCCAGCGCCCAAGCATCAACGCCAGCGCCAGGGCGCCTAGCAGCCACAGGCCATGGCTACGCACGCCGTCGCTCAGGGCGATCAGGCTACGGGTCAGCCACGGCAGCGGTTGGCCGCTATCGACGAAAATCTTCACCACATCCGGCACCACGTACCCCAGTAGGAAGCTGACGATGGCCACACTGGCGAGCATCAGGATCAGCGGGTACACCAACGCCATCTGGATTTTCTGCCGCGAGGCCTGGCGCGCCTGGGTGTAGCTGGCCAGTTGCTCCAGCACTTGGCCCAGGTGCCCGGAGCGCTCGCCCGCCGCCACCGTAGCGCGGAACAGTTCGGGAAAGGCGCGGGGGAAATACCCCAACGCGGTGGCCAGAGCATGGCCCTCCGTCACCCGGGCCCGCACCGCCGCGAGCAAGGCCGCGACCCGGCGCTTAGCACTCTGCTTGGCCACTGCGTGCAGGGCTTCTTCCAACGGCAACCCGGCCTGCACCAGGGTGGACAGTTGCAGGGTCACCAAGGCCAGGTCGGCGGCGCTCAAGCGGCCGCCCTGGGGGGTGGCTTCCGTGCCGGGCGCGGCGCTGACTTCGCTCACCGAATGGGGCCAGAAACCCTGCTCACGCAACCGTTGCCGGGCCTGGCGCGGATTGTCCGCCTCCAACTGCCCCTTGCAGCGCTGGCCTCGGGCGTCCTGGGCGCGGTAATCGAAGGTGGGCATCAGTTGGCCTCCTGGGTCACGCGCAGCAACTCATCGAGGCTGGTCAGGCCGTCAAGCACCCGTTGCCGGCCGTCCTGAAACAGGCTGCGCGAGTGCTGGCGCGCCACGTCGGCCAGGGCCTGTTCGCTGGCGCCCTGGTGGATCAGCGCGGCCAGCGGCCCGCCGATGCTTATCAGTTCATAGATACCGATACGCCCGCGATAACCGTGCTGGCATTGCTCGCACCCCACGGCGCGGAACAATTGCGGCGCTACCGCCAGGCCCAGGCGCTGGCACTCGGCGGCGTCGGCCAGGTACGGCGCCTTGCAGTGCGGGCACAGCGTGCGCAGCAGGCGCTGGGCGAGGATGCCCACCAGGGACGAGGCCAGCAGGTAGGCATCCACGCCCATGTCGAGCAACCGGGTGACCGCACCCACTGCGCTGTTGGTGTGCAGGGTCGACAGCACCAGGTGCCCGGTGAGCGAGGCTTGCACGGCGATTTGCGCCGTCTCGCGGTCGCGGATTTCACCGACCATCACCACATCCGGGTCCTGGCGCAGAATCGCCCGCAGGCCTCGGGCGAAGGTCATGTCCACTTTCGGGTTGACCGGCATCTGGCCGATGCCCGGCAAGTGGTATTCGATAGGGTCTTCCACGGTGAGGATGTTGCGCGTCTGGTCGTTGAGGCTGCTCAGGGCGGCGTACAGGCTGGTGGTTTTGCCCGAACCCGTGGGGCCGGTCACCAGGACGATGCCGTGGGGCTTGCCGAGCAACTGGCGCAGCGCCGCCAGGGTGTCGGCGGGCATACCCAGGCGTGGCAATTCAAGGCGCCCGGCCTGTTTATCGAGCAAGCGCAGCACCACCCGCTCACCGTGGGCCGACGGCAGGGTCGAAACCCGCACGTCCACCTCATGCCCGGCCAGGCGCAGGGCCATGCGGCCATCCTGGGGCACGCGTTTTTCGGCGATATCCAGGCGCGCCATGACCTTGAGCCGTGACACCAACAAGGACGCCAGCTCACGCCGCGGGCGGAAGATCTCGCGCAACTGGCCATCGACCCGCAGGCGCACCGACAGGTAGTGCTCGAAGGTTTCCAGGTGCACATCGGACGCCTGCTCGCGCATCGCCTCGCTGAGCAGGGCATTGATGAGGCGGATGATCGGCGCGTCGCCCTGTTGCTCCAACAGGTCGGCGGTCTGCGGCACTTGCTCGACCAGACTGAGGAGGTCGAGTTCTTCGTCCAGGCCCTGGGCTACCTGCTCGGCCGCGCTCTGGCCTTCACGATAGGTGGCAGCCAGGCGCGCAGCGAACGCGTCCGCCGCCAGCACCCGCCACGGCAGGTCGCGCCCGCACACCCGCCGTGCCTCCGCCAACGCGGTGAGCGGAGCATCGTCGCGCAGGGCCAGGCAAGCCTCGGCACCGCTGTGGTCCAGCAGCACGCCAAAACGCCGGGCGAAGCCGAAGGGCAACTCGCTGGGCAAGCTCATCGCGCGCCCTTGCGCAGGTCAAATACGGGCGCCTGGGCGGGCGGCTCGAACAGCTCCCGGGCGTCGGCCGGCAACAACAGCGAGTTGCTTTCCCGCGCGCCGGGTTGGCTCAGTTCGCGCAGCGCGTTGTAGCGCTGCTGGCTAACCTCGGCCAAATCACTTTTGCTGCGCACGATGGTCGGCCGCAGGAACACCATCAGGTTGCTTTTGGTCTGGGTGTCGCGGCTCCAGCGAAACAGCGCGCCCAGGTAGGGGATGTCGCGCAACAGCGGCACGCCGCTTTTCTGGGTGCGCACGCTGTCGCGGATCAGCCCGCCAATGACGATGATCTCGCCGTCATCGGCGAGGATCGTGCTTTTAAGCGCACGTTTGTTGGTTATCAGGTCCGAGGAATCGATGCCCGAAACCGCCGGGGCGATGTCCGACACTTCCTGCTCGACCTCCAGGCGCAGGGTCGAACCTTCATTGATATACGGCTTGATCTTCAGGCTGATGCCCACGTCCTTGCGCTCAACCGTGGTGAAGGGGTTGTCCGCACCGTTGCTGTTGGTGGCGTAGGAGCCGGTTTTGAACGGCACGTTCTGGCCGACGATGATGTGCGCTTCCTGGTTGTCCAGGGTCAGGAGGCTGGGCGTGGACAGCAGGTTGCTGCGGGTGTTGCTGGCCAGGGCGGAAATCAGCGCGCCGAAGCGGTCGCTGCCCAGGTGCAATAGCGCGCCTTCGGGGGCCGCTTGCTTATCGTCGAAGGTCAACCCACCGACGATCGGGATGTTGGTGCCGGGAAAGTTGATAAAGCCCTGAGCACCCCCGGTGTTGACGCCCCATTGCACGCCGACCGCTTCGGCAATGTCCCCGGATATCTCGACGATGGCGGCGTGGATCAGTACCTGGGCGCGGGGCTGATCGAGTTCGCGCACGATGTTTTCGATGGTACGGAGCTGCGCGGGCTCGGCGAGCAACACCAGAGCATTCTGACTTTCGTCGGCCTTGATGATGAAGCTGCCCTCGGTCGACGGGTCCTTGGCGCCGCCGCTGGCCTGGGCGGATCTACGCCCCTGGCCCATGGTTTCCAGCACTTGCGCCAATTGCCCGGCGTCGCTGTGGCGCAGACGAATCACCCGAGCGTTGCCCTGGCTGGCGGCGGCAGGGACGTCGAGGCCGCGCACCAGTTCGATCAAGCGCTGGCGTACCGTGGCCGGGCCGATCACCACCAAACGGTTGCCACGCAGGTCGGCCAGCACCTGGACCGCCGTCTCGGCGTTGCGCTTGCCCAAGGATGCCTCAACCACCGGCGCCACTTCGCCGGCCAGGGCATGGCGCAATTGCACCACGGTGTGGCGGTTGTTCTGCCCCGAGTCGAGTTGCTGCACCACGCCGGCCAGGCGCTGCACGTTGGCCGCCGTGTCGGTAATCACCAGGGCATTGGCCGATACCGACGGGCCGACGTAGCCGTTGGCTGACACCAGTGGGCGCAGCAACCCGGTGAGGTCGGCAGCGCTGGCGCTGCCCAGGGCGATGACCCGGGTGACAAATTGCGCCGCGCTGGCAGGGTTCGCCCCGCCCTGCCCCGCACGGGTCTTGGCTTCGCTGACCGGGGTAATCAGGATGCGGTCGCCTTCGTCGATCACCGTGAAGTTGTGGGCATCGAGCACCGAATAGAACAGGCGCCGCACACCTTCGCGGTCAAGGGGCTGGTGCGACATCACCGTGACCCGGCCGGACACGCGCGGGTCGAGTACCACGGTGGTACCCAGGATGGTCGAGATTTCTTCGACGATATCCCGAAGTTCGGCGTTGTTCATCGCCAACTGCCATTGCGCGGGGGTAGCCTTGAGCGCGCCGTGGAAGAGCACAACGGCCAGGGCGCAGAGAAACATGAGTTGGCGCAAAACAGGCGCGCCGGTGAAGTTATTCATCAGTGGCATTACTCGGACGGCCCGGAAACGGGCGCAGAAAACGCTCGGAAGCGGTAACGGGTGACACGCGGTGGGCCGGGTCGAGCCGGCGCAGGAAAGGCTCGGCGCTTGACGCCAAGGCCAGCCGCTCTTCGCGGCCCTTGTTCCACAGCACCACATAAGTAGAGGCCACGCGGCGCAGGACGCTACCGCCCGGCAGGCGTTCGCCCTCCAGGTAAAACCGCGCTCCCTGGGCATGGGCGAGCAAGGCTTTGGACGGGCCAGGGCTGACCAGCACACTGGCGTGC
The DNA here is from genome assembly GCF_059862705.1 of Pseudomonas sp. MF08817. Classification (NCBI taxonomy): domain Bacteria; kingdom Pseudomonadati; phylum Pseudomonadota; class Gammaproteobacteria; order Pseudomonadales; family Pseudomonadaceae; genus Pseudomonas; species Pseudomonas sp. MF08817. Next base: position 107,471 of record NZ_JCBCUY010000004.1, read on the forward strand.
AAGGTCAGCGGCTCGGCAGTAGGCCGGGGCGCGGTGGCGGCGGCAAAGCCCAGGACGCTGGCCAGCGCCGTGCTGTCAAACGCGACGCTGGGCGTGGCGGGTGTAACCGCTACCGGCAGCGGCACACGCAGGTCCTGGCGGAACAGCCATTCGCGCCAGGCCAGGAACAGACCACCGCCGAGCAGCAGCACCAGCAGCAACCCATTGCCCAGGCGCCTGCCGGCGCAGTGTTTGGCCAATCCCGAGAGCATTTTTTTCACGTCGACATTCACAGAAGGATCAGGTTGCGGACGGCCCATTGCGGGCCGCCCGCCCTGTTAGCGTCAGAGTTTGTCCCAGGCCATGTGCGAGTGTTCGCCGACACCTGGCTCGAAGCCTGTGGCAGTCGGGCTGTACTGCTTGCAGTAGCCAGACGCAGGGAACGGCTTGCACTCGAAGACTTCGTTGGTCTTGGCTTGCAGCACCTTGGTCCCAGCGGTGTACTGGTCGATGCCTTGCGGGAACACAAAGTCATGCTCGATGCCAAGGCCTTCGCCGGTCAGGTTAACGGACTGGGTATCCTGGCGCGTGGTACGGCCGTCGGCGGTGGTGCCGACTAGAGTAAGGGTGTGTACACCCGGGTTGCTGCGCACATCCATCGCCAGCATCGTCGAGCCATCGAGCAGCGCGGTGGTCACGCCAACAGGCTTGTTGCTGGCGTCGAACAGAGTCGCTTCGACGTTCATCTTGCGGTTGCTCAGCGCACCGAAATCCATCCGCACGCGGCCTTTGTCCAGCACATACTCAGCTTGTTGCGAAGATACCGCCAGGCGTGCGCCGGCATCTTCAACCATCTGCAGTTGCACCTCAAAGCGGGTCACGCCGCTATCCTTTTGCGCGTACAGGCTGTTGGTGCCTTTGGCCGGTTCAACATTACCGCTTTCGTCACGCACACCGGCGCGCACGAGGCTGTGGGTGGCATTGATTTTTTCCGCCAGTTTGAAGCCCCAGTTTTCCGGGGCGCCGTCTTCGGCGCTGTCAATGCTGATTTCGACGCTGTAGGCCGGGCTCTCACCCTCGGCGGAAAACGCCCGGGCCTTGACCTTGTCGCCGACCAGCAAGCGGGTTGCCGGGGCGATGCTGCCCACCGCCGACCAGCCGCCAGGCAGTGCCGTTTCAGCGAGGATGTTCACATCGGCGACGTTGTAGAACGCGGCGTCGGTGTCGCCCACTGTCCAGATGGCCAGAACGATGTGGGGGCCAGCCTTGTCGTCGGGCAGCACGCAACTGTGGCGGGCACCGGAAACCGGTTTCTGGTTGCCGCCGTCGACGGTGCAGAACGGGGTGCTTTCAAACGAAGCACGGGTGAGGGCTGCATTGGGGTTCCAGCCGTTACGGGTGATGAAGTATTCGTGCTTGGTGGCCGGGTGGACCGCGGTGTAACGCCACTGGAAATCGATGTTGCGATCCTTGATTTCGCTCTGGTACCAGCGCGAAGCGGACTGGGCGTCCAGCGCGGAGAACAGCGAGGCACCGCCGCTGGCGATCTTGCCATCAACCGGCCCTTGCAAGGGCGCACCGCCCACACCCGCCGGGAAGCCCTTGAAGGTTTCGCCAACGCTTTGCGGTTCGTATTGCGCGCCGCCACAGTTGGTATTCAGGCCCTTCTGGCAAGCCAGCGCCCGCGAGGGCGGTACTTCCAGGTAACCGTGGGCCTGGGCGCCTTGCGACGCTAACAGGGCCGAGAAAAAGATCATGGATGACGTGCAGGCAGAAAAAATGCCGCACTTTCGGACAGTTCTAATCATGGGATGGATTCCAGACAACTTATAGAAAAGCAGGCATCGTGCCGACACCTAGGCTCGCAACCTCGCTCGGACGGCGCCCAGCAAGGGCTGGAACCTTACTGGAGTAGATAAAAATTCTATGTAGGGCAAATAACCGCTAAAAGCAGGACCATTCCTTGTATTTGCCACGTCTGACAAATAAAGAAAAACCTCTTACAAGAAAAAACGTTTTAAACAATTGCCATCCGATTTTTCTCCATAAAAAAGCCTGTCCGGCACGGGGCGGGACAGGCTTTGGCAACATCAGGACAGCTTATTCGTGGTATTGCGCCGACAACTCGTGCACGGCCCGCAGGAACGCGCCCGCATGCTCCGGATCGACTTCCGGGGTGATGCCATGGCCGAGGTTGAACACGTGGCCGCTGCCTTTGCCATAGCTGGCCAGGATGCGCCCGACTTCAGTACGGATGGCTTCAGGCTTGGCGTACAACACGGTGGGGTCCATGTTGCCTTGCAGGGCAACCTTGCTGCCCACGCGCTCACGGGCGTTGCCCAGGTCGCAGGTCCAGTCCAGGCCCAGGGCATCGGCACCGGCGTCGGCGATGCTTTCCAGCCACAGGCCACCGTTCTTGGTGAACAGGATCACCGGCACCTTGCGGCCCTCGTGCTCGCGGATCAGGCCGCTGACGATCTTGCGCATGTAGGCCAGGGAGAACTCCTGGTACGCCGCCGCCGACAGGTTGCCGCCCCAGGTGTCGAAAATCTGCACAGCCTGGGCGCCAGCCATGATCTGGCCATTGAGGTAGCTGACAACCGACTGCGCGAGCTTGTCCAGCAGCAGGTGCATGGCCTGCGGGTTGTCGTAGAGCAAGGCCTTGGTCTTGCGGAAATCCTTCGACGAGCCGCCTTCGACCATATAGGTGGCCAGGGTCCAGGGGCTGCCAGAGAACCCGATCAGCGGCACGCGGCCGTTGAGCTCACGGCGGATGGTGCTGACCGCATCCATGACGTAGCCCAGGTCCTTATGCGGATCGGGGATCGGCAAGGCTTCGATGTCGGCCAGGGTGCTGATGACTTTCTTGAAGCGCGGGCCTTCGCCGGTCTCGAAGTACAGGCCTTGGCCCATGGCGTCGGGGATGGTCAGGATGTCGGAGAAAAGGATGGCCGCGTCCAGTTGTGGGTAGCGGTCCAATGGCTGCAGGGTGACTTCGCAGGCGAACTCCGGGTTCATGCACAGGCTCATGAAATCACCGGCATTAGCGCGGCTAGCGCGGTATTCCGGCAGGTAGCGCCCGGCTTGACGCATCATCCACACCGGAGTGACGTCTACAGGTTGCTTGAGCAGGGCACGTAGGAAACGGTCGTTCTTCAGGGCAGTCATGTCGGCATCCGCAAAAAAAGTGCGGGCATTTTCTCAGAGCGAGACAGAGAAAGACAGTGACTAGCGACAAGCTACAAGCGGCAAGTCAAAAGCGTGGTTGCTTCCACTTGCAGCTTGCAGCTTGGAACTGGCAGCTAACGTCGTCAGACGCCCAAGTAGTCGAGGATCCCTTCGGCGGCGTTGCGCCCCTCGAAGATCGCCGTCACCACCAGGTCGGAGCCGCGCACCATGTCGCCACCGGCGAAGATTTTCGGGTTGCTGGTCTGGTGCTTGTACTGGCCCTGCTCCGGCGCCACGACGCGGCCCTGGCTATCGGTCTGGATGCTGAACTGCTCGAACCACGGCGCCGGGCTTGGCCGAAAGCCAAAAGCGATGACCACGGCGTCCGCCGGGATGATCTCTTCGGAACCGGGAATCGGCTCCGGGCTGCGACGGCCACGGGCGTCCGGTTCGCCGAGACGGGTTTCGACCACTTTCACGCCTTCGACCCGGTCTTCACCGACGATGGCGATCGGCTGGCGGTTGTAGAGGAATTTCACCCCTTCTTCCTTGGCGTTCTTCACCTCTTTGCGCGAACCCGGCATGTTCGCTTCGTCACGCCGATAGGCGCAGGTCACCGACTTGGCGCCCTGGCGGATCGAGGTGCGGTTGCAGTCCATCGCCGTGTCGCCGCCGCCCAGGACCACGACTTTCTTGCCTTTCATGTCGATGAAGTCTGCCGGGGCTTTTTCAAAACCCAGGTTGCGGTTGACGTTGGCGATCAGGAAATCCAGGGCGTCGTAGACACCCGGCAAGTCCTCGCCGGCAAAGCCGCCCTTCATGTAGGTGTAGGTGCCCATGCCCATGAACACGGCATCGTATTCTTCGAGCAATTGCTCGATGGTCACGTCCTTGCCCACTTCGGTATTGAGGCGGAACTCGATGCCCATGCCCGTGAACACTTCGCGACGGTGGCTGAGCACGGTTTTTTCCAGCTTGAACTCGGGGATGCCGAAGGTCAGCAGGCCACCGATTTCCGGGTTTTTGTCGAACACCACCGGGGTCACGCCGCCGCGCACCAACACGTCGGCACAGCCCAGGCCCGCCGGGCCGGCGCCGATCACCGCGACGCGCTTGCCGGTGGGTTTGACCTTGGACATATCCGGGCGCCAGCCCATGGCGAACGCGGTGTCGGTGATGTACTTCTCTACCGAACCAATGGTCACCGCGCCGAAACCGTCGTTGAGGGTGCAGGCACCCTCGCAGAGGCGATCCTGCGGGCACACCCGGCCGCAGACTTCCGGCAGGGTGTTGGTCTGGTGCGACAGCTCGGCGGCGGCGAGGATGTTGCCCTCGGCCACCAGTTTCAGCCAGTTGGGAATGAAGTTGTGCACTGGGCACTTCCATTCGCAATAGGGGTTGCCGCAACCCAGGCAGCGGTGGGCCTGGTCGGCCGACTGCTGGGGTTTGAACGGTTCGTAGATCTCCACGAACTCTTTCTTGCGTTGACGCAACAGCTTCTTCTTCGGATCTTTGCGCCCGACATCGATGAACTGGAAGTCGTTATTCAGACGTTCAGCCATTTTCAAAACCTCTTAGCAGCAGCTCGAAGCGCCAGGCTTCAAGCTGCAAGACAATCACGGTGGCAGGCCAGTCGCGCACTGCTGTTAACTTGCGGCTTGAAACTCGCCGCGTGCAGCTGTGCCCTATTGCGGATTGGCACGCGTGCTGGAGAGCAACGACTTGAGGCTCGCCGCTTTGGGTTTGACGAGCCAGAAACGACGCAAGTAGTCGTCCAGGTTCTCGGCAAGCTCGCGGCCCCATGGGCTGTCGGTCTCTTGAACGTACTCGTCCAGCACACGCTGCAGGTGGCTGCGATAGGCTTCCATCGCTTCGCCGCTGATGCGCTGGATTTCCACCAGTTCGTGGTTGACCCGGTCAACGAAGGTGTTGTCCTGGTCGAGCACGTAGGCGAAACCGCCGGTCATGCCTGAGCCGAAGTTGTAGCCGGTCTTGCCCAGCACGCAGACGAAGCCGCCGGTCATGTATTCGCAACAGTGATCGCCGGTGCCTTCTACAACGGTGTGAGCGCCGGAGTTGCGCACCGCGAAGCGCTCGCCCGCCGTGCCGGCAGCGAACAACTTGCCGCCAGTGGCGCCGTAGAGGCAGGTGTTGCCGATGATGGCACTGTCCTGCGTCTTGTAGACGCTGCCCTTGGGAGGAACGATGACCAGTTTGCCGCCGGTCATGCCCTTGCCCACGTAGTCGTTGGCGTCGCCTTCGAGGTACATGTTCAGGCCGCCGGCGTTCCACACGCCAAAACTCTGCCCGGCCGTGCCCTTGAAGCGGAAGGTGATCGGTGCCTTGGCCATGCCCTGGTTGCCGTGCTTGCGCGCGATTTCCCCGGAGATGCGGGCGCCGATGGAGCGGTCGCAATTGCAGATATCCAGGGCGAATTCGGCGCCGCTGAGGTCGTTGATGGCCGCGGTGGCCATCTCGACCATTTTCTCGGCCAAGAGGCCTTTGTCGAATGGCGGGTTGCGCTCGACCTGGCAGAACTGCGGCTTGTCCGCCGGCACGTGGTCGCTGCCCAGCAACGGGGTCACGTCCAAGTGGTTCTGCTTGGGCGTCTGGCCTTCGAGCACCTCCAAAAGGTCGGTGCGCCCGATCAGCTCTTCGAGGGTGCGCACGCCCAGTTTGGCCAGCCACTCGCGGGTTTCTTCGGCCACGTAGGTGAAGAAGTTGACCACCATGTCGACGGTGCCGATGTAGTGGTCCTTGCGCAGTTTTTCATTCTGGGTGGCCACGCCTGTGGCGCAGTTGTTCAGGTGGCAGATGCGCAGGTATTTGCAGCCCAGGGCGATCATCGGTGCGGTGCCGAAGCCGAAGCTCTCGGCGCCGAGGATCGCGGCCTTGATGACGTCCAGGCCGGTTTTCAGGCCGCCGTCGGTCTGCACCCGGACCTTGCCACGCAGGTCGTTGCCGCGCAGGGTCTGGTGGGTTTCGGCCAGGCCCAGTTCCCACGGCGCGCCCGCGTACTTGATGGAGGTCAGCGGCGAAGCGCCGGTGCCGCCGTCGTAGCCGGAGATGGTAATCAGGTCCGCGTAGGCCTTGGCCACGCCCGCGGCGATGGTGCCCACGCCCGCCTCGGCCACCAGTTTCACGGAAACCAGGGCCTTGGGGTTGACCTGCTTCAAGTCGAAAATCAGTTGCGACAAATCTTCGATCGAATAGATGTCGTGGTGCGGCGGCGGCGAAATCAGGGTCACGCCCGGCACCGCATAACGCAGCTTGGCGATCAGGCCATTGACCTTGCCGCCCGGCAGTTGCCCGCCCTCGCCCGGTTTGGCGCCCTGGGCAACCTTGATTTGCAGCACTTCAGCGTTGACCAGGTATTCCGGAGTCACGCCGAAACGGCCCGTGGCCACTTGCTTGATTTTCGAGCTTTTGATGGTGCCGTAGCGCGCTGGGTCTTCGCCGCCTTCGCCAGAGTTGGAACGCGCACCGAGGCGGTTCATCGCTTCGGCCAGGGCTTCATGGGCTTCCGGGGACAGGGCGCCGAGGGAGATACCGGCGGAATCGAAGCGTTTGAGCACCGATTCCAGAGGTTCGATCTCGCTGATGTCCAGCGGCGTCTCGAGGGTCTTGACCTTGAACAGGTCGCGAATCATCGAGATCGGACGGTTGTCCACCAGCGCGGTGTATTCCTTGAACTTGCTGTAGTCACCCTGCTGCACGGCGGCTTGCAGGGTGCTGACCACATCCGGGTTATAGGCGTGGTACTCGCCACCGTGGACGAACTTGAGCAAACCGCCCTGCTGGATCGCCTTGCGCGGGCTCCAGGCTTCGGCGGCCAGGGCTTTCTGCTCGGCTTCCAGGTCAACGAAGCGCGCGCCCTTGATCCGGCTCGGCACGCCACGAAAGCTCAGGTTGCACACTTCTTCGGACAGGCCGATGGCCTCAAACAGTTGCGCACCGCGGTACGAGGCGATGGTGGAAATACCCATTTTCGACAGGATCTTGAGCAGGCCCTTGGTGATGCCCTTGCGGTAGTTCTTGAACACCTCATAGAGGTCGCCCAGCACCTCACCGGTACGGATCAAATCGCCCAGCACTTCGTAGGCCAGGAACGGATACACCGCCGAGGCGCCGAAACCGATCAACACCGCGAAGTGGTGCGGGTCGCGGGCGGTGGCGGTTTCCACCAGGATGTTGGAGTCGCAGCGCAGGCCTTTTTCGGTCAGGCGATGGTGCACCGCACCGGTAGCCAGGGAAGCGTGCACCGGCAGTTTGCCCGGGGCGATGTGGCGGTCGCTGAGCACGATTTGCGTGCGCCCGGCGCGTACCGCCTCTTCGGCCTGGTCGGCGATGTTGCGCACCGCCGCTTCCAAACCGACGCTTTCGTCGTAATTGAGGTCGATGACCTGGCGCTCAAAGCCCGGGCGATCAAGGTTCATCAGCGAACGCCACTTGGCCGGGGAAATCACCGGCGAGCTGAGGATGACGCGCGAGGCGTGCTCCGGCGATTCCTGGAAGATGTTGCGCTCGGCCCCCAGGCAGATTTCCAGGGACATGACGATAGCTTCGCGCAGCGGGTCGATCGGCGGGTTGGTGACCTGCGCGAACTGCTGGCGAAAGTAGTCGTACGGCGTACGCACGCGCTGGGACAGCACGGCCATCGGTGTGTCGTCACCCATGGAGCCGACCGCTTCGTAGCCTTGCTCGCCGAGTGGGCGCAGCACCTGGTCACGCTCCTCGAAGGTGACCTGGTACATCTTCATGTACTGCTTGAGCTGATCGACATCGTAGAAAGCCGAGCCGTGGTCGTTGTCTTCCATGGTGGCCTGGATACGCAGGGCATTCTTGCGCAGCCATTGCTTGTACGGATGACGGGACTTGAGGCGATTGTCGATGGCGTCAGTGTCGAGGATCTGCCCGGTCTCGGTGTCCACGGCAAAGATCTGCCCAGGCCCTACGCGGCCCTTGGCGATCACGTCCTGGGGCTGGTAGTTCCACACGCCGATTTCCGAGGCCAGGGTGATGAAGCCATTGGTGGTGGTGACCCAGCGCGCCGGGCGCAGGCCGTTGCGGTCGAGCAGGCACACGGCGTAGCGACCATCGGTCATGACCACGCCGGCCGGGCCGTCCCAGGGCTCCATGTGCATGGAGTTGTATTCGTAGAACGCCCGCAGGTCCGGGTCCATGGTTTCGACGTTCTGCCACGCAGGCGGAATAATCATGCGCACGCCACGGAACAGGTCGATGCCGCCGGTGACCATCAGTTCCAGCATGTTGTCCATGCTGGAGGAGTCGGAACCCACGCGGTTAACCAGCGGGCCGAGCTCTTCGAGGTCCATCAAGTCGTTGGCGAACTTGGTGCGCCGGGCCAGGGCCCAGTTGCGGTTGCCGGTGATGGTGTTGATCTCGCCGTTGTGGGCGAGGAAGCGGAATGGCTGGGCCAGCGGCCATTTCGGCAGGGTGTTGGTAGAAAAGCGCTGGTGGAACACGCAGATCGCGGTTTGCAGGCGCTCGTCATTGAGGTCTGGATAGAAGGCGGTGAGGTCCGCCGGCATCATCAGGCCTTTATAAATGATGGTCTTGTGGGAAAAGCTGCAGATGTAGTGGTCGGTGTCGGCGGCGTTGCTCACCGACGACCGGCGACGGGAAGTGAACAGCTTGATGGCCATTTCCTGATCGCTCAGGTCTTGGCCACCGATGAACACCTGCTCGATCTGCGGCAAGCGCTCCAGGGCCAGGCGCCCGAGGACGCTGGTGTCGATCGGCACTTTGCGCCAACCCACCAATTGCAGGCCTGCGGCGAGGATTTCGCGGTTCATGTGCTCGCGAGCCGCCTCGGCTTTGACCGGGTCCTGGTTGAAAAAAACCATGCCCACCGCGTACTGGCGCGGCAAATCGACGCCGAAGTGTTCCTGGGCGACTGCGCGCAGGAACAGGTCGGGTTTTTGAATCAGCAGACCGCAACCGTCGCCGGTCTTGCCGTCCGCATTAATCCCACCGCGGTGGGTCATGCAGGTCAGGGCCTCGATGGCCGTTTGCAATAGGGTATGACTGGGTTCGCCCTGCATATGGGCTATCAGGCCGAAACCGCAGTTATCCTTGAATTCATCGGGTTGGTACAGACCTGCTTTCATAGACACTTTCTCACCAGGCTGCCCCTTTATAGAGGCAAATTTCTTTTTAATTCAACCACTTGCCATCCGCGCCGAACGTACGCCAGCTTTGCGGGGGCAAAAGGGAGGTCATTGTACACACCGACACGAACGCTCACAAATTCCGACGACTTATCGTAAATCCGTGTCGCATTTATGAAAGGTTTAAAGCTATACGCTGTGCTAGTCAAAACTTTTTTGGTTTCAACCGCTACGACTCAAAAGCCACTGTGACGCAGACACCACAAAGCGCGCGGCCTGGAGGGGCAGCACGCACATGCGGTTTTTTTTTGAGGTGCCGGGAGGGCGGCCTGGGTAAGGCCGCCGGATCTTCAGCGAGTTGTGGCCAGTTCCTGTTGAACGCTGGCGACAGTGCGAGGCCAAGGTTTACCAGCCTGAACCTTCGCTGGCAAGGCCTTGATAGCAGTAACGGCGGCATCACGATTGGCGAAGTTGCCGTAGGTAATGACAAAAAGCGGCTTGCCGTTGAGGACTTTCTTGAAATAGCGGTATTCGCCGCCCTGCTCCTTGACGAACTTCTGCGCCGTGGCTTCGGAGCTGGTGCCGAGGATCTGCACCACGTAGTTGCCCGGGGCCTGGCCGGCGTACCAGCTACCGCCGGCAGACGCCTTGGCCACGGTCACAGGTTTGTCCGCAGGTTTGGCGGCTGGAGCGGGAACCGGTTTGGCCACAGGCGCAGGTTTGGCGACGGCGACTTGAGTGGGCTCAGGGGTTGGCACCGGACGGGTCGCCGGCACGGGGGCCGGGCTCGGCGTTTCGCCGGCAGGTGGCGCGATGGTGGTGACGGTCGGCGGCGTAGCGCTGGAGCCTTCCACCGGCACGCCATCGTCACCTTCGCTGATCCCGCCAGCTGCTTCGGCCAACGGACCACGCATCACCGGTTGCGACTGCCCGACCAGCGGCAACGGCATCGGCTGCGACGAACCGGCGAATTCCACCGCTGGGCCGCCACTGGCGTTGGGTTGCGGCGTGCCCTGGCCCAGAGGCAGTTGCGCCTGCTCGGTCGCGGGCGCGCCGGTGGTCGGGGCCTTGCTGCGACCTGGCAGCAACCAGGCCGCCGCGACGGCCACCACCACAACGGCGGATATCGCCAATACATGTTTCTTCGGCATGTTGAACCCCATACTTGGACGCTTGACCGCTGAGCGGCTGGCAATCATGGCTTCGATCATTGCATCCCGGGCCACCTGGTTGATGATGCCAGGCCAGCCGTCGGAGCCTTCGTGAATATCAGAGATCTGATCCGCGGTGAAAAGTTCGATACCCCGGCCGGCCCCTTCCAGGCGCTGGGCCAGGTATTCGCGGGTTTCTTCCTCGGTATAGGGCTGCAATTCGATGACGTGGAAACGCTCTTCCTCGGTGTTCAATTGCTCCAGGCCCGCAATCAGCGACGACTCGCCAAACAGGAACACGTGCGGCCGGCCTTCCGGGGCACCTGCGGCCAGCGCCAGTAGCGCCTCAAGGGCGGACTCGTCAAGCTGCTCGGCGTCATCCACCAGCAGGTAGACTTCCTGCCCTGTCAGCGCCAGTTGCACCACCTGCGCCAAAATCGCCCCGATTTGCGCCTGGGCCACGTTCAGCGCCTGGGCCACCTGACGCAGCACGCCGGCCGCATCGCCAGCGCCACGGGCCGACACCACCACGCTTTGCACCGATTGCTTGTTGGTGCTGGCGACCAACGCCTGGCGCAGCAGGGTCTTGCCGCTGCCCTGGGGGCCGGTGACCACCAGCAGCAGCTGGCTGTAGCGGGCCAGGTGATGCAACTGCCCCAGCACCGGTTTGCGCTGGGCAGGGAAAAACTTGAAGCCAGGCACCCGTGGAGCGAAAGGGTCGTGGCTCAACTGGTAATGGCCGAGGAAAGCCTCGTCGGCGTGCAAACTAGTCATCGGGATCTTGTTAACCTTTGAGCTGAGCCAGGGCGCGGTAATCCGCTCCCAGCGTGGCCTGTAAAATCTCTTTCGGATAATCGTCGGTCACTACGGCTTCGCCCATGCGGCGCAACAGCACCAGACGCAAACGACCGTCGATCACTTTCTTGTCAATTGCCATATGTTCGAGGAAATCGGCTTCGCTCATCTCCTGCGGCGGCATCACCGGTAAACCGGCGCGCTGGAACAGGCGAATGCCGCGATCACGCTCCTGCTCGGTAATCCAGCCCAGGCGGCTGGACATTTCCAGGGCCATGACCGTACCCGCCGCCACCGCCTCACCGTGCAGCCAAACACCATAGCCCATGTGGGTTTCGATGGCGTGGCCGAAGGTATGGCCCAGGTTGAGGGTGGCGCGCACGCCGGACTCACGCTCATCGGCGCCCACCACGGCGGCCTTGGCCGCGCAGGAGCGCTCGATGGCGACGGTCAGCGCCTGCTGGTCCAGGGCCCGCAGGCGCTCGACGTTTTCTTCCAGCCAGGTCAGGAACGGCTCATCGCAAATCAGGCCGTACTTGATGACTTCCGCCAGGCCCGCCGACAGTTCGCGCGGCGGCAAGGTAGTGAGGGTGGACGTATCGATCAGCACCACATTGGGCTGGTAAAAGGCGCCCACCATGTTTTTGCCCAGCGGGTGGTTGATGCCGGTCTTGCCGCCCACCGACGAATCGACCTGGGACAGCAAGGTGGTCGGCACCTGGATGAAATCCACGCCACGCTGGTAGCACGCCGCCGCAAAACCGGCCATATCGCCAATCACACCGCCGCCCAGGGCAATCACCGTGGTGCGGCGGTCGTGCCGCGCGGTGAGCAAGCCGTCGAAAATCAGTTGCAGGGTTTCCCAGGTCTTGAAGGCTTCGCCATCGGGCAGCACCACGGAGATCACCGAGAACTGCTCAAGGCTGCGGGCCAGGCGCTCCAGGTACAGTGGCGCAACCGTCTCATTGGAGATAATCGCCACTTGCCGCCCGGCAATGTGCGGCGCCAGCAGCTCGGTTCGCCCCAGCAAACCTTCGCCAATGTGAATCGGGTAGCTGCGCTCGCCTAAATCGACCTTAAGTGTCTGCATGTATCCCCACAGTGAAAATGAAAGCTGGCGTTTTGCCCCAGCCTAGAGGCCGGCAACACGCGGTGTTGTGACGTCACTTGATAGCCATAAGCCACGAGCCTGGGCGCCCACGGCCGGACGCCGAGGATAGCGCATTTCGCCGCGCGCTTTAACGGGGAGGCAGCTGTTGCAGACGGGCGAGGATGTCCAGGACCACCATTCGCGGCGGCCGCTCATCGGTTTGCACCACCAGGTCGGCGATCTCCCGGTAGAGCGGGTCGCGCAGCGCCAGCAAGTCGCGCAGGGTCTTTTCCGGATCGGCGGTACGCAGCAATGGCCGATTGCGGTCCCGTGCGGTGCGCCCCACCTGCTGCTCCACCGAGGCATGCAGGTAAACCACGCGCCCGCCGGCATGCAGGGCGCGGCGATTGGCTTCGCGCATGACCGCGCCACCGCCGGTCGCCAGCACCACACCATCAAGGGCGCAGAGTTCGGCGATCATCGCCTCTTCACGGTCACGGAAACCCGGTTCGCCTTCTTTATCGAAGATCCACGGGATATTGGCGCCCGTGCGCAATTCAATTTCCTTGTCGGAATCTTTGAACGGCAGGCGCAGCTCTTTGGCCAGCAAGCGGCCAATGGTGCTTTTACCAGCACCCATTGGCCCAACAAGAATCAAATTTCGCACAGAATCAATGACTCGCAGCAATCGCCTGGTTGTCCATGATACGGGGAGTCAGGAACACCAGCAGCTCGGATTTTTTATCCGAAACAACATCCCTTCGGAAAAGGCGGCCAAGATACGGCACATCGCCAAGAAATGGCACCTTATCTATGACCTTGCTTTGAGTATTTGAGAACACGCCACCAATCACGGTGGTCTCGCCATCGGCCACCAACACCTTGGCGTTGACTTCGTTTTTTCTGATCGGCGGGACGTCATTGAGGCGGTTCAGGTAATCGGGCTCATCCTTGGTGACCTTGACCGCCATGATGATCTGGTTGTCCGGGGTGATTTGCGGCGTGACCTCCAGGGACAGCGACGCCTCTTTGAACGACACCGAGGTCGCGCCGTCCTTGGCCGATTGTTGGTAGGGGATTTCCGTGCCCTTGAGAATCTTGGCGGTCTCCTTGTCGGAGGTCACCACTTTGGGCTGGGAGATGATCTCCCCGTTGCCGGTCTTCTCCATGGCGGTCAGTTCAAGGTCCAACAGCAGGTTGTCCTTGATGTAGGCCACCCCGATGCCGGATGTGCGATTGGCCACACCCAGGTCAACAAAAGGCGAACTGGCTTCGCCCTCGTCCGAAGACGCGCCGGTACCCGACGCGCTCCAGCGCCCGCCACCGCGGATCGAGCCGCCCCAGCGCACCCCCAGGCTTTTGTCGTAGCCCACATCCGCCTCGACGATGCGCGCCTCGATCATCACCTGACGCACCGGGATATCCAGCTGCGCGACGATGCGCTTGAGTTCGTCGAGGCGGTTTTGGGTCTGGTAGGCAATGATGTTGTTGGTGCGCTCGTCCACTGTGATCGAGCCCCGCCCTTCAGCACTGACCTCGGCGCCGGTCACCGACTGGAACAGCTTGGCAATGTCGCTGGCCTTGGCGTAGTTGACTTGCAGCAGTTCCCGACGCAGCGGCGCCAGGTCCGCCACCTGGCGTTGCGACTCCAGTTCCAGCCGCTCGCGGGCGGCGATTTCATCCGCGGGCGCTACCAACAGCACGTTGCCGACTTTGCGCTGATCCAGGCCCTTGGTCTTGAGGACGATGTCCAGTGCCTGATCCCAAGGCACCTCGTGCAAGCGCAGGGTGATACTGCCCTGCACCGCATCGCTGGCCACCAGATTGAGCCGGGTGAAGTCGGCGATCACTTGCAGCACCGAACGTACTTCAATGTCCTGGAAGTTCAGCGACAGCTTTTCGCCACTGTACTGGCCACCCCACCCACCCAAGGCAGGGAGATCGGTTACGTTTGCCTGCACCGACGCCATCCATAGCGCCATCACACAGGATGAAAGAGTCCTTTTCATGGTTCCGATTCCCTTCAGGAGTGTGCTTTCAAAGCGAGGATTCGAGAGCGTTCCAGCCAGCCCTCCTCGCCCTCGGGAACGAGTTCGATGACCTCCACATGCCGCTCACCCACGGCCACCACCCGCCCGTCGTTGCGGCCCAGGTAGTCGCCCACCTTCAATCGGTGTACACCGCCCGGCCCACGTAGCAGCACAAAAGACGCACCCGCGTTGGAGAGCGTGCCGACCATTTCGAACTGCTCCAGAGCAAAGCCTTCCAAAAAGTGCTTTCCCCGCGTCGGATCAGGCTGTACCTGCGCGCGCGCCACCGCTGGGCGCGGCACCAGCTCCACAGCCGAAGAGCGGAAGGGGTCGCGCAACCCCGCGGCCTTATAGATGAAGGCTGGCCCAACGTCCGGCAACGCAGCAGGCTCAATGGTCGATGGCAGGCTAAGTGTGCTGGTAGCCGAGCTGGCAACCTGCTCGGCGCTGTCGCTGCTGCAACCGGAGATTGCCGCCAGCACACTGGCCATCCATAGGCCGCGGTTCATGGCTGCTGCTCCGCCGGGTCGTAGCTGTAAGTCCGGGCCTGCAACGCCATGCGCAGCGGCGACTCGCTGCCGACCACCACAGGGCCGATCTGGAAGTCATGCAAGGTGACGATTCGCGGCAACGCGCCCAAACGGCTAACGAAGGTGGCGAGGTCGTGATAGGCGCCGATGACGACAACCTGCATCGGCAACTCGCGGTAAAACGCTTGCTCCACCGGCGCCAGCAGCTTGATTTCCTCAAACACCAAGCCGCTGCCAGTCGCCGTCCGGGTGATATCGTCCAGTAAATCCGGCACTTCGCTGCCCGCCGGGAGCTGGCGCAGCAACCCCTCGAAACTGTGCTGCATAAGCTGCATCTTCGCCTGGTACTGCTCCAGGTCCGCGGCCAGCCGCGTCTTGGCGGCGAGCCGCTCCTGCTGGCGTCGTTCATCCATGCGCAGCCGCTCAAGGTGTTGGCTCATGGGCTTAAGGTAGATGCCGTAGCCCAATGCCAGCACCAGGCACAGCAACAGGGCGACCGCCGCAACCTTGGCGATGGGCGGCCAGTCCCCCAGGTTGCTCAACGTCAGGTCGCCCGACCATTGCATCGCGTTCATTGCACTCCCCCCGCCACGCTCGGCCGAGCCTGGGCTACGGTCAGCTGGAAAGCCCCTAAATGCGCTTGCCCGCCGGTTGCCCGGATTTGTTCGAGGGTCGGCGCCTCGAACAAACCAGAGGCCGCAAGTTTGCGCATCAACTCGGCCAGTTGCGGGTTCGACTGACTGACCCCGACAATCGACAGGGTCTGGCCGCCCATGGCCACTTCGGTGAAGTACACACCGTCAACCAAGACGTGAACCAACTGCTCAAGTATCCGCCCGCCACGATGGCGGTCGCCCTGTAAACCCTGAATCACTCTCAGGCGCTCCATCGATACCTGGCGCTGAGCTTTGAGTTCATCGAACCGTGCAACCTGTTCGTCCAGCGTTGCGATTTGCCGGCCCAGCGCCAGGTTGCGTACCGACTGATGTCGGCTCGCGCTGTCGAGGTACTGGCCAACCAGCAGCACCACTGCCATAGCCCCCAGCATCGCGCCCAGCGCAATGACGATGAACTCCTTGCGCCGCGCCTGGCGACGGGCCTCGCGCCAGGGCAGAAAGTTAATCCTGGCCATCAGTCGAAACTCCGCATGGCCAACCCACAGGCCACCATCAGCGCCGGAGCATCAGTGGCTAGCGCGCAGGCATCGACCTGATCGCCCAGGGCCATGTCGTGAAACGGGTTGGCGACGAGCGCCGGCAGCCCCAACGTCTGCCCAACGCCTTGCACCAGCCCCGGATACGCTGCCATTTCGCCGGTTAACACCAAATGCTCGACCGCCGTGGCCTGATCGAGCGCCATAAACGCCTGCAACGCCCGGGAGACTTGCTGGCTCAGTTCAAGCTGGAAGTCCTCCACAGCCGCGCCACCCTGTGGGAAGGCCCCCAACAGCAGCTCGCGAACCTGGACGATGCGCCCCTCGCGGACCAGGCTCAAGGTCGTGGTGCTGATGCCTGCATCGACCACGGCGACGACACCCGGGTCATTAACCCCATCGAGCCGCGCCAACGCACGTTCCAGGGCATCGGTTTCGCTTTCCACCACCCGGGCCCGCAGGCCGGCCAGGGCCAGCAGCGCTTCGCGGGCCTGGACATCCGCCTTGCGGCAAGCGGCCAGCAACACCGACACCCGCCCGGGCTCAAGCGCGGGGCAGGTCAGGACTTCAAAGTCGATGGCGACGTCTTCAAGGGGATAGGGAATGTACTGCTCGGCTTCGAGCATGATCGCGGCCTGCATGTCCGCCTCGCCGAGGCCACTTTCCAGCTCCAGGGTTTTGCTGATGACCGCCGCGCCGCCCACGGCGCTGGCGCCCTCCTTCAAAGCGGTGCCAGCCTTGAGCAACAGCCGCGAGAGCACCTGGGCTGCGCCCTGGGTATCGAGCAGATTACGTTCGACCACCACGCCGGGGGGCAGTGGCTCGATGGCGTAGGCATCGAGCCGTAAACCGGTGCCGCAACGGCTCAGTTCCACCAGCCGTATAGAAGTGGCGCCGATATCAATACCCAGCAGCCTGCCGTTTTTATTGCCGAAGAGTCCTGGCACGATCATTTCCTTATGACGTTGTGGAGTTGGAGAAGTCGGTTAAAGGCGCGCCGTTCCATGGCCGCGCGGGCTGACAAGCGCAAATGACTGCGCCTGTCGAAAAATGCTTATAATGCCCAGCGTTTTTTCCGGTTTTTATCTCAAGCGTGAGTCGCCACAGTTTGGCGCTAATCACTCGACGCTCAATTCATTCTTTTCTCTGGAAATCCAAAAGCCTTGATTCGTCTGCTGAAGTTTTTCGGATGGTCGTTCGTCGCCGTCGTCTGCGCTCTGGTGCTGGGCCTGAGCGGCGCGTTTCTCTATCTTAGTCCCGGGTTGCCGTCGGTAGAGGCGCTGCGAAGTATCCAGTTGCAGATTCCCCTGCGGGTGTACAGCAGCGACAACAAGTTGATCGCAGAATTTGGCGAAATGCGCCGTACTCCGATCCTGTTCGCCGACATTCCCCCCAATTTCATCAATGCGTTACTAAGTGCTGAAGACGACAACTTCGCCAACCACCATGGCGTCGACCCCAGCAGCCTGATGCGCGCCGCCACCCAACTGGTCAAGAGCGGGCACATTCAGTCCGGCGGTAGCACCATCACCATGCAGGTGGCGAAAAACTTCTTCCTGACCAGCGAACGCAGCTTCTCGCGCAAAGCCACGGAAATCCTCCTGGCACTGCAGATCGAGCGGCAGCTGACCAAAGACGAGATCCTGGAGCTGTACGTCAACAAGATCTACCTGGGCAACCGCGCCTACGGGATCGAGGCGGCGGCGCAGGTGTATTACGGCAAATCGATCCGCGACGTCACCCTGGCGCAGATGGCGATGATCGCCGGCCTGCCCAAGGCCCCTTCGCGGTTCAACCCGCTGGCCAACCCGGCGCGCAGCAAGGAGCGCCGCGACTGGATCCTGGGGCGCATGTACAAACTGGGCAAGATCGATGAGGCGTCGTACCAGATCGCCCTGAACGAGCCACTCAACGCCAGCTATCACGTGCCCACGCCTGAAGTGAACGCGCCGTACATCGCCGAAATGGCCCGCGCCGAGATGGTCGGGCGCTACGGCAGCGACGCCTACACCGAAGGTTTTCGCGTAACCACCACGGTGCCGAGCAACCTGCAGGAAATGGCCAACACCGCCCTGCACGAAGGCTTGATGACCTACGACCAGCGCCACGGCTACCGTGGCCCGGAATCGCGCCTGCCAGGCAAGACCCGCGAAGCCTGGACCCTGGAGTTGACCAAGCAGCGCACCTTCAGCGGGCTTGAGCCGGCGATTGTCATCGAGGTCGAAAAAACCGGCCTGCAAGTGCTGACCCGCACCGGCCAGGCGCATGTGGCCTGGGACAGCATGAAGTGGGCGCGGCCCTTCCTGAACACCAACAGCATGGGCGCCAACCCGAAACAACCGGCGGACGTGGCCCAGGTCGGCGACTTGATCCGCGTGCAACGCCAGGCCGACGGGTCGCTGAAGTTCAGCCAGATCCCGGTCGCTCAAGGCGCGCTGGTGTCCCTGGACCCGCAAAACGGCGCGATCCGCTCGCTGGTCGGCGGTTTCGCCTTCGAGCAAAGCAACTACAATCGCGCCATCCAGGCCAAGCGCCAACCCGGCTCGAGCTTCAAGCCCTTCGTCTACAGCGCGGCCCTGGACAGCGGTTACACCGCCGCCAGCCTGGTCAACGATGCACCGATCGTGTTTGTCGATGAGTACCTGGACAAAGTCTGGCGCCCGAAAAACGACACCAACACCTTCCTCGGCCCGATCCGCATGCGCGAGGCGCTGTACAAGTCGCGCAACCTGGTGTCGATCCGCCTGCTGCAAAGCATGGGCGTGGGCCGCACCATCGACTACATCAGCAAGTTCGGCTTCAACAAGCAGGACCTGCCGCCCAACCTGTCCCTGGCCCTGGGCACCGCGACCCTAACGCCGATGGAAATCGCCACGGGCTGGAGCACCTTCGCCAATGGCGGCTACAAGATCACCCCGTTCATCATCGACAAGATCGAAAGCCGCAACGGCGAGAACCTGTTCACCGCCAACCCGGCCAGCGTCCCCGGCAACACCGCCGCCAGCGATGGCATCGCCGCGCCAGCCTCCGACAGCTTCACCATCGATGCCACCCCCGGCGAAGCCCCGGCGCCTGCAGTGCAGACCCCATTGGTGGCCGAGCGCATTGTCGATGGCCGCACCACCTACATCCTCACCAGCATGCTGCAAGACGTCATCAAACTCGGCACCGGCCGCCGCGCCCTGTCCCTGGGCCGCACCGACCTGGCGGGCAAGACCGGCACCACCAACGAGTCCAAGGACGCCTGGTTCTCCGGCTACAACGCCGATTACGTGACGACGGTGTGGACCGGTTTCGACCAGCCCGAAAGCCTCGGGCGCCGTGAGTACGGCGGCACCGTTGCGCTGCCGATCTGGATCAACTACATGGGCGCCGCCCTCAAGGGCAAGCCAGCCCACACCCAAAGCGAACCGGAAGGCATCCTCAGCCTGCGGGTAGACCCAGTCAGCGGCCGTGCCGCCTCACCCGGCACCCCCAACGCCTACTTCGAGCTGTTCAAGAGCGAAGACACCCCGCCCTCGGTCAACGAGCTAGGCGGCAGCGCCCCGGGCAGCCCGCTGCCGGCGGACGAGGCGGCGCCCATCGATCTGTTTTAAAACAGCAAGGAGCAGCGGCAAGCTTTTAGCTGCAAGCAACAGCGACGCAACCCGCTCTTACTTGCCGCTTGCCGCTAATAACTTGCAACTGCTCCCCCATAAAAAAACCCGGCTCAGAGGCCGGGTTTTTTTATGGTGCTGCTGTTAACCGTTAAAAACGTCATCGACGCTTTTGAGCGGGTAGTTCTTCGGGTACGGCAGGGTAGCTACACCGGTCTCGATCGCGGCCTTGGCCACGGCATCGGAGATCACGGTAATCAGGCGGGCATCCATTGGTTTGGGAATGATGTACTCACGCCCGAATTCCAACTTGATGCCGCCGTAGGCGTCGCACACTTCCTGTGGCACCGGCAGCTTGGCCAGTTCGCGCAGGGCGTTGGCGGCAGCTACTTTCATTTCTTCGTTGATGCGCTTGGCGCGAACGTCCAGGGCACCGCGGAAGATGAACGGGAAGCCCAGTACGTTGTTGACCTGGTTCGGGTAGTCCGAACGGCCGGTGGCCATGATGACGTCGTTACGGGTGGCGTGAGCCAGTTCCGGAGCGATTTCAGGGTCCGGGTTGGAGCATGCGAACACGATCGGGTTGGGCGCCATGCGCAGCAGGTTTTCAGCGCTCAGCAGGTTCGGACCCGACAGGCCAACGAACACGTCCGCGCCTTCCAGCGCGTCGGACAAGGTGCGTTTTTCGGTCGCGTGGGCGAATACCGCTTTGTACTGGTTCAGGTCATCGCGGCCGGAGTGGATCACGCCGGTACGGTCGACCATGAAGATGTTTTCGATCTGGGCACCCATGCTCACCAGCAACTTCATGCAGGAGATGGCGGCGGCGCCGGCGCCCAGGCAGACGATCTTGGCTTCAGGCAGGGTTTTGCCTGCGATTTCCAGGGCATTTATCATGCCGGCCGCGGTGACGATCGCGGTGCCGTGCTGGTCATCGTGAAACACTGGAATGTCGCACTGCTCGATCAGAGCACGTTCGATCTCAAAGCACTCCGGTGCCTTGATGTCTTCCAGGTTGATACCGCCGAAGGTAATGGAGATGCGCTTGACGGTATCGATGAAGGCCTGTGGGCTTTCGGAGTCGACTTCGATGTCGAAGACATCGATACCGGCAAAACGCTTGAACAGTACGCCCTTGCCTTCCATAACAGGCTTGGACGCCAGCGGGCCAAGGTTACCCAGGCCGAGAATCGCGGTGCCATCGGAAATGACTGCAACCAGATTGCCCTTGCCCGTGTACTTGTAGGCCAGCTCGGGATCACGCGCGATTTCACGCACAGGCTCCGCCACACCGGGGCTGTAGGCCAGCGACAGGTCGCGGGCGGTAGCAGTGGCTTTGGTGAGCTCGACACTCAGCTTTCCTGGACGAGGATGGGCGTGATATTCGAGAGCGGCAGTTTTCAAGTCAGACATAATCGGCATTCCGCTTTTACTGTTGGACGACGGATCGCCGAGGATACTCGCCTGCGAAAGTCCCTACAAGACTGCCCGGTCACCGGTGTCAAGAGCCCTAGGCTACGACTTTCGGCCAAGAGCCACGGAACACAAGGGCTACACTGTTCACAATCGACACCAAAAATGTCTACAACTTTCCGTTATTTACCTGCATCCAACATGCTTGGGTGCGTCAATGGCAGCAGCCAACGCGCCTGACCCGGCTGCAAACCGCCGCGCCGCGTGCGGTCGAGCACCCAGCCCCGAGCCTCTATTGACTGGCCTTTGAGGCGCTCGAGGGCGGCGACGTCGAACTGCTTGAGCAGATTGGGTGCAACGCGCAGCACAACCGAATCCTGCAACTGAATCCAAATTCCACCGCGATTACGCTCCACCGCACTCACCCGACCGCTGAGCACAGCGAACCCGGCCCGTGTGATCTGCTGCGCGTTGAGTACCGGTGACGGGCGCCACACCCCCAGGCCCGCTTGCCGGGCGTGGCGTTCTGCCGCTTGCTGGCAGGTGACTAAATCGATGTTGGGCGCCACCGCCACTTGGAACCCCAGGCCTTCGGCGAGCAATTGCGCTTCAAGGTTGGCGCCGCTGGCGCCATAGACATGGGCCAAGGTGCGGCCATAACGATCCTTACCCTCGCGCCCGGGGCGCAGCGCCACCCGGTTGCGGCTCTCGCGCACCAGGGTTTGCAGGCGTTGGCGGGCGGCAACCGCCAGGGGCTCGTCGGTGCGACCTTGCTTGCCCAGTTCCGGGGCATTAAGGCCGATCAGGCGTACGCTGCGGCCATCCTTGAGGCGCAGGGTGTCGCCATCGACCACCCGCTGCACCTCGACCTGGGTCAGCCCCTCGGGCGCAGGGCAGAAGGCCTGGGCGCCGGGGAGCCAAATCGCAGACATAAAAAAGGCGCCCGCGAGGGACGCCTTTTTCATCAGCGAGGAAAAGCCGCGAGGGCTTCCCAAGTTGATCGGCCTTAGGCCTTTTTCGCGCCAAAAGCACCGAAACGATCGGCGAAGCGCTGTACACGGCCGCCAGTATCCAGAGTCTTCTGCTTACCGGTGTAGAACGGGTGGCACTCGTTGCATACGTCAGTACCCAGTGGCTTGCACAGGTTCGAACGGGTTTCGAACTTGTTGCCGCAGCTGCAAGTTACTTCGATGGTTTCGTACGCTGGATGGATATCGGCTTTCATGGTGTTTCCTCGGGCTAGCGTGCCGCCGCACAACACTATTGTTGAACACCGCACGTAATTAGGCCGCGGATTCTACCAGACGAGCCTGATCGCGCAAGCGGTGCGAAGTGCTCCTCATCAGAAAATCCCCCCCCCCAGACAGGGGACACTGCACCGCCCGTCTGCTAGGCTCCGGGCCTTCTAAACATCTGCTTACCGAGAAACCCCCGCGTGCCCGACGCCATTTTGCGCCTCGCCCTGCCTTCGCCGCTGCGCCGCCTGTTTGACTACCGTGCCCCTGCGGGGGTGCTGCGGGCCCAATTGCAGCCGGGCATGCGCGTGCGCGTACCCTTCGGGCGCCGGGAGATGATCGGCATCCTGGTCGAAATCGCCGAGCACAGCGAAGTGCCCGCCGAGAAGCTCAAACCGGCGCTGGCCATCCTCGACGCCACGGCGCCGCTACCGCCGGCGCTGTTCAAGTTGTGCCTGTGGACCGCCCAGTATTACCAGCACAGCCTGGGCGACACCCTGAGCTGGGCGCTGCCGGTACTGCTGCGCCAGGGCGAACTGGCCGAGGCCCGCCAGGAGCGCTTCTGGTCAGTGGCCCCCGGTGCCCGCGCCGACGACCCGCGTATCGCCCGCGCGCCGCGCCAGCGCGAGGCCTTGGCGACCCTGGCCCAGCACCCCCACGGCGTGGCCCATCAACTGCTGAGCAAGTTAATGCTCAGCAAAGACAGCCTCGACCTGCTGCTGGCCAAGGAACTGGTGCAGGTAGAAATCCGCAAGCACGCCCCCGAAGCGCGCCACGAACATTGGCTGGCGCAACCGGAATTACCCCTCAACCCCGAGCAACGCGCCGCGTTCGAGGCCATCAGCGCCGGGGCGGACAGCTTCCACGCCTTTCTCCTGGCCGGGGTCACCGGCAGTGGCAAGACCGAAGTCTATTTGCAGTTGATCCGCGAAACCTTGGAGGCCGGCAAGCAAGCGCTGGTGCTGATCCCGGAAATCAACCTGGGCCCGCAGACCCTGGCGCGCTTCGAGCAGCGCTTCAATGCGCGCATTGCCCTGGTGCACTCGGCGGTCAACGACCGCGAACGCCTGGAGGCCTGGCTCGCCGCCCGCGACGGCGATGCCGACATTATTATCGGCACCCGTTCGGCACTGTTCACGCCGATGAAAAACCCGGGGCTGATTATCGTCGACGAAGAACACGACGGTTCCTATAAACAGCAGGAAGGCCTGCGCTACCACGCCCGCGACCTGGCCCTGGTGCGCGCGCGCCAGGAAAACATCCCCATCGTGCTCGGCTCCGCCACGCCCTCACTGGAAAGCCTGCACAACGCCTACATCGGCCGCTACGGCTTACTGCACCTCAACGAGCGCGCTGGCGGGGCGAAACAGCCGCGTTTCCTACGCCTTGACGTAAAAAGCCGCCCACTGGACAGCGGCATTTCCGGCCCCATGCAGCAAGCCATCGGCCAGACCCTGGCCGCCGGCCAGCAGGTGCTGGTGTTCCTCAACCGCCGCGGCTTTGCGCCAACGCTGCTGTGCCACGACTGCGGCTGGATGTCGGAATGCGATCGCTGCGACGCCCGCATGACCGTGCACCAACGCTCCGGCGAACTGCGTTGCCATCACTGCGGCCACGTCGAGCGCGTGCCGCGCCACTGCCCGCAATGCGGCAAAGTCGACCTGCGTCCCGTTGGCGCAGGCACTGAGCGCGCCGAGGAACGCCTGGGGATACTCTTCCCCGACTACCCAGTACTGCGGGTGGACCGCGACAGTACGTCGCGCAAGGACGCGATGAACCAGTTGTTCGCCACCATCCAGAAGGGCCAACCGTGCATCCTGGTGGGCACGCAAATGCTCGCCAAAGGCCATCACTTCCCCCGGGTGACCCTGGTGTCCATCCTCGACGCCGATGGCGGCCTGTTCTCCGGCGACTTCCGCGCCAGCGAGCGCATGGCCCAGTTGATCGTCCAGGTTGCGGGCCGTGCCGGGCGGGCCGAAGAGCCGGGCAAAGTCATCATCCAGACCCACCTGGCCGACCACCCGCTGCTGATCCAACTGACCGAACAAGGCTATTTCGCCTTTGCCGAACAAGCCCTGAGCGAACGCCGCGCCGCCGGCCTGCCGCCCTTCGCCCACCTCGCCCTGTTGCGCGCCGAGGCACACAAGCCTGGGCAGGCCGAGGCGTTCCTGGACGAAGCGTGCAGCGTGGCAGAAGAACTGTTGGCCCAATTGCAATTGGGCGGCATCGAACTGCTCGGCCCGGTGCCCGCGCCCATGGAGCGCCGCGCCGGGCGCTACCGCGCCCAATTGCTGCTGCAAGCCAGCGCCCGCGCGCCGCTGCATCGCTTGCTGGGCAGTTGGCTGCTGGCCCTGGAGCAGATGCCCAGCGGCCGGGCGGTACGCTGGTCGCTGGATGTGGACCCCGTCGACTTGTACTAACTTCAGCGGGGCCGGGCCCAGTGGCCAGCCACACGCTTGAAGTTAGCAGCACATCCGCGCTTACTGACCGCTTGCAGCTAGCCACTTGCCACTCAAACCCCTTTGCACGGTTGGCAAGCCCGCCCCGGCAACGGATAATGCCCAGTTTTTCCACCTGCGCACCGACGCGCCGCCGCTTGCGGTCGAAAGAGAAGACCATGAAAGACACCATTCGTCAGTTGATCCAACAAGCCCTCACCCAACTCGTCAATGAAGGTGTGTTGCCAGAAGGCCTGACGCCGGCGATCCAGGTGGAAAACTCCCGAGACAAGACCCACGGCGATTTCGCTAGCAACATCGCCATGATGCTGGCCAAGCCCGCGGGCATGAAGCCGCGCGACCTGGCGGAAAAAATCATCGCCGCGCTGCCCGCCGACGAGAACGTCAGCAAGACCGAAATCGCGGGCCCAGGCTTCCTCAATTTCTTCCAGAACACCCAAGCCCTGGCCGCACGCCTGGACGCGGCCCTGGCCGATGAAAAAATCGGCGTGCGCAAGGCCGGCCCGCTGCAACGCGTGGCCATCGACCTGTCGGCGCCGAACCTGGCCAAGGAAATGCACGTCGGCCACCTGCGCTCGACCATCATCGGCGACGGCGTGGCGCGCGTCCTGGAGTTCCTCGGCGACACCGTGATCCGCCAGAACCACGTGGGCGACTGGGGCACCCAGTTCGGCATGCTGATGGCCTACCTGGAAGAAAACCCGATCACCAGCGATGAGCTGTCGGACCTGGAAAACTTCTACCGCGCCGCGAAAAAACGCTTCGACGAATCCGAAGCGTTCGCCAACCGCGCTCGCGCCCTGGTGGTCAAGTTGCAGGCCGGCGACGCTGAGTGCCTGGCGCTGTGGTCGCGGTTCCGGGACATCTCCCTGGCCCACTGCCAGAAAATCTACGAACTGCTCAACGTCAAACTGACCATGGCCGACGTGATGGGCGAAAGCGCCTACAACGACGACCTCATCAACGTGGTCAACGACCTCAAGGTCAAGGGCCTGCTGGTGGAAAGCAACGGCGCGCAGTGCGTGTTCCTCGACCAGTTCAAGACCGCTGACGGCGAACCGCTGCCGGTCATCATCGTCAAGGCCGATGGCGGCTATCTGTACGCCACCACCGACCTCGCCGCCGTGCGCTACCGCAGCGGTGTGCTCAAGGCCGACCGCGCGCTGTACTTCGTCGACCAACGCCAGGCCCTGCACTTCCAGCAGGTGTTTGAAGTGGCGCGCCTGGCCGGTTTCGTGACCCACCCGATGGAAATGGAACACATGGGCTTCGGCACCATGAACGGTGCCGATGGCCGCCCCTTCAAGACCCGCGACGGCGGCACCGTCAAACTGATCGACCTGCTCACCGAAGCCCAGGACCGCGCTTACACCCTGGTCAAGGAAAAGAACCCAGAGCTGGCCGAGGACGAACTGCGCCACATCGCCCGCGTGGTGGGCATTGGCGCGGTGAAATACGCCGACCTGTCCAAGCACCGCACCAGCGACTACAGCTTCAACTTCGAGCAAATGCTCAACTTTGAAGGCAATACCGCGCCTTACCTGCTGTACGCCTACACCCGCGTCGCCGGGGTGTTCCGCAAACTGGGCAAGGATTTCAGCGAAGTGGACGGGCAGATCGTGCTGCAAGCTACCCACGAGCAGGAATTGGCCGCCAAACTCGCCCAGTTCGGCGAAGTACTCAACAATGTCTGCGACAAGGGCACGCCGCACACCCTGTGCGCCTACCTGTACGACGTGGCCGGCCTGTTCTCCAGTTTCTACGAGAACTGCCCGATCCTCGCCGCCGACACCCCGGCCCAGACGCAGAGCCGCTTGCGCCTGGCCGCCCTGACCGGCCGCACCCTCAAGCAAGGCCTGGAACTCTTGGGCCTGGAAACCCTGGAGCGCATGTAAGTTGGCCGCCAAGAAAAAACCTGCACCCAAGCGTGGCGCCAGCCGTTACCAGGCCCCGGCCAAGCAGCCGATCCCGGGCTGGCTGTGGCTGGCCATCGGCCTGACCGTGGGCGCATTCATCGTGTTCCTGATGAAACTTGAGCCGGGCCAGGGCGACGACGTCAAACGGGTCAAGCAAGAGCAGCAGAAAGCCACCCGTGCCGCCGAAGCCAACAAAACACCGCCCAGCCCACAGCAACCGGTCAAGCCTAAGTACGACTTCTATACCTTGCTGCCCGAGTCCGAAGTGATCGTGCCGCCCGAAGCCGTGCCGGAGAAAACCCTGCCGACGCCACAACCGGTGCCAACCACCCCCGTGACCCCGGAAGAAGCGGCGAAGATCGATACCGCCCGCGCCCAGGCTGCCCTCGCCGGTATCACCCCGCCGCCCGCGCCACCGGTGGCGAAAGCGGCGCCAGTGACCAAGTTCTTCCTCCAGGCCGGTTCGTTCCGCAAAGAGGCAGACGCCGACAAAGTGCGCGCGCAGATCATCCTGCTGGGCCAAGCGGTTTCGGTGGAGTCCGGCACGGTGAAGGATGAAACCTGGTACCGGGTGCTGGTGGGGCCGTTCAGCAACCGTGAGCAACTGACCGTGGCCCAGAAGCAACTGGCCGGCAGCGGCTTCAGCAACCTACTGCTGCAACAGCGCCAGAGCCGCTGACCGGGCATCTGCCAAGACACACCCTGTAGAAGCGGGCTTGCCCGCGATGGCACTGAATCACTCGCCCAATAGAGCGACTGACACGGCGCTATCGCGGGCAGGCCCGCTCCCACACTCGCGCCAGGCAACCCGCCGCCACTTGTCCGCCACGGTTGAAAAACCCGCCGCCACCCCCATATGAGTTCCCACCAGGGCATTTTCGCCCCGCTGCGTGGAGACTCTCCCTTGACCACCATCGTTTCAGTTCGCCGCCACGGCAAAGTCGTCATGGGCGGCGACGGCCAGGTTTCCCTCGGCAATACCGTGATGAAAGGCAACGCGAAGAAAGTTCGCCGCCTGTACCACGGCCAGGTGATTGCCGGTTTTGCCGGTGCCACCGCCGACGCCTTCACCCTGTTCGAACGCTTTGAAGGCCAGCTTGAGAAGCATCAGGGCCACTTGGTCCGTGCCGCCGTCGAACTGGCCAAGGAATGGCGCACCGACCGCTACCTGAGCCGCCTCGAAGCCATGCTCGCGGTCGCCAACAAGGACGCGTCCCTCATCATCACCGGCAACGGCGACGTGGTTGAACCCGAGGATGGCCTGATCGCCATGGGTTCCGGCGGCGGTTACGCCCAGGCCGCGGCCAGCGCGCTGCTGAAGAAAACCGACCTGTCGGCCCGGGAAATCGTCGAAACCGCCCTCGGCATCGCCGGCGACATTTGTGTATTCACCAACCACAACTTCACCATTGAGGAGCAGGACCTCGCGGAATAAGCCGTTACCGGCGCCCTTCCTGCTTGAGGACCCAACTACTATGTCCATGACTCCCCGCGAAATCGTCCACGAACTCAACCGCCATATCATCGGCCAGGATGACGCCAAGCGCGCCGTCGCCATTGCCCTGCGCAACCGCTGGCGGCGCATGCAGCTCCCTGAAGAGCTGCGCGTTGAAGTGACTCCCAAGAACATCCTGATGATCGGCCCCACCGGCGTGGGCAAGACCGAAATCGCCCGACGCCTGGCGAAACTGGCCAACGCCCCATTCATCAAGGTCGAAGCGACCAAGTTCACCGAAGTCGGCTATGTGGGCCGCGACGTCGAGTCGATCATCCGTGACCTGGCCGACGCCGCCATCAAGTTGCTGCGCGAGCAGGAAATGACCAAGGTCCGCCACCGCGCCGAAGACGCTGCCGAAGAGCGCATCCTCGACGCCCTGCTGCCCCCGGCGCGCATGGGTTTCAACGAAGACGCCGCGCCTTCGCAGGATTCCAACACCCGCCAACTGTTCCGCAAGCGCCTGCGCGAAGGCCAGTTGGACGACAAGGAAATCGAGATCGAAGTGGCCGAGGTGGCCGGTGTCGACATTTCCGCGCCGCCGGGCATGGAAGAAATGACCAACCAGTTGCAGAACCTGTTCGCCAACATGGGCAAGGGTAAGCGCAAAAACCGCAAGCTCAAGGTCAAGGAAGCGCTGAAACTGGTGCGCGACGAAGAGGCCGGTCGCCTGGTCAACGAAGAAGAATTGAAGGCCAAGGCCCTGGAAGCCGTCGAACAGCACGGCATCGTGTTCATCGATGAAATCGACAAGGTCGCCAAACGCGGTAACTCCGGTGGCGTCGATGTATCCCGCGAGGGCGTGCAACGCGACCTGCTGCCGCTGATCGAAGGCTGCACGGTCAATACCAAGCTGGGCATGGTCAAGACCGACCACATCCTGTTCATCGCCTCCGGCGCGTTCCACCTGAGCAAACCCAGCGACCTGGTGCCGGAACTGCAAGGTCGCCTGCCGATCCGCGTCGAGCTCAAGGCCCTGTCGCCGGAAGATTTCGAGCGCATCCTCAGCGAGCCCCATGCCTCCCTGACCGAGCAATACCGCGAACTGCTCAAAACCGAAGGCCTGGTCATCGAGTTCCAGCCTGATGGCATCAAGCGCCTGGCGCAGATTGCCTGGCAGGTTAACGAGAAAACCGAGAACATCGGTGCCCGGCGCCTGCACACCCTGCTCGAGCGCCTCCTCGAAGAGGTGTCGTTCAGCGCCGGCGACCTGGCCAGTGCCCAGGATGCCCAACCGATCAAGATCGATGCCGACTACGTCAACAGCCACTTGGGCGAATTGGCGCAGAACGAAGATCTGTCCCGCTACATTCTTTAGAGCGGCCAGCTTTGAGCTACAAGCTGCAAGGTGGACATCAGCGCCTTACAGCTTGTAGCTTGCAGCTTGACGTTTGTCGCTTCGGACCCCTGCCATGACCCCGCTTCCCACCGATATAAAGCTGCACAAAGCCTCGAAAACCCTGACCCTCAAATATGCCTCGGGCGAGGAGTACACCCTCCCCGCCGAGTTCCTGCGGGTGCATTCCCCCTCCGCCGAGGTCCAGGGCCACGGCAATCCTGTCCTGCAATTTGGCAAAATCGGCGTTGGCCTGAGCAAGGTCGAACCGGCCGGCCAGTACGCACTGAAACTGACCTTCGACGACGGCCACGACAGCGGCCTGTTCACCTGGGACTACCTCTACCAATTGGCGCAGCGCCAAGACGCACTGTGGGCCGATTATCTTGAAGCCTTGAAAGTTGCCGGAAAGTCCCGCGACCCGAGTGAATCTGTTGTACGGCTAATGCTCTAACTCAACGGTCTTACTCTTTAGAGGGCATTTTCTAATTTCATCTGCTTGAATGTTCGGCTGCATGGTCAATGATTGGCCTGCTTGCGAAAAAAATTAAACTCGGGTAACCAATGGAGCTGGCAAGTTCCCTGCAGTGTTCTCTGTCTTAAAAACAGCTGAAGCAGAATTCACGGTCACCCGAGCAGTAGTACCTGGCATTGGCTGTGTTACTGCACAGCAGGTCCCGGTACTCGTCTGTCGGACAATGGAGCGTCGTAGATGAGTAACAAGAATAATGATGACCTGAAACGCCAGGCCTCGGAAAACACACTGGGGCTTAATCCTGTTATCGGCTTGCGTAAAAAAGACCTGCTTACTTCTGCTCGCATGGTGCTGACCCAAGCTATCAAACAACCGTTGCACAGCGTCAAACACGTCGCGCACTTTGGGGTAGAACTCAAGAACGTGATGTTCGGCAAATCCACCCTGGCGCCGGAAAGCGACGACCGCCGCTTCAACGACCCGGCGTGGAGCCAGAACCCGCTGTACAAACGCTATATGCAAACCTACCTGGCGTGGCGCAAGGAACTGCACGACTGGATCGGCGACAGCAGCCTCTCGGAACAAGACATCAGCCGTGCCCACTTCGTCATCAACCTGATGACCGAAGCCATGGCGCCCACCAACAGCGCCGCCAACCCGGCGGCGGTCAAACGCTTCTTCGAAACCGGTGGCAAGAGCCTGCTCGATGGCCTCTCCCACTTGGCCAAGGATCTGGTGCACAACGGCGGCATGCCCAGCCAGGTGAACATGGGCGCCTTTGAAGTGGGCAAAAGCCTGGGCACCACCGAAGGCTCGGTGGTGTTTCGCAACGACGTACTGGAGCTGATCCAGTACCGCCCCATTACCGAGCAAGTGCACGAACGCCCGCTGCTGGTGGTGCCGCCGCAGATCAACAAGTTCTATGTATTTGACCTGAGCCCCGATAAGAGCCTGGCGCGCTTCTGCCTGCGCAGTAACGTGCAGACCTTTATCGTCAGTTGGCGCAACCCCACCAAGGCCCAGCGCGAATGGGGCCTCTCGACCTATATCGACGCGCTCAAGGAGGCGGTGGACGTGGTCACCGCGATCACCGGCAGCAAAGACGTCAACATGCTTGGTGCCTGCTCCGGCGGCATTACCTGCACTGCGCTGCTGGGCCACTACGCGGCGCTGGGCGAGAAGAAGGTCAACGCCCTGACCATGCTGGTGAGCGTGCTGGACACTACCCTGGACACCCAGGTGGCGCTGTTCGTCGACGAGCAGACCCTGGAAGCGGCCAAGCGCCACTCCTACCAGGCCGGCGTGCTCGAAGGCAGCGACATGGCCAAGGTATTTGCCTGGATGCGGCCCAACGACCTGATCTGGAACTACTGGGTCAATAACTACCTGCTGGGCAATGAGCCACCGGTGTTCGACATCCTCTTCTGGAACAACGACACCACGCGCTTGCCGGCTGCCTTCCACGGCGACCTGATCGAGATGTTCAAGAACAACCCCTTGGTGCGCGCCAATGCCCTGGAGGTGTGCGGCACGCCCATCGACCTCAAGCAGGTCACCGCCGACGTGTATTCCCTGGCGGGCACCAATGACCACATCACGCCGTGGAAGTCCTGCTACAAGTCCGCCCAGTTGTTTGGCGGCAAGGTGGAGTTCGTGTTGTCCAGCAGCGGCCATATCCAGAGCATCCTGAACCCGCCGGGCAACCCGAAATCGCGCTACATGACCAGCACCGATATGCCCGCCGACGCCAACGCCTGGCAGGAGAATTCGTCCAAGCACACCGATTCCTGGTGGCTGCACTGGCAAGCCTGGCAGGCCGAGCGCTCGGGCAAACTGAAAAAGGCCCCCACCAGCCTGGGCAGCAAAACTTATCCGGCCGCCGAAGCGGCGCCGGGCACCTACGTTCACGAGCGATAAGCGAAACACCGGCAGTCTGTGGGAGCGAGCCTGCTCGCCCCCACAAGCAACGATGAAAAACTGACCCATAGGGCTTCAAGCATGCCGCAACCGTTCATCTTCCGTACGGTCGACCTGGATGGCCAAACCATCCGCACCGCCGTACGTCCCGGCAAGCCTCACTTGACGCCCTTGCTGATTTTCAACGGCATCGGCGCCAACCTGGAGCTGGTGTTCCCGTTCGTCCAGGCCCTGGACCCGGACCTGGAGGTGATCGCCTTCGATGTCCCCGGTGTCGGCGGCTCCTCGACGCCCAGCCGGCCCTACCGCTTTCCCGGGTTGGCCAAGCTCACGGCGCGCATGCTCGACTACCTGGATTACGGCCAGGTCAATGTGATTGGCGTGTCCTGGGGCGGCGCGCTGGCCCAACAGTTCGCCCACGACTACCCCGAGCGCTGCAAGAAACTGGTGCTGGCGGCCACGGCGGCCGGGGCATTCATGGTGCCCGGCAAGCCGAAAGTACTGTGGATGATGGCCAGCCCGCGGCGCTATATCCAACCGTCCCATGTGATCCGCATCGCACCGATGATTTACGGCGGCTCGTTCCGCCGCGACCCCAACCTCGCCGCCGACCATGCCAGCAAAGTGCGCTCGGCCGGCAAGCTGGGCTACTACTGGCAACTGTTCGCCGGGTTCGGTTGGACCAGCATCCACTGGCTGCACAAGATCCATCAGCCCACCCTGGTGCTGGCCGGCGACGACGACCCGCTGATCCCGCTGGTCAATATGCGCATGCTGGCCTGGCGAATTCCCAACGCCCAGCTACACATAATCGACGATGGCCATTTGTTCCTGATTACCCGGGCCGAAGCCGTCGCACCGATCATCATGAAATTTCTCCAACAGGAGCGGCAGCGGGCCGTCATGCACCCGCACCCGGCGCCCGCGGGCAAGGCCTAGGAGGCTGGCTGCCCGGCGCAAATGGCGCGCAACAACTATGTTGTCTGTCTTGGGCTTGTTGATGGCTGACGAAGGAGTGTTGACTCATGCGAGAAAAACCCGCGCCGGGCGTGCTGCCGACCCCCGCTACGCTGTTCAACGCCCACAGTGCGATCAGCGGCCTGCGTGGCCGTGACCTGTTTTCCACACTGCGCAGCGTCGCTTCCCATGGTTTGCGCCACCCGTTGCACAGCGCCCGTCATGCCCTGGCCTTGGGCGGGCAACTGGGCCGCGTATTGCTGGGCGAAACCCTGCACACACCCGCCCCCCAGGACAACCGCTTCAGTGACCCTACCTGGCAACTCAACCCGTTTTACCGGCGCAGCCTGCAGGCCTACCTGAGCTGGCAAAAGCAGAGCCAGAGCTGGATCGACGACAGCGGCATGAGCGACGACGACCGCGCCCGCGCCCACTTCGCCTTTGCCCTGCTCAACGACGCCGTGTCGCCCTCCAACACCCTGCTCAACCCGTTGGCGGTCAAGGAGCTGCTCAACTCCGGCGGCCACAGCGTAGTGCGTGGCATCGGCCATCTGTTCGACGACCTGCTGCACAACAACGGCCTGCCCAGCCAAATCACCAAGCACGCCTTCGAGGTCGGCAAGACCGTCGCCACCACGCCCGGTTCGGTGGTGTTTCGCAACGAGCTGTTGGAGCTGATCCAGTACAAGCCCATGAGCGAAAAACAGTACGCCACGCCCCTGCTGGTGGTGCCGCCGCAGATCAACAAGTACTACATTTTCGACTTGAGCCCGGCCAACAGCTTCGTCCAGTACGCGCTGAAAAATAACCTGCAGGTGTTCATGATTAGCTGGCGCAACCCCGACGTGCGCCACCGCGAGTGGGGCTTGTCCAGCTACGTGCAGGCCGCCGAAGAGGCGATGAACGTCTGCCGTGCGATCACCGGCAGCCGCGAGGTCAACCTGATGGGCGCGTGCGCGGGGGGCCTGACCATCGCCGCCCTGCAAGGCCACCTGCAAGCCAAACGCCAGTTGCGGCGCGTCGCCAGCGCCAGCTACCTGGTCAGCCTACTCGACAGCCAGATGGACAGCCCCGCCACCCTGTTCGTCGACGAACAAACCCTGGAAGCCGCCAAGCGCCGCTCCTACCAGCAGGGTGTACTCGACGGTCGGGACATGGCGCGGGTGTTCGCCTGGATGCGGCCCAACGACCTGATCTGGAACTACTGGGTCAACAACTACCTGCTGGGCAAGGCGCCGCCGCCCTTCGACATCCTTTACTGGAACAACGACAACACGCGCCTGCCCGCCGCGCTGCACGGCGACCTGCTGGATTTCTTCAAGCACAACCCCTTGAGCCACGCCGGCGGGCTGGAGGTGTGCGGCACGCCGATCGACCTGTCCAAGGTCAACGTCGATAGCTTCAGCGTGGCCGGGATCAACGATCACATCACGCCCTGGGACGCGGTGTACCGCTCGACCCTGCTGCTCGGTGGCGAGCGGCGCTTCGTGCTCTCCAACAGCGGCCACGTGCAAAGCATCCTCAACCCACCCGGCCACCCCAAGGCCAACTACATCGAAAACCCCAAGCTGAGCAGCGACCCACGCGCCTGGTACTACGACGCCAACCACGTTGACGGTAGCTGGTGGCCGCGCTGGCTCGAATGGGTCCAGGAACGCTCGGGCACCCAGCGCGAAACGCTGATGGCCTTGGGCAATCAGCATTACCCACCGATGGAAGCCGCCCCCGGCACTTATATTCATGTGCGCTGAACGCCCAACCACTAAGAAGACTGGATGAAAACCCGCGACCGGATCCTGGAATGCGCCCTGCAGTTGTTCAACGACAAGGGCGAACCGAACGTCTCGACCATGGAAGTGGCCAATGAAATGGGGATCAGCCCCGGCAACCTCTACTACCACTTCCACGGCAAGGAAC
Source organism: Pseudomonas sp. MF08817 (assembly GCF_059862705.1). Lineage (NCBI taxonomy): Bacteria > Pseudomonadati > Pseudomonadota > Gammaproteobacteria > Pseudomonadales > Pseudomonadaceae > Pseudomonas > Pseudomonas sp. MF08817. Next base: position 142,214 of record NZ_JCBCUY010000004.1, read on the forward strand.
CGCTGATTCTGGGCTTGTTCGAGCGTTTCCAGGCAGAACTCATGCCCCTGCTCGACCCGCCCGCCGACGCGCAACTGGCCGCCGAGGATTACTGGCTGTTCCTGCATTTGATCGTCGAACGCCTGGCCCACTACCGCTTTCTGTTCCAGGACCTGTCCAACCTGGCCGGCCGCCTGCCAAAACTGGCCAAGGGCATCCGCAACCTGCTCAACGCCCTCAAACGTGCCCTGGCCTCCCTACTGGCGCGGCTCAAGGCCCAGGGGCAACTGGTCAGCGATACCCAAGCCTTGGGGCAGTTGGTAGAACAAGTCACCATGACCCTGCTGTTTTCCCTGGACTACCAGCGCATTCTCGACCGCGAAGGCCAGGTACGGGTGGTGGTCTACCAGATCATGATGCTGGTGGCCCCGCACTTGCTGGCGCCGGTCAAGGTCGCCACGGAGAACATGGCCCTGCGTTATCTGGAGGAACCTGCCTGAATCCTGCCCGGCGCCCAAACAAAAACGCCCGACCTTCACAGGCCGGGCGTTTTGGCATGCCCTGAAAAATCAGGACTGACTGGTTGGCACCGGGGTTGGCGCCACAGTCGGGGCGGGCGTTGGCGCTGCTGCCGGCGCCGGGCTGGCCACAGCAGGCTTGGCTGCTGCGGCTGGCTTGGCGGCCGCGGGTTTAGGCGCGGCAGGCTTCTTGGCGACTGGTTTTTTCGCCGCTGCCGGTTTGGCCGGGGCCTTGGCAGCAGGTTTTACCGCAGCCTTGGCCGCGACAGGCTTGGCCACCGGTTTTGCAGCAGCCTTGGCGGCTGCGGTTTTCGCCGCCGGTTTGGCTACTGCTTTAGCGGCTGGTTTGGCAGCAGCCTTGGCCAGAGGCTTGGCCGCGGTTTTTGCCGCAGGCTTGGCCGCTGCGGTTTTCGCCGCGACGGGTTTGACCGAGGCACCGGTCAGGCGCTCGATCTGCTTGGTCAGGGTATCGACCTTGCTGTGCAGCGCCTTCACTTCATTGCGGCTCGGGACACCCAAACGGGAAATGGCGCTGTTCAGGCGTTTGTCGAAGGCTTCTTCCAACTCGCCCCATTTGCCCAGGGCGCGGTCTTTGACATCACCGACGCGGGACTTGGCCGAACTGGCGGAGTCCTTGGCGGCATCCACTTTCTTGCCCAGAACGCTCTTGGTCAGTTTCTCGGCTTTTTCGCCGTCCTTGACCAGGCTTTCAAATACCTTGGAACCGTCAGCATCGATCTTGGAATACACGCCTAAACCAGCAAGCCAGATTTTGCGGGAGTAGTCTTCGACTTTCCCGATCCACGAGTTGCCTTCTTTCTCAGACTTCTTTTTAACAGCCATCCCGTTCTCCTTAATGTTTACGCGCGACACGTTCGAGCAATGCCGTCAGCCCAACGAGCTTAGCAGAGAGTGTCTCAACATCATGTTTAGACGCAATGCCGAAGCGATTCAAGGCACTGGCGACACGGGCGTCAAAAGCTTTTTCGACTTTATCGAGTTGAACTTCGACCCGGCCTTTGAAACTGCCAACATCATCTTTGACGTTATCGATTTGGCTATTAGCGGCTTCCAGTTGTTCAGCCACAACTTTTTTGCCTTTCTTTTCAACTGTTTGGCCAGTCTTGACCAACTCATGAAAATACTCGGTGCCTTCCTGGCCGACTTTGGCGTAGGCACCCAGGCCGGCCAACCAGATCTTGCGGGCATAAGATTTAACTTCGCTCAGAGTGGTTGGCTGAGCATCGACTTTTTTCTTCAGACTTACTTTGGCCATGGTGCACCTCACGCGCAAAAAGGTTTGAGGAACCGCCCACGAAATTGGGGCTAGGGCACAAAGTAGTGAGATTAATTAGAAACGGCACCCTAACAACTGACGTACATCACAAACAGTCTTTGCGGGCGCGAGCCGGCGCCCACACAAAACCCCACTCAGGCCAGCGCCTTGTCCAACGCCTTTTCGATTTCGGCCTTGATGGTGCCGCTCATCGCCGACATCAACAGCCCCAGCTCCACATTCACCCGGATCGACTTCTCGCCTACTTCCACCGCGCCGGCGACCCCGGAGCGCTTGAGTTTTACCGTGTCCCCCGCCCACTGGGGCTGCAGCCCATACTGGTCGGCCAGTTTCTGCACCAGTACCTGGGCTTTCTCGCGGGCGGCTTGCAAACCCAGGTCGTGGGCACGCTCAACATTTATACGGGCCATTGGCTGACTCCTGTTTTATCGGGGTTTGCCGGATCGATCCTGACCTGCGTCAAAACGTCCCGGCGATTGCCTATCTTACCTTCAGCCTTGCCAAGACAAAGCCCGCCACCGGGATTAGAATGGCCGGCATTCTCTTTTGGTGACAGCGATATGACTGATTCGCACAAAGGCAGTGATGCCGAACCTACCACTCACTTCGGCTTCAAAAACGTCCCGCAAAGCCAGAAAGCGGAAAAAGTCGCCGAAGTATTCCACTCGGTCGCCAGTAAATATGACCTGATGAACGATGTGCTTTCCGGCGGCATGCATCGCCTGTGGAAGCGTTTCACCATCGAGCTGTCCGGCGTGCGCAGCGGCAACCGCGTGCTGGACATCGCCGGCGGCACGGGCGACCTGGCCCTGAAGTTCTCGCACCTGGTCGGCCCGACCGGCCAAGTGGTGCTGGCCGACATCAACGAATCCATGCTCAAGGTCGGCCGTGATCGCCTGCTCGATCGCGGTGTGGCGGGCAATATCGAGTTCGTCCAGGCCGACGCTGAAAAGCTGCCGTTCCCCGACAACCACTTCGATTGCGTGACCATCGCCTTCGGCCTGCGCAACGTGACCCGCAAGGAAGACGCCCTGCGCTCCATGCTGCGGGTGCTCAAGCCGGGCGGTCGCCTGCTGGTGCTCGAATTCTCCAAGCCCACCAACGCGCTGATGTCCAAGGTCTATGACGCTTACTCCTTCGCGTTCATGCCGATGGTGGGCAAGCTGATCCTCAACGACCCGGAAAGTTATCGCTACCTGGCCGAATCGATCCGCATGCACCCCAACCAAGAAACCCTGAAGTCGATGATGGTCGAGGCCGGTTTCGACCGCGTGACTTACCACAACATGACCTCGGGCATCGTCGCCCTACACCGCGGCATCAAGCCCTGATGTTGCTCAGCGGCCTGCTGGCGGGGGTCGAACACGGCCTCAACCGCGTCCTGCGCCTCGACAGCACGGCTCTGCCGCGCCTGGGTCATTTGAACGGCAAGGTGATCGCCGTCGACTGCCGCAGCCCGGCCTTGCAGTTGTTCATCCTGCCCAGTGATGAAGGCCTGATGCTGGCCGCGAACTGGGCCGCCGACGCCGATTGCACCTTGCGCGCCCCCGCGTCGAGCCTGCTGAGCCTGGCCCTGAGCAAGGACAAGACCGCGATCCTGCACGGCCCCGACGTCGAACTCGACGGCGACAGCGCGGTGCTGCTGGACCTGGCCGCCGTGCTGCAAGACCTGGAGCTGGACTGGGAGTACGAGCTCTCGCGCTGGCTTGGCCCCGTCGCCACGCAGTTGATCGGCGGCCATTTGCGCAGCCGCAGCCGTTGGTACAGCCAGGGGTTCGCCAGCCTGAACCAGAACCTGGGCGAGTACCTGAGTGAAGAAGCGCGTGCCCTTGTAGGCCTGCGCGAAGCCGAAGCCCGATTTAGCGAACTGGACCGGATCAAACTCGATCTGGAACGCCTTGAGGCGCGTGTCGAGCGCCTTTCCCGATCCCTTGATTCAAGCGATAACGCATGAAGCTGCTTGCCGTCCGCCGTTTGTTGCGCATCCAGCGCGTCGTGATCCGCTACCGTCTCGATGACCTGCTGTTCGACCTCCCATTGCCCTGGTTCCTGCTGGCCCTGCGCTATGCCTTGCCGTGGCGCTGGTTCCCGCGCAAGCCCCTGGACCTGAGCCGTGGCGCGCGCCTGCGCCTGGCGTTGCAGGATCTGGGGCCGATCTTCATCAAGTTCGGGCAGATCCTCTCCACACGCCGCGACTTGCTGCCCGAAGACATCGCCGACGAACTGATGCGCCTGCAAGACCGCGTGCCGCCGTTCGACTCGCAAGTGGCGGTCGATCTGATCGAAGCGCAACTGGGGCAGAAGATCAGCGACGTCTTCAGCCGTTTCGACATCGAACCACTGGCCTCCGCGTCGGTGGCGCAAGTCCACGCCGCGCAGCTCAAAAGCGGTGAAGAAGTAGTGGTCAAGGTCATTCGCCCGGGCCTCAAGCCGATCATCGCCCAGGACCTGGCGTGGCTGTTCATCCTCGCCCGCGCCGCCGAAAAACTCTCCGCCGACGCCCGCCTGCTGCACCCGGTGGACGTGGTGCAGGACTACGAAAAAACCATCTACGACGAACTCGACCTGCTGCGCGAGGCGGCCAACGCCAGCCAGCTCAAGCGCAACTTCGAGGGCTCGCCGCTGCTGTACGTGCCGCAGGTTTATTGGGACTGGTGCCGCCCCAAAGTGCTGGTGATGGAGCGCATCTATGGCATTCAGGTCACCGACCTGGCGACCCTGGCCGACCAGCGCACCGACATGAAGGCCCTGGCCGAACGCGGCGTAGAGATTTTCTTCACCCAAGTGTTCCGCGACAGTTTCTTCCACGCCGACATGCACCCGGGCAATATTTTCGTCAGCACCGTGAACCCCTGGAGCCCGCAGTACATCGCCATCGACTGCGGCATCGTCGGCAGCCTGACGCCCCAGGACCAGGACTACCTGGCCCGCAACCTGTTCGCTTTCTTCAAGCGCGACTACCGCCGCGTGGCGCAACTGCACATCGATTCGGGCTGGGTGCCGGCCGAGACCAAGCTCAATGAGTTCGAGGCGGCGATCCGCACCGTGTGCGAGCCGATCTTCGAAAAGCCGCTCAAGGACATCTCCTTCGGCCAAGTGCTGATGCGCCTGTTCCAGACCGCTCGGCGCTTCAATATGGAAGTGCAGCCACAATTGGTGCTGCTGCAAAAGACCCTGCTCAACATCGAAGGCCTGGGCCGCCAGCTCTACCCGGACCTGGACCTGTGGAACACCGCCCAGCCGTTCCTGGAACGCTGGATGCGAGAACGCGTCAGCCCCAAGACCCTACTGGGCAACCTGCAAAGCCAGGTCGAGCAATTGCCGCACCTGGCCAACATGACCCGCGACCTGCTGGAACGCATGTCCCAACCCCACGCCGCGGACCCCGCGCCGCCCTGGCACCGGCGCAAGGACGACTGGTTCCTGCGCCTGCTGGGCGCCGCGCACCTGGCAGGTGGCGCGGTGCTGGCGGCGGGCGGCCCGCTCGGTGAAGCAGGCCACTGGCCGGCCGGCGTGATGGTGGCCGTGGGCTTGTATCTGGTCGTGCGCCGATAGCCAGCCGGGGTATCGGCTGGCACACTGAAGCGAATTAGTTACAAGTTGCAAGCTGCAAGCGAATCGGCGGCGTGACCTAGGTTAGTAAGCTTTTACTTGCAGCTTGAAGCTTCAAGCTCGCCTCTTTTTCAGGAACTGAAAATGAATAACTGGCTGGACGAGATCAAATGGGACGCCGATGGCCTGGTGCCAGCAATCGCCCAGGATCACAAGACCGGGCGCGTGCTGATGATGGCGTGGATGAACCGCCAAGCGCTGCAATTGACCGCCGCCGAGAACCGCGCCATTTATTGGTCACGTTCGCGTGGCAAGCTGTGGCGCAAGGGCGAAGAGTCCGGCCACGTGCAGCATTTGCATGAACTGCGCCTGGACTGCGACGCCGACGTCATCATCCTGAAAGTCGAGCAGGTTGGCGGTATCGCCTGCCACACCGGCCGCCAGAGCTGCTTCTATCGTGTCTTTGAAAACGGTGCCTGGGCAACCGTCGACCCAGTACTCAAAGACCCGCACGCCATTTATTCGGACCACAAACATGACTGACACCCTGACCCGCCTGGCCCAGGTGCTCGAAGAGCGCAAAGGCGCCAGCGCCGACAGTTCCTACGTCGCCAGCCTGTACCACAAGGGCCTGAACAAGATTTTGGAAAAAGTCGGCGAAGAATCGGTCGAGACGATCATCGCCGCCAAGGATGCCGCCATCAGCGGTGACTGCAGCGATGTCATCTACGAAACTGCTGACCTCTGGTTCCACAGCCTGGTCATGCTCGCCCAACTGGGGCAGCACCCGCAGGCCGTGCTCGATGAACTGGAACGACGCATTGGCACCAGCGGGCATACCGAGAAAGCCTCGCGCCCGTCCACCTGAATTCAACTTCTAGAGAGGAAACGCAACATGGGCATTTTTGACTGGAAACACTGGGTCGTCATTCTGGTTGTCGTGGTGCTGGTGTTCGGTACCAAGAAACTGAAAAACCTGGGCACCGATGTCGGCGAATCGATCAAGGGCTTTCGCAAAGCCATGAACGACGACGAAAAACCGGCCGAACCCAACGCATCCACGGCGCAACCCGTGCCGCCGGTGCAGCCCCAGGCTTCGCCACTGAGCCAGCCGCACACGATCGACGTGCAGGCGCAAAAAGTCGAAGAGCCGATCCGCAAAGACTTGTGAGCACCCAATAAATGTTCGGTATCAGCTTCTCTGAACTGCTGCTCGTCGGCCTCGTCGCCCTGCTGGTGCTGGGCCCCGAGCGCCTGCCGGGTGCTGCGCGCACCGCAGGCCTGTGGGTCGGGCGCCTGAAACGCAGCTTCAACGCAATCAAGAATGAAGTTGAACGGGAAATCGGCGCCGACGAGATTCGCCGGCAATTGCACAACGAGCACATCCTGTCGTTGGAGCAAGAGGCCCGCAATATCCTCAACCCGCAGCAGAAAAACCCCGGCACGTTCACCCCGCCGGTACAGGAACCGCCCGCCGCGCCTAGCGTCGAGCCTGCTGCGGTTGTTACCCCGACAGAATCCGTGGCGGCTACCACCGCCGCTTCCGAGCCCACTTTGCCGCCGCGAGCCCCATGAGCGCTGATAAACCGGAACACGACCAGCACATGCCGCTGGTCTCGCACCTCACCGAGCTGCGAACCCGCCTGCTGCGCTGTGTCGCGGCGATTTTCGTGATCTTCGCCGGGCTGTTTGCCTTCACCCAGCAGATCTACACCTTCGTCTCCACGCCGCTGCGCGATTACCTGCCTGTCGGCGCGACGATGATCGCCACGGACGTCTCGTCGCCGTTCCTCACGCCGCTGAAGCTGACGATGATGGTGTCGCTGTTCCTCGCGATCCCGGTGATCCTGCACCAGATCTGGGGCTTCATCGCGCCGGGCCTGTACAAGCACGAAAAACGCATTGCCGTGCCGCTGCTGGTGTCGAGCATCCTGCTGTTCTACACCGGCATGGCGTTCGCCTACTTCCTGGTGTTCCCGCTGATCTTCAAATTCTTCGCCGCCGCCACCCCGGCGGGCGTCGAGATGATGACCGACATCACCAGCTACCTCGATTTCGTGATGACGCTGTTCTTCGCCTTTGGCGTGGCGTTCGAGATCCCCGTCGCCGTGGTGCTGCTGGTGTGGATTGGCGTGGTGGACGTCAAGTACCTGAAGAAGATCCGCCCCTACGTCATCATCGGCTGCTTCGTGGTGGGCATGATCCTCACCCCGCCGGACATCTTCTCCCAGACCCTGCTGGCGATCCCCATGTGGTTGCTGTTCGAGATCGGCATCCTCTTTGGCAGCCTGGTCAGCAAGCGCGGCGAGCACCCCGACGACCCGCCTTCGGACAGTGAACCCCAAGACCAGCCGCCAGCGACCCAAGCGTGAACCTGCTGCTGCTCGAAGAGGCCGACTTCATCGCGCCGGACCGCGCCGTGCTGGGCGGGCGGCGCCTGACCCATATGCAGGAAGTACACCGCGCCGCCGTCGGCGACAGCTTGCGGGTCGGGCGCATTGGCGGCTTGATGGGTTCGGCGCAATTGCTGCGCCTGGACAGCCATGAAGCCGAGTTGCAGATCAGCCTCGACCAACCGCCGCCGGCCAAGCTGCCGCTGACCCTGCTGCTGGCCCTGCCCCGGCCGAAAATGCTCCGCCGCGTGCTGCAAACCGTCGCCGCCATGGGCGTGCCGCGGGTGGTGCTGGTCAACAGCTACCGGGTGGAAAAAAGCTTCTGGCAAACCCCGTTCCTGGAACCTGCCGCCGTGCGCGAGCAATTGATCCTGGGCCTGGAACAAGCGCGAGACACAGTGCTGCCCGAGATCATCATCGAGAAGCGCTTCAAGCCCTTCGTCGAAGACCGCTTGCCCGCCCTGGCCGCCGATACCCTGGGCCTGGTCGGCCACCCCGGCCCTTACCCGCCGTGCCCGCGCGGCCTCGACGAACCGGTGACCCTGGCCATCGGCCCCGAGGGTGGCTGGATCCCCTACGAAATCGACCTGCTGGCCAAGGCCGGCCTGCAACCGGTGCAACTGGGCGAGCGTATCCTGCGGGTCGAAACCGCCGTCACGGCGCTGCTCTCACGGTTGTTCTAAACGCTCCTGTAGCAAGCGGCCGCTCCAGTTACAGACAAAGGTCTTACATCCAAATCCTACAGAACCCACAGCGACGGCCGATAAATCCCTTATAGAACCAGTTGTCTTTTCAGGGAGTTACAGCATGTACCGGTGGTTAGCCCATAGCTTGGGAAATGTGAGTGTCAATCTGAAACTCAGCATCGGCTTCGGCCTGGTGCTGCTCCTCACCCTGCTGATTACCCTGACCGGTTGGATCGGCCTGGGCCATGTGATCGAACGCGGCGACAAACTGGGCTTTATTTCCAGCCTCAATGAACTGACCAAAGACCTGCGTGCCGCGCGCCTGACCTACGAACTGCACCACGGCGAACAAGGCACCGAGGCGGTCAGCGACCTGTTGAATAAACTCGATGCCAGCCTGCAACAGGCCCGCACCTACATCACCCACCCCGAAGACGTCACGCTGATCGGCCAGCAACAGGCCGCCGTGGCCGAGTACAAGCGCGGTTTCGTCAATTTGGCCGAGGCCAACCAGAACCGGGAAGCCAACCGCGCCCAGCTCATCGCCACCGCTAATGCGGCGATGGCCAGCGTGGCGCAGGTGGAAAAATCCCTGCTGCAAGGCGAAAGCGTGGCGCAGTTCAACAGCGTCATCGAGTTGAGCAAGCTGATCCAGCAAGCGCGCTTCCAAGTGCGCGGCTACACCTTCAGCACCAAGGCCGAGGCCCTGCAACCGGCACTCGAGGCCGTCGACAACGCCCTGGCCTACCTCACCGGCCTGCCCGCCGCGCTGCCCGAGCAGCACATCGCCCACCTGCAACAGGCCAGCGAGGCACTCAAGGGCTACCGGGTGGCCGTCACCCAGTTCGCCCAGGCCCAGGAAGCCAACGTCGCGGCCCTCAAGCACATGGCCGACCAGGGCACGCGCCTGATGGACCTGAGCAACCAACTGACCGTCTCGCAAACCGCCAAGCGCGACAGCGAAGCGGCCAGCGCGAAAAGCACCCTGATGCTAGCCACCGTGCTGGCGCTGGCCTTCGGCCTGTTCGCCGCGTGGAGCATCACCCGGCAGATCGTCACGCCCCTGCAGCAGACCCTCAAAGTGGTCGAGCGCGTGGCCTCTGGCGATCTCAGCCACGACCTGGATGTGCAGCGCCGCGACGAACTCGGCCAACTGCAACAGGCCATGCAGCGCATGACCGTGAGCCTGCGTGAGTTGATCGGTGGCATCAGCGACGGCGTGACGCAAATCGCCAGCGCCGCCGAAGAACTGTCGGCCGTGACCGAGCAGACCAGCGCCGGGGTCAACAGCCAGAAAGTCGAAACCGACCAAGTGGCCACCGCCATGCACGAAATGGCCGCCACCGTGCAGGAAGTGGCGCGCAACGCCGAGGAAGCCTCCGAAGCCGCCGTGGCCGCCGACCAGCAGGCCCGCGAAGGCGACAAGGTCGTTGGCGAGGCCATCGCCCAGATCGAACGCCTGGCCACCGAGGTGGGCAACTCCACCGAGGCCATGAGCCATCTGCAACGCGAGAGTGACAAGATCGGCAGCGTGCTGGACGTCATCAAATCGGTGGCGCAACAGACCAACCTGCTGGCCCTCAACGCGGCCATCGAAGCGGCGCGCGCCGGCGAGGCGGGCCGTGGTTTTGCGGTGGTCGCCGATGAAGTGCGCAGCCTGGCCCAGCGCACGCAAAAATCCACCGAGGAAATCGAAGAGCTGATCGTCGGCCTGCAAAGCGGCACCCAGCAGGTGGCGACCATCATGGACAACAGCCGCACCCTCACCGACAGCAGCGTGGAACTGACCCGCCGCGCCGGGGGCTCGCTGGACAACATCACGCGCACCGTCTCGGCGATCCAGGCGATGAACCAGCAGATCGCCGCCGCTGCCGAGCAGCAAAGCGCCGTGGCCGAAGAGATCAACCGCAGCGTGCTCAACGTGCGCGATGTGTCCGAACAAACCTCGGCCGCCAGCGAAGAAACCGCCGCCTCCAGCGCCGAACTGGCGCGCCTGGGCGTGCACCTGCAAAGCCTGGTGGGGCGGTTTAAGGTCTGATACCCCGTAGGTACATCAGCCAGGGTTGGCTCTGCATGGGCTGCCGTCATCGCGGGCAGGCCCGCTCCCACAGGTGAACTGTGGTGTGGGTGGGATTTTCATTTTCCTGCTCCCGATGGCGGCCCTGAGTGGCGGTACCGAGTGGTAGGGGTAAGACCGTTGCCACCCACAAAAAACCTCCCCCAAAGCCCTCTGCCCGGAGGGCTTTTTTCTGAAATTTCTTACGCAATTTTCAGGTCGAGGCTTACAGGGCTGACGCCGATCAACAAGGACATGCGCTCCTCTCCTGACACCCGTCAGCCGCAGCGCCATGCCCTTCTTGAATCGTCGGAGGTTCATCATGTTTCGTTGGCTGACCCGCGCCGTGGACAACATCAATGTCCCCCTCAAACTTGCCCTGGGCTTCGGCCTGATCCTGCTCCTGACCCTGGCCATCGCCCTCACGGGTTGGAGCGCCCTGGGCACGGTGCTCTTTCGTTCGCAGACCCTGACCGAGCTGGCCCAGTTAGGCCTGAGCAGCAAAGACCTGCGCAACGCCCACATCATTTACCAGGACTCCAGTTCCCCCAAGAACCTGGAGGCCATCAGCCGCCATCTAGCGAAGATCGACCAGCAACTGGACAGTATCGCGCTGCGCCTCAAAGACCCGGTCAACCTCAGGCAAATCCAAGTCAGCGCCGGGTATGTCGGCAACTTCAGGAATCGCCTGGGAGAACTGGCGCCGGCCATCGAGCAACGCGAAACAGCCCGCAACCAACTCAAACTTAGCGCCAAGCGCACCAGCGAAGCCGTCGCCCGGTTCGCCAGCGACCTGCCCAACCAGGACGACCAGCAAGCCCTCAAACCCGTAGAGCAACTGCGCCAGGCTATGGCCCAAGTCGAAGACCATGTGCTGAGCCCAGCCTGGATCGCCACGTCCCTGCAAAGCTACGCCGATACCGTTATCAACGGCCTCGCTGCCGTGGAACGCGCCGAAGCGCAGTTGCAGGCGTTGCCCGCCCACATGGCCCCCCTCAAAGCTGCGCTGCTCGATTACCGCACCCAGATCAGCCTCATGAAGGATGCGCAACTGGGCACTGAAACGACCCATGAAAAAATGGCCCAGCAACTCGACGCCCTGCTCAGCGAGAGTGGCGATCTGAGCCGGGATCAATTGCGCAAGGCCGCTAACCAGGCTGATTACGCCAACACCTTGCTGGCCGCGGTCACCGCCGTCGCGATCCTGATCGGCATGTTCGCCGCGTGGCTGATCTCCGCGCGGATCACCGTGGCCCTGCACCAAACCCTGCAAGCGGCCAACCGCATCGCCCAGGGCGATCTGCGCCAGGACCTCGACACCCGGCGCCGCGACGAATTGGGGCGCCTGCAGCGCAGCATGCACAACATGACGCTGAACCTGCGCAGCCTGATTGGCGATATCGGCGAAGGCGCGATCCAGATTGCCAGCGCCGCCGAGCAACTGTCGGCGGTCACCGAACAAACCAGTGCGGGGGTCAACAGCCAGAAGGAAGAAACCGAATTAGTGGCCACGGCCATGACTCAGATGGTCGCCACGGCTCGCGAGGTGGCTCTACATGCCGAGCAAGCCTCCCGGGCCGCTGTGGAAGCCGACCAGCATGCTGGCCAGGGCGATCGCGTGGTCGGCGAAGCCATCGCCCAGATCGAGCACCTGGCCAGCGAGGTCAGCCATTCCGGGCAGGCCATGGAGCAGTTACAGCAGGAAAGCGGCCGCATCGGCAGCGTGCTGGACGTCATCAAGTCGGTCTCGCAGCAAACCAACCTGCTGGCCCTCAATGCAGCCATCGAGGCAGCCCGCGCGGGGGAGGCCGGGCGCGGTTTCGCGGTGGTCGCCGACGAAGTGCGCAGCCTCGCGCAGCGCACCCAGCAATCGGCCGAAGAAATCGAACAACTGATCCTAAGCCTGCAAAACGGCACCCAACAGGTCGCCAGCATCATGGCCAACAGCCAGAGCCTGACCCACAGCAGTGTCGAACTGGCCCGCCGTGCAGGGGAAGCGCTGAACCACATTACCCGCACCGTGGCCAGCATCCAGGAAATGAACCCACAGATCGCCGCCGCCGCCGAAGAACAAAGCAGCGTGGCCGAAGAGATCAACCGTAATGTGATGAATGTGCGCGAAGTGTGCGAGCAAACTTCGGCGGCCAGCGAAGAGACCGCAGCGTCCAGTATCGAACTGGCGCGTTTGGGTACGCATTTGCAGCGATTGGTGGAGAAGTTCAAGGTATGAAGCCGAACCGGGGCCAAAGGCCCCGGCCCGCCTTTACAGGACCTGACGCAAAAACGCTTGGGCGCGAGGGTCTTTGGGGGCGGCGAAGAACTCCGCCGGAGGGGCATCTTCGAGCAACTTGCCGTGGTCGAAAAACAGCACCCGGTCTGCCACTTCCCGGGCAAAGCCCATTTCGTGGGTGACGCAGACCATGGTCATGCCTTCCAGGGCCAGGGTTTTCATTACATCAAGTACTTCGCCGACCATTTCCGGGTCGAGCGCCGAGGTGGGTTCGTCGAACAGCATGACCTTAGGGTCCATGGCCAACGCCCGGGCGATGGCCACCCGCTGCTGCTGGCCGCCGGACAGGCGCGAGGGAAACTCGTTGGCCTTTTGCCCGATACCGACCTTCTCCAGCAGCGCCCGCGCCTTGGCCTCACGCTCGGCCTTGCCGCGCTTGCGCACGACTTTCTGTGCCAGGCACAGGTTTTCCAGCACGGTCATGTGGGGGAACAGGTTGAAATGCTGGAACACCATGCCGACTTCGCGGCGGTAGGCGTTGACGTCGGTCTTGGGGTCGGCCAGTTGCAGGCCATCGATGCTGACCGAGCCGGCGTCGAACTCTTCCAGGCCATTGAGGCAGCGCAGGAAGGTGGACTTGCCCGAACCCGACGGGCCGATCACCACCAGCACTTCGCCCTTCGCCACTTGGGTGGTGACGTGGTCTACGGCGCGCACGACTTGGCCGCGGGTGTCGAAGACTTTTACCAGATCGCGGACTTCAATCACTTTGCGCGAGCCTCCGCTCAAGCCGGCTGGCGATTTTCGACAGCGGCAGGTTAATCAACAGGTACAGGCCCGCCACGCAGAACAGGATCTCGAACGGCGAGAAGGACGTGGTGATGACCTCGCGCCCGCTCTTGAGCAGTTCGGTGATGGCGATGACCGACACCAGCGAGGTGTCCTTGACCAGGCTGATGAACTGCCCGGCCAGCGGTGGCAGCACTCGCTTGAAGGCTTGCGGCAGCACCACATGGCGCATCGACTGGCCAGCACTCAGGCCCAGAGAACGGGCCGCCTCGTCCTGGCCACGGGTGATGGACTGCACCCCGGCGCGGATGATTTCCGCCACATAGGCGCCGGTAAACAGCGACAGCGCAGCGATGCCCGCAATCTCCCGGGACAGGTTGAGCACCGTGCCGATGAAGAAGTAGAAGATGAAGATCTGCACCAGCAGCGGCGTGCCGCGCACCAACTCGATGTAGACGATGGACAGGTCGCGCAGGGTCGGGTTTTTCGACAACCGGCACAGGCCCGTGGCCAGGCCGATCACCAGGCCCAGCACGCCGGACACCACCGACAGCCAGAGCGTGGTCCACAAGCCCCACAGCAGCGGGCCGGCCGCCCAGTGCCGGGTTACGCCGATCACGTCGCCTTCGGCCACGTCATCGCCGCGGGCCACTTGCAGGCTGTTGTCGTCGACCGTCACGTGCTGCTCGGCCCCCGCGTCGTTGCGCAGGGTCACTTGCGCCTTGCCGCCGTTGCGCACCACTTCGCTGACGGTGGAAATCTCTGCCGCTCGTTGGGATTCTTCAGCGTGGTAGGCGAAATACTGGGGAACGCGGTTCCATCGCCATTCGTATGACATCAGCGAGGTGGCGTAATACAACGCGCCAGCCAGGCCGATCAGCACCAGCACGGTCAAAACGTGCCAGGGCCATTGGGCTTTTTTTTGTTTCATTGCAGGATCCGAAATGTATGTCGCCTGGGAGGCCTCTATCGCGAGCAGGCTCGCTCCCACACCGGACCGAGTAGGTCAATTGTGGGAGCGAGCCTGCTCGCGACAAGGGCAGCGGGTTGCCGTTGACACCCCACCGCCCTGCATAGCCTTACTCCATGTCTTTGAGCCAAGCGGTGTCTTTGAACCACTTGTCATGGATGCGATCGTAAGTGCCGTCTTCACGGATCTGGTGCAGGAAGTTGTTGATGAAGTTCAGGCTGTCGTAGTCACCTTTCTTCAGGCCGAAGGCCAGGGGCTCGAAGGTGAACGGCTTGTCGAGGAACACCAGTTTGCCGTTGCCGACCTTGTTCACCGCGACCACGTTGTACGGCGCGTCGTAGATGAAGGCATCAGCCTTGCCGTTGACCACGTCGAGCACAGCTTCCTGCTCGTTGTCGTAGCCGTGGTATTTGGCTTTGGAGATCAGCTTCTTGGCGACCATTTCGCCAGTGGTACCGAGCTTGGAGGTGATGCGGTAGTCAGCGCTGTTCAGGTCTTTGTAGGACTTGATGGTGCCTTCCAGCTCCTTGCGGATCAGCAACGTCTGGCCGACCACGATGAAGGGTTCGCTGAAGTTCAGGCGCAGGTTGCGTTCCTGGGTCAGGGTCATGCCGCTGCCGATCATGTCGAACTTGTCGGTCAGAAGGGCCGGGATGATGCCGTCGTAGCCGGTGGAAACGGTTTCCAGCTTGACGCCCATGGCCTTGGTCATGGCCTTGAGCAGGTCCACTTCAAAGCCGATGATCTCGCCGCGTTTGTTGGTCATCTGGAACGGCATGTAGGTCGGGTCCATGCCCACCTTCAGCGTGCCGCGCTTGACCGCGTCGTCGATGGCGCCAGCCTGCGCCGCGTTGACCGAAACCAGTGCCGTGACGCCGAGCAGCAGCATCGAAAGATACTTCTTCATCATCAAGTCCCCTAAGCCATTTTATTGTTTGAGGCGAGTGCGCCTTGGGTTTCCTTGTGGGAAACCGGCAGATACATAGTTTTGTGACACCCATACGGGGAGCGATGCTAACCCACTCCCCCGACGGCACAAAGGTCTGGGCGGCAATTGTTGTTGCTTGAAGCACAAATAGCCGTAGGACGTATCCCAACATAGAGCCGTGAAACCCGTCGCCCCACAAACAAAAACCCCGCGAGGTTCAGGTCGCGGGGTTCAGGTCAGGCGGGCAACGCCTGGGTGATGGCCGGTTTGAGCGGCAGCAACGGCGCATGGGGGTCAGCCTTGATCGACTGCCGCCAGGCACTGAGCCAGGCTTCGTGCCCTTCGCTCCAGACCTGCTCATGCAAACGGGCCAGGGCGACCGGGTCGCTGAGCAGCGCCAGGCGTTCGTTGTTGGCCAGCCCTTGCGGGCCGACTTTCAGGGCATGGCTCACCCGTTCGGTGCGCAGCGCCTCTATCGGCTCGGCCTGCCCGTGACGGGACGTGGCCAGGGCACAAGCCAGGGCGTTCTGCTGCGGGTCGACCACGGCACGGATGAAACCGTCCTTGAGGGCGTGCCAGCGGTTTTCATGGGTGTACTGGTCGGTGGCGAGCAAGGCCTGGGGCGGGGCGTATTCCTCGGGAATAAGGAACAGGCTTTCGTCGCGGGACTTGAGGCCCAGGCCCACACGGCTGGAAATCACCGATACCGGGATCGACAGCATCAGCGAACCGACGATCGGCACCAGCCACCAGAGGAAGCTTGGGTTGAGCCAGATCACCAACAGCGCCCAGAAGAACCCGAGCAGGGTTTGCGGGCCGTGGCGCTTGACCGCTTCGCTCCACGGCGTGGAATCGTCGTCACGCTGCGGCGAGTTCCAGGTTGCGGCCCAGCCCAGGAACGCGGCCAGCACGAAACGGGTGTGGAAGATCATGCGCACCGGCGCCAGCAGCATGGAGAACAGCATCTCCAGCAGCATCGACAGGGTCACCTTGAACTTGCCGCCGAACTCTTTCGCACCCTTGGCCCAGATCAGGATGATGCTCAGCAACTTGGGCAGGAACAGCAGCACGATGGTGGTGGAGAACAGCGCGATGGCTTTGTCCGGGTGCCATTGCGGCCACAGCGGATAGAGCTGGCGCGGCTCCAGGAAGTACTGCGGCTCCATCAGCGTGTTGACCGCCAGCAGCGCGGTGGACAGCACGAGGAAGAAGAACCACAACGGCGCCGACAGGTAAGACATCACCCCCGTCAGGAACACCGCGCGGTGCACCGGGTGCATGCCCTTGACCAAAAACAGGCGGAAGTTCATCAGGTTACCGTGGCACCAGCGACGGTCACGCTTGAGTTCGTCCAACAGGTTGGGCGGCAGTTCTTCATAACTGCCGGGCAAGTCGTAGGCGATCCACACGCCCCAACCGGCACGGCGCATCAGCGCGGCTTCAACGAAGTCGTGGGACAGGATCGCCCCGGCGAACGCGCCTTTGCCCGGCAATGGCGCCAGGGCGCAATGCTCGATGAACGGCTTCATCCGGATAATGGCGTTGTGGCCCCAGTAGTGGGATTCGCCCAACTGCCAGAAGTGCAGGCCGGCGGTGAACAACGGGCCATATACGCGGGTGGCGAACTGCTGCATGCGCGCATAGAGAGTGTCCATGCCAGAGGCACGGGGCGCGGTCTGGATGATCCCAGCGTCCGGCGTGGCTTCCATCAGGCGCACCAGGCTGGTCAAGCATTCGCCGCTCATCACGCTGTCGGCGTCGAGCACCACCATGTACTTGTAGTCGCCGCCCCAGCGACGGCAGAAGTCGTCGAGGTTACCGCTTTTGCGCTTAACCCGACGGCGACGGCGACGGTAGAAAATCTTGCCAAAGCCCTTGGCTTCGCGGCAGACGTCCAGCCAGGCCTGTTGCTCGGCCACACAGATGTCGCTGTCGTTACTGTCGCTGAGCACGAAGAAGTCGAAGCGGTCCAGATCGCCCGTGGCGGCCACCGACTCGAAGGTGGCGCGCAGGCCAGCGAATACCCGGGGCACGTCTTCATTGCAGATCGGCATCACCAACGCGGTGCGCGCATTGGCCGGGATCGCCTCGTTGCCGGCGCTGGCCCCGGAGATGCGGTATTTGTCGTGGCCGGTGAGCAACTCGAGGAAGCCCATCAGCGCCGTCCAGAAACCGGCCGACACCCAGCAGAACAGAATCCCGAACAGAATCAGGATGCTGGTTTGCAAGGCATAGGGCAGCACTTGGGTGGCGGTTTGCATCAGCGGTTGGTGCAGGACTTCTTCAAGGTCAACGAAGGACCAGCCCTGGTAAGGCATGATGCCTTTCATATACCAGCCCGCGACGATGGTCTGGCCCAGCATCAACACCAACAAAATGTAGCGACGGATCGAACCGACAGTGCGCCAGCGCGCCGCCGGCAGGACGCGCTCGTCCTTGGGCGGCAACGGCGGGTTGCTGCGCCCGGTCAGGCGCCGCCAGCCACGCACGAGGATATTGGTGCGCCACGGCTCCGGCACCACTTTGGTGCGGCGGATCGGCGGCGTGGCCTTGAGGCACACCCGGCCTGCCGAATCGAGGGCCAGCATCTCGGCCTCTTCCAGCTCTTCGGCGCTGTTGAGCAGCAAACGGCTGCCCACCGAAGCCTGGGCGGCCTCGGCGGGGGCGTCGAAAGACGCGGACGAGAGACGTTCGTGCAGCTCGCTGAACGACCGGCAACCCGCCAATTCGGCGCGTTGCTCGTCACTCAGCGGTAGGTGCGCCAGGTACTCGAACAGAGTCTCTGGCCGGGCTTGAGGGTTACTCATCGGCTGGCAACTGGTAGCTCCAGGTCTCGGTCAGCACTTGTTCAGTCTTGACCGGCTCCGGGGTGGCGGTGGCCGCAGGTGCCGTTTCCGGCTGCGGGTCCTTCTTCGCGGTTTTTTCGCTTTGCTTGGCCGCGACCTTGTCAGCCTTGATGACGTGCGCGGTGTCTTGCACCGGCTCGGCGACCACCATGTCACGCACCAGGGCGGCACGCATTTCAGTAGCCTTGCCCGCGTCCTTGATCTTCAGGCGCAGGGTCAGGCGCCAGCCCTTGGTGTAAGGGTTGTAGCGCACGCTGTTTTCGACGACTTCGGCGTTGTCGCCGACGCTGACCTGGCTACGCACGGTGGCGTCCGGCAGCAACTTGGCCAAGGACGGGCCCTGGAAGTCCACCAGGTAGGCCACGCTGCCGTCGGGTTGGCGGATCAGGTTGGACTGCTTCACGTCACCGGTGGAACGCAGGGTCTGCATGACCCAGGCGCTGTCATCCGAATGCAGGGCGGCTTCGTCCATGGTCCAGTGCAGGCGGTAGCTGACATCCAGCGGCTGGCCTGGCTCGGGCATTTTTTCCGGGCTCCAGAACGCAACGATGTTGTCGTTGGTCTCGTCGGCGGTAGGGATTTCCACCAAGTCCACGGTGCCTTTGCCCCAGTCACCTTCCGGCTCGATCCAGGCACTTGGGCGTTTTTCGTAGTTGTCGTCGAGGTCTTCGTAGTGGCTGAAGTGGCGACCGCGTTGCAACAGGCCGAAACCGCGCGGGTTTTCCACAGAGAAGTTGCTCACCGACAGGTGTTTAGGGTTGTTCAGTGGGCGCCAGATCCACTCGCCGTTGCCGGCATGGATCGACAGACCGCTGGAGTCATGCAGTTCGCGGCGATAGTTGAGTACTTTCGACGGCTGGTTGGCGCCGAACAGGTACATGCTGGTCAGCGGGGCGATGCCCAGTTTGCTGACTTTGTCACGCAGGTACATGCGCGACTTGACGTCAACGACCGTGTCGCTGCCCGGGCGCAGGATCAGGCGATAGGCACCCGTGGCACGCGGCGAATCCAGCAAGGCGAAGATCACCAGGTGCTTGTCGCCGGTTTTCGGGCGTTCGATCCAGAACTCGGTGAAACGGGGGAATTCTTCACCGGACGGCAACGCGGTATCGATGGCCAGGCCACGGGCCGAGAGGCCGTAGATCTGATCCTTGCCCACGACGCGGAAGTAGCTCGCGCCCAGCATGGTCATGATCTCGTCTTGCTTGTCCGCCTTGTTGATCGGGTACAGCACGCGGAAACCCGCGTAACCCAGTTGTTCGGTGGCTTTGGGGTCGAACTTGACGTCGCCGAAGTCGAAGCGAGTCGGATCATATTTGATCGGTTCGACGGTATTGGCCGTCACTTCGTTGATTTTCACCGGCGTATCGAAGTGCATGCCCTGGTGATAGAAGGACAGCTTGAACGGGGTTTTCTGATCGGCCCATTCGGCTTTTTCGGTACGGAAGCGAATTTTCTGATAGTCCGCGAACTTCATTTCACGAAATTCGTTCGGCAGATTGCTGCGCGGGGCTTCGTACTTTTGTGCCGCCAACTCTTTGGCCTTGGCCGCTACATCATCCAGGTTGAATGCCCATATTTGACCGGCGCTGAGCAGGCAAAGCAGGGCAGAACCCGCCGCCAGTGCGTTACGAAACCGTTTGGCAGACAACTTTGGTGCATTACAGGGACTAACAATCACGAGCAACCCTCGCCGAAAACAGATCAAAAAACCAACGGCCAGATAAAGTGCCGTCGCGGTCGGCTGTATGAAAAATCCGACCCCGCATGCCACTTTTGCCAAGTTGGCGAGCATTGTTCGGACTCCGCGGGGGGCAAATGATTCCCCACGCGGTTCCGGACAAGTCTCTACCTAAATCAAAATGGACCAACGAACGCTGATCCCCGTAGCGCGCGATTATCTAGTAGGCCGCGTGACAACGCATCAGGGGTAACAAAGTATTTATGGGTAAACCCCCCGCTTTCGGGCCGAAACAGCCGTAAAAACATGTTTCAAGCGCTTTCAGGCCTGTAGGAGAAAGGTCACAGGGCCGTCATTGACCAAATGCACCTGCATATCGGCACCAAATCTACCTGATGCCACATTGCCATGCACCTGCTGCGCTTTGCTCAATAAATAACCAAAGAGTTCCTCACCCAGTGCCGGCGGCGCGGCGGTGGAAAAGCTCGGGCGCAGGCCGCTGTGGGTGTCGGCGGCCAGGGTGAACTGCGACACCAACAACAAGCCGCCCTCCACCTGGGCCAGGGACAAGTTCATCTTGCCGTCGGCATCGCTGAACACCCGGTAATTGAGCAACTTGTGCAGCAGTTTGTCGGCGCTGGCGCGGGTGTCCTGGGGCTCGATGGCCACCAATACCAACAGCCCTTGGTCGATGGCGCCGACCACCTCCCCCGCCACTTCCACCCGCGCACCGCGTACGCGCTGCAACAGGCCCTTCATGCTTCTTCGGGCGCCAGGTCGAGCAGGCGCCGGGCCATTTGATCGGCCGCCCGTACCAGGGCATCGGTGATACCCGGCTCGGAGGCGGCGTGGCCGGCATCGCGAATAATCTGCAACTCGCTATTGGGCCAGTTCTGGTGCAGTTCCCAGGCATTGTCCAGCGGGCAGATGACGTCGTAGCGCCCGTGCACGATCACCCCGGGCAAGTGGGCGATCTTGTGCATGTCGCGGATCAGTTGGTTGGGCTCAAGGAACGTGTTGTTGGTGAAGTAGTGGCATTCGATGCGGGCAATCGACAAGGCACGCTGCGCCTCGCTGAAGCGGTCGACCACCAGCGGGTTGGGGCGCAACGTGGCGCAGCGGCCCTCCCACAGCGACCACGCCTTGGCGGCGTGCATCTGGGCGATCTGGTCGTTGCCGGTGAGGCGCTTGTGGAAAGCGCCTAGCAGGTCGTCGCGTTCGTCCAGCGGGATAGGGGCGATGTAATCCTGCCAGTAGTCGGGGAACAGACGGCTTGCGCCCACCTGGTAGAACCACTCGATGTCCTGCTCGCGAGCCAGGAAAATCCCACGCACGATCAGCCCCAGTACACGGTCCGGGTGGGTCTGGGCGTAGGCCAGGGACAGGGTCGAGCCCCAGGAACCGCCGAACAGCACCCATTTTTCAATGCCCAGGTGCTCGCGGATGCGCTCAAGGTCGGCGACCAGATCCCAGGTGGTGTTGTTTTCCACGCTCGCGTGGGGCGTGGAGCGCCCGCAACCGCGCTGGTCGAAGGTGACGATGCGGTACAGGTTGGGGTCGAAATAGCAGCGGCTTTGCGCGTCGCACCCGGAACCCGGGCCACCGTGGATGAACACCACCGGCAAACCTTGTGGCGAGCCGCTTTCGTCGACGTACAGGGTGTGGATGTCATCGACGGCCAGATCGTGCCGGGCGTAGGGTTTGATCTGCGGGTACAAAGTCTGCATTGCGCGCTCCGTGAGGGGTCGGGTCCGCCCGGGGGGGACTTCCATTAATCTGCCGTGGGGCATCATAAACCCGAATCGCGTAATGAGCATGCCCTGACCTGTGGCAGCGGGCGTGTGCCACGTCAGCGCGCCTGTGTACTGGTTGAAAAAACCGATCGCAAGCAGGCGTACTCCCACAGGTTTTCACCTAAGTTTCAAGCACCACTCACTGGGGGTGAGAGCGAGCCTGCCCACGATGGCCGCGCCACTCAGGCGTAGCGCCTTTGCCCCCATTCCAGCAGCCCTTGCAGCAGTTCCTTGAGCACCACTTGGGTGGGCGCGGCGAGGTCTGGGCGGTAGCGGAACGGCTCGAACTCTTCCATATAAGTGCACTGGCCCAGCTCCAGTTGCACGGCGTGGATATGCTCGGCCGGGTTGCCGTAGTGGCGGGTGATGTGCCCGCCCTTGAAGCGCCCGTTGAGCACATGGCTATAGGCCGGGTGCCCGGCGCAGATGGCCTCCAGCCTGCCCGCCAACTGTGGGTCGCAACTGGCGCCGTTGAAGGTGCCGAGGTTGAAATCCGGCAACTTACCGTCGAACAGATGGCCGATCACCGAGCGGATCGAGTGGGCATCGAACAACAGCGCGTAGCCAAATTCAGCCTTGAGCCGGGCCAGTTCCTGCGCCAGGGTGCGGTGGTACGGCGCCCAGATCTGCGCCAGGTAGGTGGCACGCTCCTCGGCGCTGGGCTCCAGCCCCGGGCGGAACAACGCCTGGCCGTCAAACAGCGTCGCCGGGTACAACCCGGTGGTGGCGCCGACATATAAAGGCTTGTCGTCGTCGGGCCGGTTGAGGTCGA
The DNA here is from genome assembly GCF_059862705.1 of Pseudomonas sp. MF08817. NCBI lineage: Bacteria > Pseudomonadati > Pseudomonadota > Gammaproteobacteria > Pseudomonadales > Pseudomonadaceae > Pseudomonas > Pseudomonas sp. MF08817. Next base: position 164,704 of record NZ_JCBCUY010000004.1, read on the forward strand.
TGACAAAACGCGAATACTCGGCGGCCAGGGTGCTGGCGCCCAGTTCGGCGGCAAACTCGTAGAGTTGCGGAATGTGCCAGTCGGTATCGGGCAGGCTTTGCGCCGCCGGCACCAGGCCGGCCTCGACCGCCGGGGTCAGGCGCACGCCTGCGTGGGGCATGCTAATTAGCAGCGGCACCCGGCCTTGTTTGAAGTTCAGAACCTTATCCACTGCCCTCTCCTACAACGTGACATCGGCGCCGTGGCGCACGACGCGTTTTTCCAGGTCACCGCCCAGCCAATACGCCAGGTCGGCCGGCCGATCGATTTGCCAGGCCACGAAATCTGCCACCTTGCCCACTTCCAATGAGCCGTGGCTGTGCTCCAGGCCCAGGGCCTTGGCCGCGTGCAGGGTAGCGCCGGCCAGGGCCTCTTCCGGGGTCATGCGAAAACAGGTGCAGGCCATGTTCAGCATCAGGCGCAACGACAACGCCGGCGATGTACCGGGGTTGAGGTCGCTGGCAATGGCGATTTTCACGCCGTGCTTGCGCAGGGCATCCATGGGCGGCAACTGGGTTTCGCGCAGAAAGTAGAACGCCCCGGGCAGCAACACCGCCACCGTGCCGGACGTGGCCATGGCCGCCGCGTCGGCTTCGGTCATGAACTCCAAGTGATCGGCCGACAGCGCCTGATAGCGCGCCGCCAGGCTCGAACCGTGCAGCGACGACAGTTGCTCGGCGTGCAGCTTCACCGGCAAGCCGAGTTTTTGCGCGGCGATAAACACCCGCTCGACCTGGGCTGGAGAGAACGCCAGGTACTCGCAGAACGCATCCACCGCATCCACCAGGCCTTCAGCCGCCAGGGCCGGGAGCATTTCGGCGCAGATATGCTCGATGTAGGCGTCGGCGCGCCCGGCGTATTCGGGCGCCAAGGCGTGGGCCGCCAGGCAGGTGCTGCGCACCGTGGCTGGCAACTGCTCGCCGAGGCGGCGGATCACCCGCAAAATCTTGCGCTCGTTGGCCAGGTCCAGGCCGTAGCCGGACTTGATTTCCACCGTGGTCACGCCGTCGCGCAGCAGGCTGTGCAGGCGTTTGCGGGCGCTGGCGAAGAGTTCGTCTTCGCTGGCAGCCCGGGTAGCGCGCACGGTGCTGGCGATGCCGCCGCCCTGGGCGGCGATCTCAGCGTAGCTCACACCTTGCAGGCGTTGTTCGAACTCACCGCTGCGGTTGCCGCCGAACACCGCGTGGGTGTGGCAGTCGATCAGGCCCGGCGTAACCCAGGCCCCCGCGAGGTCTTCGACATGGGGGTAATGCCCCGCCGGCAGCGCGCCACGCGGGCCGATCCACTCGATGTGCGCGCCGGACGTCACGATGGCGGCATCCTCGATGATCGAGTAAGTACCCTGGGCCATGGTTGCGACGTGGCAATGCTGCCAAAGAGTCTTCATTACAGCCTCCATAACTTATCGATGGGACAGGGCCGGGTCGGGGCTGACCAGGGCCGGTTGCCCGGTCACCGGTTTGACCCACACCTTATAGGCGATCACCAGCAGCACGATCCACACCGCGCCTACCAGCAAGGCAGCCTGGGTGTCCGGGAAGTAGCCCAGCACGCCGAAGACGAACAGCATGAACACAATCGCCGCCGCCGGCGCGTAAGGCCAGAACGGTACGGGGAATTGCAGCTGCGCGACTTCTTCGCGGCTCATGGAGCGGCGCATGGCCACTTGGGTCAGCAGGATCATCAGCCACACCCACACGGTGGCGAAGGTCGCGATCGAAGCTATGACCAGGAACACGTTTTCCGGGATCAGGTAGTTGAGCACAACGCCGCCCAGCAGCGCTGCGCCCATCACCACCACGGTCATCCACGGCACACCCTGGCGCGACAGCTTGGAGAAGCACTTGGGCGCATGGCCCTGCTCCGCCAGGCCGTACATCATGCGGCCCGCGCCAAAGATGTCGCTGTTGATGGCCGACACCGCCGCCGAAATCACCACGATGTTGAGGATGGTCGCCGCCGAGCTGATGCCCAGGTGATCGAAGATCTGCACGAAGGGGCTGCCCTGGCTGCCGATTTGCGGCCACGGGTAAATGGCCATCAGCACGAACAGGGTCAACACGTAGAACAGCAGGATGCGCAGCGGTACGGCGTTGATCGCCTTGGGCAGCACCCGTTGCGGGTCCTTGGCTTCGCCGGCGGTGATGCCGATGATCTCGATGCCGCCGAAGGCGAACATCACCACCGCGAACGACGCAATCAAGCCACCGATGCCGTTAGGCATGAAGCCGCCGTGGGCCCACAGGTTGCTCACCCCGGTGGCGTGTTCGGCGTTGGCCGAGTTGATGCCAAACAGCATGATGCCGAAACCACCGAGGATCATCGCAACGATGGCCGCCACCTTGAGCAGCGACAGCCAGAACTCCATCTCGCCGAAGACCTTGACGTTGCACAGGTTCAGGCCGCCGATCAGGAACACGATGCCCAGCACCCAGACCCAGCGCGCCACTTCGGGAAACCAGAAGCCCATATAAATGCCGAACGCGGTGACGTCGGCGAGGCAGACAATAATCATCTCGAAAGCGTAGGTCCAACCCAGGATGAAGCCCGCCATCGGCCCCAGGTAGGTGCTGGCGTACTTGCCGAACGAACCGGCCACCGGGTTGTGCACTGCCATCTCACCGAGGGCGCGCATGACCATAAACACCGCCGCGCCACCGATCAGGTACGCCAGCAATACCGCCGGGCCGGCCATTTGGATGGCCGAGGCGGAGCCGTAGAACAGCCCGGTGCCGATGGCCGACCCCAGTGCCATGAAGCGAATGTGGCGGGCCGATAGCCCGCGTTTCAAACCGGATGCTTGCTGTTGCATTTCTCGTCCTTAATTGTTTTTGTCAGAGAAAACCAATGGGCTGACTGAACCGGTAGCAAGCGGGCTTGCCCGCGCTGGGGTGCGTAGCAGCCACTTCAAATAGTGGCTTGAGCGACTATTGACGGCCGCTACGCTGCCGAGCGCGGGCAAGCCCGCTTGCTACACCTGGGTGTCAGAGGCTCGGCAGCAACTTGGCCAGGACCAGTTCGTTCAGGCAACGGGAGGCCAGCAGTTCGCTCGCGGCGTTGATGTCCGGGGCGAAGAAGCGGTCTTTCTCATAGAACGGGACTTTGCTGCGCAGGAGGGTGCGCGCTTGCTCCAGTTTGCTGGAGGTTTTCAGGCCATCGCGCAGGTCCAGGCCCTGGACGGCAGCGAGCCATTCCACGGCGAGCACGCCACGGGTGTTCTCAGCCATTTCCCACAAACGCTTACCCGCGGCCGGGGCCATGGAGACGTGGTCTTCCTGGTTGGCGGAAGTGGGCAGGCTGTCCACCGAGTGCGGGTGAGCCAAGGCCTTGTTTTCGCTGGCCAGGGCTGCGGCAGTCACTTGGGCGATCATGAAACCGGAGTTCACCCCACCGTTGGCCACCAGGAACGGCGGCAACTGGGACATGTGCTTGTCCATCATCAACGAGATGCGGCGCTCGCTCAGGGAGCCGATTTCGGCGATGGCCAGGGCCATGTTGTCAGCGGCCATGGCCACCGGTTCAGCGTGGAAGTTGCCACCGGAAATCACGTCGCCTTCGGCGGCGAATACTAGCGGGTTATCCGACACGGCGTTGGCTTCGATGCTCAGCACCTCGGCGGCCTGGCGGAACTGGGTCAGGCAGGCGCCCATGACTTGCGGCTGGCAACGCAGGGAGTACGGGTCCTGGACCTTGTCGCAGTTGTGGTGCGAATCGGACACTTCGCTGCGCTCGCCCAGCAGGTCGCGGTACGCGACAGCGGCGTCGATCTGGCCTTTCTGGCCACGGGCGGCGTGGATGCGTGCGTCGAACGGCGAGCGCGAACCCAGCACCGCCTCAACGGTCAGGCCACCCAGGGCCAGGGCGCCGGCGAACAGGTCTTCGCCCTCGAACAAACCGCGCAGGGCATAAGCCGTAGACACCTGGGTGCCGTTGAGCAGCGCCAGGCCTTCTTTGGCGGCCAGGGTCAGCGGCGTCAGGCCGGCGACTTTCAGCGCCTCGGTCGCGCTCAGCCATTGTCCTTTGTAGCGGGCCTTGCCTTCGCCCAGCAGCACCAGGGACATATGGGCCAAAGGCGCGAGGTCGCCGGAAGCGCCCACCGAACCTTTGAGCGGGATGTGCGGGTAAACCTCGGCATTGATAAGGGCGATCAGCGCATCGATAACCAAGCGACGGATGCCGGAGAAACCACGGCTCAGGCTGTTGACCTTGAGCACCATAATCAGGCGCACCAGGGCGTCGCTGATCGGCTCGCCCACACCGGCGGCGTGGGATAGCACCAGGGAGCGCTGCAGGTTTTCCAGGTCTTCGCTGGCGATGCGGGTCGAGGCCAGCAGGCCGAAACCGGTGTTGATGCCGTACGCGGTGCGGTTCTCGGCCAGGATCTGCTCCACACAGGCCACGCTGGCTTCGATCTGTTGCGAGGCGCTGTCATCCAGGCTCAGGGTGATCGGGTTCTGGTAAACGGCACGCAGTTGGGCAAGGGTCAGCTGGCCTGGGATAAGGTTTAGCGCAGTCACATTCGTGCTCCTTTTGAGAGTTTTATTAACAGCCCGTGGCACGCAACGGCTCGCCGGCTGTGGATTGTTCTGAAATCTCGCCCGGTTCCTGTGGGAACCCGGCCTGCCTGGCCCTGCTCGCGTGTAGGAAGCAGGCTCGCCCGCACTGGAGTGCGTAGCGCTCCTTCGCTTTTTAGGGCCGCTACGCAAACCCGTTTTCTACCTACGACAACGATGCGGTGGGGCTTGAGGCAGCGCCCGCGATAAACAATGGCGTGCAGTTTCCGGCACGCCAGCCTGGCGGGCAAATAAAGCGCGGCCTTTAGCCAGTAATCATCGGCAGGTTCAGGCCCTGTTCCTTGGCGCAATCGATGGCGATCTGATAGCCCGCATCCGCGTGGCGCATCACGCCTGTGGCCGGGTCGTTGTGCAGCACGCGCGCGATCCGCTCGGCCGCTTCGTCGGTGCCATCACACACGATGACCATGCCCGAATGCTGGGAGAAGCCCATGCCGACGCCGCCGCCGTGGTGCAGTGAGACCCAGGTCGCGCCGCTGGCGGTGTTGAGCAGGGCGTTGAGCAGCGGCCAGTCGGACACGGCGTCGGAACCGTCCTGCATCGATTCGGTTTCGCGGTTCGGGCTGGCTACGGAGCCGGAGTCCAGGTGGTCGCGGCCGATCACGATCGGCGCCGACAGCTCACCGCTGCGCACCATTTCGTTGAACGCCAGGCCCAACTTGGCGCGCTGGCCCAGGCCCACCCAGCAGATCCGCGCCGGCAGGCCCTGGAAGGCGATGCGCTCGCGGGCCATGTCCAGCCAGTTGTGCAGGTGGGCATCGTCCGGGATCAGCTCCTTGACCTTGGCGTCGGTTTTGTAGATGTCTTGCGGGTCACCCGACAGCGCCGCCCAGCGGAACGGGCCGATGCCACGGCAGAACAGTGGGCGGATGTAGGCCGGAACGAAACCGGGGAAGTCGAAGGCATTCTCCACACCCTCTTCCTGGGCCATCTGGCGGATGTTGTTGCCGTAGTCGAAGGTCGGCACGCCCATTTTCTGGAAATCCAGCATCGCCTTGACGTGGACGGCCATGGACTGCTTGGCGGCCTTGACCACGGCAGCCGGCTCGGTCTTGGCGCGGGCGCGGTATTCGTCCCAGGTCCAACCGGCAGGCAGGTAGCCATTGAGCGGGTCGTGGGCGCTGGTCTGGTCAGTGACCATGTCCGGGCGCACGCCGCGCTTGACCAGTTCCGGCAGGATCTCGGCGGCGTTGCCCAGCAGCGCGATGGAGATGGCCTTGCCTTCCTTGGTGTACTTGGCGATGCGCGCCAGGGCGTCGTCGAGGTCGCTGGCTTGCTCATCGACGTAACGGCTGCTGAGGCGGAAATCGATGCTCACCTGCTGGCACTCGATGTTCAGCGAGCACGCGCCGGCCAGGGTTGCGGCCAACGGCTGCGCGCCCCCCATGCCGCCCAGGCCTGCGGTCAGCACCCAACGGCCCTTGAGGTTGGCGTCGTAATGCTGGCGACCGGCCTCGACGAAGGTTTCGTAGGTGCCCTGGACGATCCCCTGGCTGCCGATGTAGATCCAGCTGCCGGCGGTCATCTGGCCGTACATGGCCAGGCCCTTGGCGTCGAGTTCGTTGAAGTGCTCCCAGCTCGCCCAGTGCGGCACCAGGTTGGAGTTGGCGATCAACACGCGCGGGGCATTGCTGTGGGTTTTGAACACGCCGACCGGTTTACCCGATTGCACCAGCAGGGTTTCGTCGTCGTTAAGGTTGGTCAGGCTCTCGACGATTTTGTCGTAGCACTCCCAGTTGCGCGCCGCGCGGCCAATGCCACCGTACACCACCAGTTCCTTGGGGTTCTCGGCCACTTGCGGGTCGAGGTTGTTCATCAGCATGCGCAGCGGCGCTTCGGTCAACCAGCTCTTGGCGGTCAGCGTGTTGCCGCGGGCGGCGCGGATTTCAACGTCACGGTACTTCGTAGGCTTTTGGCTATTGTCAGACACGAAAAAACTCCTCAGCAATCAATCCAAACCAACCCGGGCGGCGGGCGAGCAAGCCAGTGCGCAACCACTGCACAACGGCGAATCAGGGGACGATGGTTGAGTCGGCGCGACTCATACGCATACGTCTTTACTTGTACATACAAGCATATGCAATCATGCGGCCAACTTGCAAATCCGAGCTTCAGAAAAGTTCTGGGCAGGGTTGTAGAGCCCGTAGATCAAGGGAGTCTGAGAAATTCAGAGCACGACAAGAGAAATCAACAACGACGAACACGTTGTTACCGAAGCAAGGAAACGCCCCCGAATGGGGCGTTCAGTAACAACCGAGAAGGGCGAGGTAGCAGGTAAACGCAATGGCGGTGAACGATCAAAGTGTTGGCCTGGACTGGTCCGGGCTCCAGAGCCAGAAGGTGTAGCCGTAGTCGCCTTCCAGCTTGGGAAAAATTGCGCCATCACGGAAATACTGCCGCGAACCTTCACGGGCGGGGCTGAACCACCAACCGGCGTGGGGGCACGGCTCGCCGCTGGCTTTGCGCGGCGGGTGCTGCGGCTCGCTGCCCGGCGCGTCGGCCATGGCGTCGGGGTCGCTGTCTTCAAACTCGCCTTCGAGAAGTTCGACGAAGTACCACTTGCAGGGGCGTTCGGTGAAAGAGTGAGCTTGTACTCGGGTACGAGCGTAGAAGTACGACTCTTTAAAGACGCCTTTATAGGGCGATTGCTCAATGAACCTTGCAAGTCCGTTTTCATCGCCCCACAAGCCTGCGCGCCCCAAAGTTTTCAAGGCGTCCAGGCCTATATCATTGAATGTTTTGCATTCTTCCAGCGTTTTCCACATACCTTCGCCGCCTCCGGTCCAGGCAAATTGCAGGGCACCCAGAGGATCATCCTGAGAGACATAAACACCGGTACGTGGCGGAACTTCCCCGGTTTTACCTTCAATATCCATATGCACTTTGAATTTCGGCAAACGAGGAAATTGTTCTTTGAGTTCCTGCCAAATAATCCAGAAAGTTAAATCGCTCCAGTTGCGTTTCATAACTCCGTCAATCATAAAACCGTAGGAAAACACCTCGTTGGCCCGCTCGCGAAACGCTTTCTCCTGTTCTGCGGTGGCCCATTGCATCGAGAACTCGCCCAGCATATGGGCGCATTGATTGGTTCCCGTGATGCCGTAGCACTGGTCGACGCGCTTGGCCATATGCCACATCGTGCTTTGCCTGTAGGCAATCAAGGCTGGAAAACCGCCGGTGCTCCAGTTGGCTGCGGTATCGCGCACGCCCCAGCGTTCGCTGACCATCAGGGGGTCGAGAATCGAACGGCGTTCTAAAAGCATCTCGGCCATAACGATCAACTCTTCGATCTTCGGCAACAACGCGTCCAGGTAACTTTGCGACGAGTAGTAATAGAGCATCGCCGCTTGGCGTTTTTGCCAAAGCGACAGGTGATAAGTCGGGGTCATCGGATAAAGCGGATTCATTTTTTAAACTCCGTTACTTGGCCGGGCAAGTTGGGCAGGCCGAGGCGCACGTTATTAAGTTGGGCATCAAAGTCGGTCATGCCCCAGGCGGTATCAAAGGGGCCGCTGATGGCGGGGTGATTGATTTTTTCGCGCAGGCACTCATAGAACTCCTGCTCTTCTGCCGAAAGGTTCTTGTAACGCTCGTAGTTCATGTCCGGGGCAGGTTGGGGATTCCACGCGCACTTGGACACCCATTCCACGAACACTTGGACAGCGACTCCACGCTGACTTGGACACTCATTCCACGGCCACTTGGACACTGATTCCACAAGCACTTGGACAGTGATGTCCC
>NZ_JCBCUY010000040.1:0-46202 GCF_059862705.1 Pseudomonas sp. MF08817
CTGGCTGAAACCTTGGGCAAGGCCGAGTTGAAGGGTCGCACGTTCGGGGATACTGAGTTCGTGATAGGACATAGTGGCAGCACCGTACCGGAAAGGTCAGGTGTTGCACTCAGTTTTTGCGGCCGCCCAGAGTAACAATTCAGCCCACCCATACAAAATAAAACTCAACAAGTCTTACATTTAAATAAAATCATCAACAAACTGGGAGTTACCAAAAGCCACGAGAGCACCTTCAAGGAAATAGACTACACAGCTTTCAGACTTCAGATCCGCGAAATTACATTTAACAGCCAAACTTTTCTCCCTTCAGCCATCAAAAAAACTTCTCCCTGATTGGAACACGTCTAGAATCATTTATAAGGAACCATAAGTAACTCATCTGCCGAAAATATAATCATTCCACAAAACATCTCACCCACCACACCATAAAGACGTCCCAACCAACCACTAGAAGCCTCTATATAAAAGTGAAAGAAAATGACCACACCACCAAAGAAAAGCGCCACTCCCATGACGATCATCGCGATCTTCGCTACCCTCTCGGAAACGTCGGCGGCCGTATCGCTTCCTTTCCTTGATTTCCAGGAACGTCAGGTTTATGTCTGGTTCCTGATTACCTTTCCGTTTTTTCTGATTTTGTTGTTCTTTGCCACCCTAAACTTCAACTACAAGTCACTTTATGCGCCGTCCGACTTTGAGAAAGGCAAACACTTTATAAAAATCATCGATGAGAAGCTAAAGCAAGAAAATTTAGCTAACAGCTCCACCGCCAACTTGCCGGATGAAGGAATGCCATCAAACTACCATAATTCGAACTTTTACCTTCCTGAAAGGCTGCGTAAACAGCCCCCACAGCATCCTGAGGTTCATTACCACAAGGATCATTACTCGTCAGGCAATGCCCAGGACCCACCTGCGCATGTGAATCTGTTCGCCGGCCATGGCGTACAGCACATACTGAACTTTCCTCGACTTTTATACGACCTGCACATTGTCGATACACGTTGGATTAGTACAAAAAAAGAAGCAGACGAATTGATGCACAAAGTTGAACAGAAAATCCAGAAATCATCCGACACAGGTTACTTGATTGTATTTTTGACCAATCAGAAATCCGCAAAACTTATGACCCAGAGCGATTGGAGCACAGCAAACGAAGAGAAGCACAAACGACACCCCTATATTTCTTACAACTTGAACAACTTTGCTTTAACCCTGTCCTACCAGGCCAATGGCTAATAACAAGAACAAACACCCGCGAGATCTGTTTATACATCATGCCATCACATACAACGGTTGCATTAAACGAATTCAATAAAAAAGGCCCTGCACTGCAGGGCCTTTTCTTATACACACCAGCTAAAATATCAAAACAGCTTGCGGCCCTTGTTGGCCGCAATGCGCATGCGCAATGCATTCAGTTTGATAAAGCCCGCTGCATCTTCCTGGTTATAAGCGCCACCATCTTCTTCAAAGGTCGCGATATTGGCATCGAACAGCGACTCATCGGACTTGCGCCCAGTGACAATCACATTGCCCTTGTACAATTTCAAGCGAACCACACCGTTCACGTGAGCCTGGGAAGCATCAATCATTTGTTGCAGCATCAAACGCTCAGGGCTCCACCAGTAGCCGGTATAGATCAGGCTGGCATACTTAGGCATCAACTCATCTTTAAGGTGTGCGACTTCACGATCCAGGGTGATGGACTCAATGGCGCGGTGCGCACGCAGCATGATGGTGCCGCCAGGGGTTTCGTAGCAGCCACGGGACTTCATACCGACGTAACGGTTCTCGACGATATCCAGACGACCGATGCCATGTTCGCCACCGATGCGGTTCAGGGTGGCCAGAACGGTGGCCGGAGTCATTTCGACACCGTCCAGGGCAACGATATCGCCGTTACGGTAGGTCAATTCCAGATACTGCGGGGCATCGGGAGCCTTCTCCGGGGAGACGGTCCAACGCCACATGTCTTCTTCGTGCTCGGTCCAGGTGTCTTCCAGCACGCCACCTTCATAGGAGATGTGTAGCAGGTTGGCGTCCATCGAGTACGGGGATTTCTTTTTGCCATGACGCTCGATCGGAATGCCGTGCTTCTCGGCATAATCCATCAGCTTCTCGCGCGACAGCAGGTCCCATTCACGCCACGGCGCAATGACTTTCACACCCGGCTTGAGTGCGTAAGCGCCCAGCTCGAAACGCACTTGGTCGTTGCCTTTACCGGTCGCGCCATGGGAGATGGCATCGGCACCGGTTTCGTTGGCGATTTCGATCAGGCGCTTGGCGATCAACGGGCGGGCAATGGAAGTACCCAGCAGGTACTCGCCTTCGTAAACGGTGTTGGCGCGGAACATCGGGAAAACGAAATCACGCACAAATTCTTCGCGCAGGTCGTCGATGTAGATTTCTTTCACGCCCATGGCTTGTGCCTTGGCGCGTGCAGGTTCGACCTCTTCGCCCTGACCCAGGTCAGCGGTGAACGTCACCACTTCACAGTTGTAAGTATCCTGCAGCCACTTGAGGATCACCGAAGTGTCCAGGCCGCCGGAATACGCCAGAACGACCTTGTTTACGTCCGCCATGCCATCACTCCACCGGGTTCTACGGAAAGCCGACAAGTCTACCGTTCCAAGCGGATGATTTACAGTGGCGCGACAGCTTATGACGACGAAGCGACAGATTATGTCGAGCGGGCGACTAGCGCTGCTTCAAGACGTCGCAGCTGCGTTGGGCGTGGAAGCGGCTTGTGGGGCCGGTTTCTCGACGGGCGCGACCCGTTGCAGATGAATGTTGACCCGACGGTTCTTGGCCCGGTTGGCGGAGTTGGTGTTGGCCACCAAGGGATAACGTTCGCCATGGAACCTGATGGTCACCTGGGATTCTTCTATGCCGTTGGCCTTGAAGAACTCCATCACCGCCAAGGCCCGGCGGCGCGACAAATCGCGGTTGGTCAAACGGTTGCCGCTGTTATCGGAGTGGCCGTCGAGTTCGATGTGGTTGACCGTGGGGTCGGCCTTCATATAGTCGAGCATCACTTGCAACTTGGCCTTGGCTTGCTCATCGAGCTCGATGCCGCCGCCCGGAAACCCAACCTGGCCCAGCTTCACTTGTTCGAAGTTCATGGGCAGGAGCTTGGCCACGCAACCTTGATAGTCGCTATAGGCCTTGCTGAATCGCACCGGCAACAGGCGGATTTCCGAAACCCCTGCGTCGCGGGAGTAGTGGCGCACGACAGGGCTGCGGCCGTCCATCAGGCCGCTGATAAGCCGGCCAGCCTGGGCTTGAGAGCTGTTGAACAGTACATCGCCACTGCCACTTCTGACCGTCCCCAAGTTGATATCAGCACGCCCCGGCTGCCACGGGGCCGCCGCCGCCAGCAATGTCGCCGAGCCACCGCCGAGCAAGGCGTTAAAGGCTTTGAGGCGAAACGTCGCCTGCTCGCCCGCGCGGCGCACGAACTCGCCAGAGCCGAAATCGGTGATCGGCTGCGCCAGGCGACACTCGAACTTGTCGCCTTCGACCTTCCACTCAATGCTCTCCAGACGAGTCTGGAAAGTCAGGGCCATGGCCGGCAGGCTGGCAAACACACTGAGCAAGGCTAGATAACGCTGGCGCACGGGCGGCTCCACTGGCTTCTACAACTGAAAAGACCGATACATTCATTTACGGCATACCTTGAGCATATCGGTTGCCAGCGACAAAACTTGATAGCGAGTGCCTGCAAGAGTCTTTTCCGGTAGCATTCGCCTCAGTTTGACCCGCCTGGAATCCCCAATGTCCGACCGCCTGACCCTGCTGCGTCCCGACGACTGGCACATACACCTGCGTGATGGTGCTGCGCTGCCCAATACTGTGGCGGATGTTGCGCGCACCTTTGGTCGCGCCATCATCATGCCCAACCTGGTACCCCCGGTGCGCAACGCCGCTGAAGCCGATGCCTATCGCCAGCGCATCCTCGCTGCGCGGCCGGCCGGCAGTCGCTTCGAGCCGCTGATGGTGCTGTACCTCACCGACCGCACCCAACCGCAAGATGTCCGCGAGGCCAAGGCCAGCGGCTTCGTGCACGCCGCCAAACTGTACCCGGCTGGCGCAACCACCAACTCGGACTCCGGCGTCACCAGCATCGACAAAATCCTGCCGGCGATCGAGGCCATGGCCGAAGTCGGCATGCCTTTGCTGATTCATGGCGAAGTCACCCGTGGTGATGTCGATGTCTTCGATCGCGAAAAAATCTTTATCGATGAACACATGCGCCGCGTGGTCGAGTTGTTCCCGACCCTGAAAGTGGTGTTCGAGCACATCACCACCGCCGATGCAGTGCAGTTTGTCAGCGAGGCTTCGGCTAACGTGGGGGCGACCATCACCGCCCATCACCTGCTCTACAACCGCAATCACATGCTGGTGGGCGGTATTCGGCCGCACTTCTATTGCCTGCCGATCCTCAAGCGCAATACTCACCAGCAGGCACTGCTCGACGCCGCCACCAGTGGCAATGCCAAGTTTTTCCTCGGCACCGACTCGGCCCCCCATGCTCAGCACGCCAAGGAAGCCGCCTGTGGTTGCGCTGGTTGCTACACCGCTTATGCGGCAATCGAGTTGTATGCCGAGGCGTTCGAGCAACGCAACGCGCTGGACAAGCTCGAAGCGTTCGCCAGCCTCAATGGCCCGCGCTTCTACGGTTTGCCGGCCAATACCGATCGCATCACCCTGGTCCGCGAAGACTGGACCGCCCCTACCAGCCTGCCGTTCGGCGAGCTGACTGTCATCCCGCTGCGCGCCGGTGAAAAACTGCGCTGGCGCCTGCTGGAGGAACACCCGTGAGTGAAGACCATTACGATGACGAGCAAGAAGGCCATGGTGGTGGCGGTTCCCGTCACCCGATGGCGGCCCGCTTCCGGGGCTACCTGCCCGTCGTAGTCGACGTAGAAACCGGCGGCTTCAACTGCGCCACCGACGCACTGCTGGAAATTGCCGCCACCACTATTGGCATGGACGAAAAAGGTTTCGTGTTCCCCGAGCACACCTATTTTTTCCGCGTCGAGCCTTTCGAGGGCGCCAACATTGAAGCCGCTGCCCTGGAGTTCACCGGAATCAAGCTCGACCACCCACTACGTATGGCAGTGAGTGAAGAAGCCGCGCTGACGGACATCTTCCGTGGTGTACGCAAGGCGCTGAAGGCCAATGGCTGCAAGCGAGCGATCCTGGTCGGTCACAACAGCAGCTTTGATCTGGGCTTCCTCAACGCCGCCGTGGCGCGCCTGGACATGAAGCGCAACCCATTTCACCCGTTCTCCAGCTTCGATACCGCCACACTGGCCGGCCTGGCGTACGGCCAAACCGTACTGGCCAAGGCCTGCCAGGCTGCGGATATCGATTTCGATGGCCGCGAGGCGCATTCGGCGCGCTATGACACCGAGAAAACCGCAGACCTGTTCTGTGGCATCGTCAACCGTTGGAAGCAAATGGGCGGTTGGGAAGACTTCAACGACTGATCGGCTTTGCTTGCCCCATAAAAAATCCGGAGCCCCATAAGGGCTCCGGATTTTTTGTGCCGGCTCAATAAGGGTCTATTGGAACAGCGACTCGCTGGATAAGCCATTTTTCTCCAGGATCTCGCGAAGACGTTTGAGCCCCTCGACCTGGATTTGCCTGACCCGCTCCCGGGTCAAACCAATCTCAAGGCCAACATCTTCAAGGGTACTGCTCTCGTGGCCACGCAACCCGAAGCGGCGTATCACCACTTCACGCTGTTTGTCCGTCAGCTCCGAGAGCCACTGGTCGATGCTTTGCGACAGATCGTCGTCCTGCAGCAACTCGCAAGGGTCGGTAGGGCGATCGTCCGTCAAGGTGTCCAGCAAGGTTTTATCCGAATCCGGACCTAGCGAGACATCCACCGAGGAAACCCGCTCGTTAAGGCCTAGCATGCGCTTGACCTCGCCCACCGGTTTTTCCAGCAGGTTGGCGATTTCTTCAGGGGAAGGTTCGTGATCGAGTTTTTGCGTCAATTCCCGTGCGGCCCGAAGGTAGACGTTCAGTTCCTTGACCACATGGATCGGCAACCGGATGGTCCGGGTCTGATTCATGATCGCGCGCTCGATGGTCTGACGGATCCACCAGGTTGCGTAGGTCGAAAAACGGAAGCCTCGTTCCGGGTCGAACTTCTCCACCGCGCGGATCAAGCCGAGGTTGCCCTCTTCGATCAGGTCGAGCAGTGAAAGCCCACGATTGACGTAGCGTCGGGCGATTTTCACCACCAGCCGCAAGTTGCTTTCAATCATGCGCTTGCGCCCGGCCGGATCGCCACTTTGCGACAAGCGCGCAAAATGAACTTCTTCTTCCGGCGACAGCAGGGGGGAAAAGCCGATTTCATTGAGGTACAACTGGGTCGCGTCGAGCGCCCGGGTGTAGTCAATGTATTTGTGTTGCTTGAGTGAAGCGGAGTGTTTGGATTTGGTGCGAACTGAAGGTGTTGCAGATCCCTCATTCGACATCGAATCCGTAGCGATGCCGGCCTCCATCAGGAGAACCTCATCATCGATGTCAAACTCCGGCACTTCTTTACTGAGAGCCATTGTTATAGTCCTTTGGTGAGTTCGACCTCAAGCTCAAGCGGCGCCTTTATCCTTGGCAACGCTGGAGCCTGTTCCTTCTACGTGAGGGAACAGGCTGACAACCGATCAACGGCGTGGCAGGAATTGCAGTGGGTCTACAGGCTTACCCTGACGGCGAATCTCAAAGTGCAGTTTCACCCGGTCTGTACCAGTTGACCCCATTTCGGCAATAGCCTGCCCGACTTTGACCTGCTGCCCCTCCCGAACCAACAGCCTGCGGTTATGACCGTAGGCACTGACGTAGGTATCGCTGTGTTTGATGATGACGAGCTCGCCGTAGCCCCGCAAGCCACTCCCGGCGTACACGACCGCCCCATCAGACGCAGCTAAAACAGGCTGTCCCAAATCCCCGGCGATATCAATCCCTTTATTCAAACTACCGTTTGAAGAGAATTTTCCAATCAAAACGCCATTTGCCGGCCACCCCCAACCCTTGGGCGCCGGGCCTGCGGGCGGCAGCGGCGCGAGGGTAGGCTTACTCGCCGGAGCGGTTATCACGCCGTTGGTAGTGCCCGCCGGGCGACGGGTCACAGTGGTCTTGCTGGAAGAAGACGGGGTCGAAGTGGACTGCGTGACGACAGTGGTTGGCGTTGAACCCGAGCGACCATCGAAGCGAATCGTCTGACCCGGGTGGATGGTGTAAGGCGGTGGAATATTGTTGCGTGCAGCGAGGGCCTTGTAGTCCCAACCATAGCGGAAGGCGATCGAAAACAGGGTGTCGCTGCGTTTGACCACGTACTGACCTGTGGTCACTACCGGCCGCTGAGGCGCTGCATTATTGCGATCGACCACCCGTACATTGCCCTTGGGCGTGCTGGAACAGGCAGCCAACATGGAACTCAAGACAAGGCCAATCACCAGTCGCTGAAAGCTTTTTACATCCATACGCTGCGCAATGGCTGTGAGACTCACCCGCCGCTCCCTTTGTGGTGGCTGATAAAAAAGAGTGCCCGTTGAGGCTTGGAATGTCGCCAGTATAACCGGCTGCGCATGCTTTACCGACGCCAAGGCCCATTCGATGGGTTTATCTGGCTATCGGTTCATGCTCGGGTTTTGTTTATTCTTTTCGGCGCCGTTATAGGACAGGCGACCGCGCACAGAATTCATCGCGTTTATATAAATGCTCAGGCCAGGGGGCCATTGAGCAACGGCACAAAACGTACGGCACCGAGAACCTGCCGAGAAAAACCCTGCTCCTCGCGGGTAATCAGCATCAATTGCTGAACTTCGCCAGCCCCCACCGGAATCACCAACCGCCCGCCAGGGGCCAACTGATCGAGCAAGGCCTGCGGCACATCAGTGGCCACCGCAGTGACGATAATGCCGTTATACGGTGCCAGCGCCGGCCACCCTTCCCAGCCGTCGCCCCAGCGGAACACCACGTTTCGCAGGTTCAACTCCACCAGGCGTTCTTTGGCGCGGTCCTGCAGGACCTTGATGCGCTCAACGGAAAACACCCGTTCCACCAATTGCGACAGCACCGCCGTCTGATAGCCCGAGCCGGTGCCGATTTCCAGCACCTTGTCCAGAGGCCCGGCGGCCAACAGCAGTTCACTCATGCGCGCGACCATGTACGGCTGGGAAATGGTCTGGTTGTGGCCAATGGGCAGCGCGGTGTCTTCGTAGGCGCGGTGGGCCAGCGCTTCATCGACGAACAGGTGCCGAGGTGTACGGCGGATCACCTCCAACACCTGGGCGTTGGACAGCCCTTCTTCATACAAGCGCTGGATCAAGCGCTCCCGCGTGCGCTGGGAGGTCATGCCGATACCGCGCCGCAGCATGTCGTCTTGCTCGCGAGCCATCAGCGCAGCCCCTCCAGCCAGCCTTCGACGCTGGCAAAGGCGTCGTTGAAGGTGCGATCGAGTTGCAACGGCGTAATCGAAACGTAGCCCTGCATCACCGCGTGGAAATCCGTACCAGGACCGCAGTCGTCGGCATCGCCAGCAGCCGCGATCCAGTAGCCGGAACGGCCGCGCGGGTCGACCACTTCCACCGGTGCCGCCGCCCGGGAACGGTGCCCCAGGCGCGTCAGTTGCACGCCGCGGATATGATCCACGGGCAGATTGGGCACGTTGACGTTGAGCACAGTGCGCGGTGGCAGCTGTAACCCGGCCTGGGCCTCGATCAGCTTGCGCGCGAAGTGGGCGGCCGTCGGCAGGTTCTCGACCTGGCGCGAGACCAGCGAAAACGCGAAGGACGGACGCTCCAGGAAACGCCCTTCCAGCGCCGCGCCGACGGTGCCCGAATACAGCACGTCATCCCCCAGATTGGCGCCCAGGTTGATCCCGGATACCACCATGTGCGGCGCCTGCGCGAGCAAGCCGTTGACCCCCAGGTGAACGCAGTCGGTGGGGGTGCCGTTGACGCTGATAAAGCCGTTGGCCAGGGTTTGCGGATGCAACGGACGGTCGAGCGTCAGCGAGCTGCTGGCGCCGCTTCGTTCCTGGTCCGGGGCGATCACCACGCACTCGGTGTAATCCGCCAACGCAGCATGAAGCGCGGCGAGGCCGGGGGCCGTGACCCCGTCGTCATTAGAAATCAGAATACGCATGGGCTGTCCGTCTGCCCCACCGGCACCAGATCGACAAGCTCGCGCACCAGTACAGTGGCAAAGCATCCGGCCGGCAGGACGAATTCCAGTTGCAGAATGTCAGGCTCGGGATAATGCCACGTCAAACCGCCAATGGGCAGCCGCAGGATTCGACGCTCATGTTTCATGCCCGCGGCCACCAGCCAATCGCGCAGGTCCGGCTCACTGCCCGCGACACCTTGCTCCAAGGCATGGGTCGCGCCGCCGGCCGGCGACTCGCCTTCGCCCCACTGCGGCCCGGTGGGGTGCAGGTCGAGAATGGCCAAGCGCGGATCACTGCACTCGGCCTCCCCGGCCGGGAAGAAGCTGCGGCTGTCGGTGAAGGCCAGGAGGTCGCCCACCTGGGCGCGCTGCCAACTGCCGTCGGCAACCCGCGCCGCCAGTACTTGGTTGAACAAAAAACTGCGGGCCGTGGACAGCAGCCGCGAGCGCACATTGCGTTGCTCCGGCAGTGCCTTACGCGCAGCCCAGCCACGGGCGTCAACCACATTGCCGCCGTTGTGGCCGAAACGTTGCGTACCAAAATAGTTGGGAATGCCCTGACGGGCGATCAAGCGCAAGCGCTCGTCGATGGCCGCGTGGTCGCCGCTCAGTTGGGTGAGGCGCAAAGTAAAGCCGTTGGCCGAATGGGCACCACGTTGCAGTTTGCGTTTGTGCCGCATGCTTTTGAGGATGGTCAACGTGTCGTTCTGCGCTGCCGACAGATCCGGGTCGGCCTTGCCCGGCAGTTGCAAGCTGAACCATTGGCGCGTCAACGCCTGGCGATCCTTGAGGCCCGCATAGCTCACCGTACGCAACGGCACGCCGGCAGCCTTGGCGATGCGCCGCGCCGCTTCTTCGGTGTTGAGGCCGCGTTTTTCGACCCACAACCACAGGTGCTCGCCATCGCCGCTCAAGGGGATATCGAGCACTTCATCGACCTGGAAATCTTCCGCGCTGGCTTTGAGTACGGCACTGCCAAGGGATTCGCCGTAGGCACGTGGGCCCAGCAATTGCAGGTCGTTCATGAGCGTTGCAACAAGGCGACGGCGTGCACCGCGATGCCTTCTTCACGGCCGACAAAGCCGAGCTTTTCAGTGGTGGTGGCTTTTACGTTCACTTGATCCAACTCGACCTGAAGATCCGCGGCAATCAACGCACGCATCGCTTCGATGTGGGGGGCCATTTTCGGCGCCTGGGCAATGATGGTGTTATCGACGTTGGCGACTTTCCAGCCTTTGGCATGGATCAATGCGACAACGTGGCGCAGCAGCACGCGGCTGTCGGCGCCCTTGAATTGCGGGTCGGTGTCCGGGAAGTGTTTGCCGATGTCCCCCAGCGCCGCCGCGCCGAGCAGGGCATCGCTCAAGGCATGCAGCAGCACGTCGCCGTCGGAATGGGCCAGCAGCCCGCAATGGTGGGCAATTTGCACACCGCCCAGGGTGATGAAATCGCCTTGTGCGAAACGGTGTACATCGTAGCCGTGGCCAATACGCATAAAAAAACGCCCCGATTGAGTCAGGGCGTGATTCTACCTGCTTTGGCGCACATTAGGCGCCTAGCGCACGAGCGTGATGGGCCAAGTGCTCGTCGATGAAACTGGCGATGAAAAAGTAGCTGTGATCGTAGCCCGGTTGCAGGCGCAGGGTCAGCGGATGGCCCGCCAGCCTGGCGGCCTGTTGCAGGGCCAGAGGTTTGAGTTGGGTTTCAAGGAAGTCATCGCGGTCACCCTGGTCCACCAGCAACGGCAGCTTCTCCCGGGCTTGGGCAATCAGCGCGCAGGCATCCCATTCGCGCCAGCGCGAGCGGTCCTCGCCCAGGTAACGGGAAAACGCTTTCTGACCCCAAGGGCAGTCGATGGGGTTGTTGATTGGCGAAAAGGCTGACACCGATTGGTAACGCCCCGGATTGCGCAACGCACACACCAGCGCCCCGTGACCGCCCATGGAGTGACCGCTGATACCGCGCTTGTCCGAGGCCGGGAAATGCGCTTCGACCAACGCCGGCAATTCCTGCACAACATAGTCATGCATCCGATAGTTTTTTGCCCACGGCGCTTGCGTGGCATTGAGGTAGAACCCGGCCCCCAAGCCAAAATCCCACGCGCCATCCGGGTCGCCCGGCACATCGGTGCCACGAGGGCTGGTGTCCGGGGCGACGATTATCAACCCCAACTGCGCCGCCATGCGCTGGGCGCCGGCCTTGTGCATGAAGTTCTCATCGGTGCAGGTCAGGCCCGACAGCCAATACAGCACTGGCAACTTGGCGCCCGACTCGGCCTGCGGCGGCAGGTACACGGCAAACACCATGTCACAACCCAACACCTCGGAGCGGTGCCGGTAACGCTTGTGCCAGCCGCCGAAGCTTTTCTGGCAAGAAATGTTTTCCAGGGGCATTGAAGGCTCCCAGCCGCAAGCGTCAAACCACAGGCTGCAAGAAGGCGCACCCTCTTGCAGATCACTGCTTGCCGCTCGCCACTATTGGTCAGAAGTGGATGACAGTACGAATGCTTTTGCCTTCATGCATCAGGTCGAAAGCCTTGTTGATATCTTCCAGGCCCATGGTGTGGGTGATGAAGGTGTCCAGTGGGATCTCGCCGGTCTGGGCCATTTCCACGTAGCTGGGCAACTCGCTGCGCCCACGCACGCCGCCAAACGCCGAACCGCGCCAGACGCGACCGGTGACCAATTGGAATGGCCGGGTAGCGATTTCCTGGCCCGCACCGGCGACGCCGATAATCACCGACTCGCCCCAGCCCTTGTGGCAGCACTCCAGCGCCGCGCGCATCAGCTGCACGTTGCCGATGCATTCGAAGGAAAAGTCCACGCCGCCGTCAGTCATATCGACAATCACCTCCTGGATCGGGCGATCGAAATCCTTGGGATTGACGCAGTCAGTGGCACCCAGTTGCCGAGCGATGTCGAACTTGGCCGGGTTGATGTCAATGGCAATGATGCGCGCCGCTTTGGCCTTGACCGCACCGATCACCGCCGACAAGCCAATGCCGCCCAGTCCGAAGATCGCCACGGTGTCACCCGGCTTGACCTTGGCGGTGTTGAGTACTGCGCCGATGCCAGTGGTGACGCCGCAACCCAGCAGGCAGACCTTTTCCAGGGGCGCATCCTTGGCGATTTTCGCTACGGAGATTTCCGGCAGCACGGTGTACTCGGAAAAGGTCGAGGTACCCATGTAATGGAAAATCGGCTGGCCTTTATAGGAAAAGCGAGTAGTGCCGTCGGGCATCAGGCCTTTGCCCTGGGTGGCGCGAATGGCCTGGCACAGGTTGGTTTTGCCCGACAGGCAGAACTTACATTTCCCACATTCGGGCGTGTAAAGCGGGATCACATGATCGCCCACCGCCACCGATGTCACGCCTTCACCGATGGCCTCGACTACCGCACCACCTTCATGGCCAAGGATCGACGGGAAGATGCCTTCCGGGTCCGCGCCGGACAACGTGTAGGCATCGGTGTGGCAGACCCCGGAGGCCACGACTCGCAGCAGAACTTCGCCTGCCTTGGGCATGGCGACATCGACTTCAACGATCTCAAGGGGTTTCTTGGCCTCGAAGGCAACGGCGGCGCGTGACTTAATCATGATGACTCTCCAGTGAATTAAAACGAGGCTGGGAGTGTAAAACAGCGCTGAACGATTAATAATCCAACCAAAAGCAAAACATTATTGCTACACAGGGATAATCAAGGAAGCCGCCATGACCGAGAACCGCTGGGAAGGCATAGACGAATTCGTCGCCGTGGCCGAATGCAGCCAGTTCACCGCAGCCGCCGAGCGTCTTGGGGTTTCGTCCTCCCATATCAGCCGACAAGTCGCACGCCTTGAGGAGCGCCTTCAGACAAAACTCCTCTACCGCAGCACCCGTCGCGTGACCCTGACCGAGGCCGGCCAGACGTTCCTGCAGCACTGCCAACGCCTGCAGGACGGTCGCGAAGAAGCCTTGCGCGCCGTGGGCGACCTGACCAGTGAACCCAAGGGCATGTTGCGCATGACCTGCGCGGTAGCTTACGGCGAGCGTTTTATCGTGCCGCTGGTGACCACCTTCATGGGCCTCTACCCGCAGTTGCGGGTGGATATCGAGTTGAGCAACCGCCCCCTGGACCTAGTGCATGAAGGCCTGGACCTGGCGATTCGCCTGGGCCGCTTGCAAGACTCGCGGCTGGTGGCTACGCGCTTGGCGCCCCGGCGCATGTACCTGTGCGCCTCGCCTTCCTACTTGGAGCGTTACGGCCGGCCCCATAGCCTGTCGGAATTGAGCCGCCACAACTGTCTGATCGGTAGCTCCGACCTGTGGCTTTTACAGCAGGATGGCCGGGAATTTTCCCAACGGGTCCAGGGAAACTGGCGATGCAACAGTGGGCAAGCGGTGCTGGATGCGGCGCTGCAAGGCGTCGGGCTCTGCCAATTGCCGGATTACTACGTGCTGGAGCACTTGCACAGCGGCCGCTTGGTTGCCCTGCTCGACGCCCATCAGCCGCCCAACACCGCCGTTTGGGCGCTCTACCCGCAGCAACGGCACTTGTCGCCCAAGGTGCGCAAACTGGTGGAGTTCTTGAAGGAAGGCTTGGCCCTGAGGCCGGAATATCGCGGTTGAAGCTTATGTACGGGTGGCCCAGCGCAGGCGCAGCCACTCCAGGTCTTCCGGGCGGGTGACCTTGATATTGTCCGAACGGCCCTCGATCAGGCGTGGCGCCAGGCCCGCCCACTCCATGGCCGAGGCTTCGTCGGTGACCACGGCATCCGCCACCAGGCTGTCGGCCAAGGCCCGGTGCAAGGCGCCGAGGCGGAACATCTGCGGGGTGTAGGCCTGCCAGATCTGGCTGCGATCCACGGTTCCCAGCACCCGCCCCTGGGCATCGACGCGCTTGAGGGTGTCGCGGGCCGGCACCGCCAGCAAGCCGCCCACCGGGTCGTCGGCCAATTCGCTGAGCAAATGGTCGAGGTCATCCCGGGCCAGGTTCGGCCGCGCGGCGTCGTGCACGAGCACCCAGTCATCATCGCCCGCGCCCTGGGCGTGCAGATGCAATAAAGCATTGAGGACCGAGCCGGAACGTTCATCGCCGCCCTCGACCCGCTGGATCCGCGTATCGCTCGCGCATGCCAGGTTCGGCCAATAGGGATCGTCCAACGCGAGGCTGACCACCAGGCCTTTGAGGGACGGGTGATCGAGGAAACAGCCGAGGCTGTGTTCAAGAATTGTGCGTGTGCCCAAGGCCAGATACTGCTTGGGGCGGTCCGCGGCCATACGGGCACCGACGCCCGCGGCAGGAATCACGGCCCAGAAGGCCGGCAAGACAGGAATCATTGGGCCAACTGGTAGAGGGTTTCGCCCTCCTTGACCATTCCCAACTCATGGCGAGCCCGTTCCTCAACGGTCTCCATGCCTTTTTTCAACTCGGTGACTTCCGCGTCCATCACTCGGTTACGCTCCAGCAACCCTTCGTTCTCGGCGTGCTGGTCAGCAATTTGCTGGGTCAAGTCGGCCACTTGCGCCAGGCTGCCATTGCCCACCCATAGGCGGTACTGCAAGCCGGCCAGCAACAAGAGCAAGACAAGGAACAACCAATTGGGACTGCGCATCGAATATCGGGTTTCCAGTGAAAAAAGACAGCCACGCCAACAACTTCGGATCAACCAATAGCACGAAGCCTGGAAGAACCAGGCCCGTACCAATAAGACATCAGATTAGTGGCAAAACCGTCGATCGCACGACTTTTCCGACACAATCCGGTGTCTTTTTTACCATTTAGTGCTTAACCGCGAAACTCACCACGGCCGTTGTACTTGGCCTTGGCGCCCAGTTGCTCTTCGATACGCAGCAATTGGTTGTACTTGGAGACACGATCGGAACGGCACAGCGAGCCGGTCTTGATCTGGCCAGCCGCAGTCCCGACCGCCAGGTCGGCAATGGTCGAGTCTTCGGTTTCGCCGGAGCGGTGCGAGATCACGGCGGTGTAGCCAGCAGCCTTGGCCATCTGGATGGCTTCCAGGGTTTCGGTCAGGGTGCCGATCTGGTTGAACTTGATAAGGATCGAGTTGGCGATCTTCTTATCAATGCCTTCCTTGAGGATCTTGGTGTTGGTCACGAACAGGTCATCGCCCACCAATTGGGTTTTCTCGCCGATCTTGTCGGTAAGAATTTTCCAGCCAGCCCAGTCGGACTCATCCAGGCCATCTTCGATGGAGATGATCGGGTAGCGTTCGGTCAGGCCCTTGAGGTAATCGGCAAAACCTTCAGCGGTGAACACCTGGCCTTCGCCGGACAAGTTGTACTTGCCGTCTTCAAAGAACTCGCTGGCCGCGCAGTCCAGAGCCAGGGTCACGTCGGTGCCCAGGGTGTAGCCCGCATTGGCCACGGCTTCGGAGATGACCTTGAGGGCATCTTCGTTGGACGCCAGGTTCGGCGCGAAACCACCTTCGTCACCCACCGCAGTGCTCAGGCCGCGAGCCTTGAGGACAGCCTTGAGGTGATGGAAGATCTCGGTGCCCATGCGCAGGCCATCGGAGAACGTCTTGGCGCCGACAGGCTGCACCATGAATTCCTGGATATCGACGTTGTTGTCGGCATGTTCGCCGCCGTTGATGATGTTCATCATCGGCACCGGCATCGAGTACACACCCGGCGTGCCGTTGAGGTTGGCGATGTGGGCGTACAGCGGCAGGTCCTGGTCCTGGGCTGCCGCCTTGGCCGCAGCCAGGGACACGGCGAGGATCGCGTTGGCACCCAGGGAGCCTTTGTTCTCAGTGGCATCCAGGGCGATCATCGCGTGATCCAGGCCTTTCTGGTCAACCGGGTCCTTGCCCAGCAGCAGCTCACGGATCGGGCCGTTGATGTTGGCTACGGCCTTGAGTACGCCCTTGCCCAGGTAACGGCTCTTGTCGCCATCACGCAACTCCAGTGCTTCACGGGAGCCGGTGGAAGCACCGGACGGCGCGCAGGCGCTGCCGATGATGCCGTTGTCGAGAAGCACGTCGGCTTCCACAGTGGGATTGCCACGGGAGTCGAGAACTTCACGACCTTTGATGTCGACGATTTTTGCCATTGTTGTAAACACTCCAAAGTTGACGAAAACGACGCAGCTGAAGGAAACCTGAGTCGTCTGCGCGGTACGCGGGGCAGCCCGGCAGACAACAAAACTCAGGCCCGAGGGCCTGAGTCATAAAAACGTGCGGTACTTTACCGGAGAAATCAGCTTTACGCGGTTTCTACCGTCGGAAAACTCTTCACCAGTTCGTCCAGGGCCTTGAGCTGGGCCAGGAACGGCTCCAGCTTGTCCAGACGCAGGGCGCAAGGGCCGTCGCACTTGGCGTTGTCCGGGTCGGGGTGGGCTTCCAGGAACAGGCCGGCCAGGGCTTGGCTCATACCTGCCTTGGCCAGGTCGGTGACCTGGGCGCGGCGACCGCCCGCTGAATCGGAGCGACCGCCAGGCATTTGCAGCGCGTGGGTCACATCGAAGAAAACCGGGTACTCGAACTGCTTCATGATGCCGAAGCCGAGCATGTCCACCACCAGGTTGTTGTAGCCGAAGCTCGAACCACGCTCGCAGAGGATCAACTGGTCGTTACCCGCTTCCACGCACTTGCTCAGGATGTGCTTCATTTCCTGGGGCGCGAGGAACTGGGCTTTCTTGATGTTGATGACCGCGCCGGTCTTGGCCATGGCCACCACCAGGTCGGTCTGGCGAGACAGGAAGGCCGGCAACTGGATGATGTCGCAGACCTCGGCCACCACGGCAGCCTGCGCGGGCTCGTGCACGTCAGTGATGATCGGCACGCCGAAGGCTTGCTTGATGTCCTGAAAAATCCGCATGCCTTCTTCCAGGCCTGGGCCACGGTAGGAGGTCACGGACGAACGGTTGGCCTTGTCGAAGCTGGCCTTGAACACGTAAGGAATACCCAGTTTCTGGGTAACCTTCACATACTCTTCGCACACCTGCATGGCCATGTCGCGGCTTTCCAGCACGTTCATGCCGCCGAACAGCACCATTGGCTTGTCGTTGGCGATTTCGATGTCGCCGACACGGATGATTTTCTGTGCCATGGGGATCACGCCTTCTTCTGGTGTTGAGCCAACGCGGCCTTGACGAAACCGCTGAACAACGGGTGACCGTCACGGGGCGTCGAGGTGAACTCGGGGTGGAACTGGCATGCGACAAACCACGGATGATCCGGCGCTTCGACCACTTCCACCAGCGCGCCATCACCGGAGCGACCGGAGATTTTCAGGCCGGCCTCGATCAGGCTTGGCAGCAGCTTGTTGTTGACTTCATAACGATGGCGATGGCGTTCAACGATCACGTCCTTGGCATAGCAATCGTGTACCAGGGAGCCGGCAACGAGCTGGCAGTCCTGAGCGCCCAGGCGCATGGTGCCGCCCAGGTCGGAGGATTCGGTACGGGTCTCGACGACACCGGTGGCATCTTCCCACTCGGTAATCAGGCCCACGACCGGGTGAGCGCTGGTGTGGTCAAACTCGGTGGAGTTGGCGTCCTTCCAGCCCAGAACGTTACGGGCAAACTCGATGACCGCCACTTGCATGCCCAGGCAGATACCCAGGTAGGGCACCTTGTTTTCGCGGGCGAATTGCACGGCGGTGATCTTGCCTTCCACGCCACGCAGGCCAAAGCCGCCGGGTACCAGGATCGCGTCCACGCCTTCGAGCAGCGCGGTGCCCTGGTTCTCGATGTCTTCGGAATCGATGTAGCGCAGGTTGACCTTGGTGCGGTTGGTGATGCCAGCATGGCTCATCGCTTCGATCAGCGACTTATAAGCATCCAGCAGCTCCATGTACTTGCCGACCATCGCGATGGTGACTTCGTGTTCCGGGTTGAGCTTGGCGTCGACCACTTTCTCCCACTCGGACAGATCCGCGCCTTCGCATTGCAGGCCAAAGCGCTCGACGACGAAATCGTCCAGGCCCTGGGAATGCAGGATGCCTGGGATCTTGTAGATGGTGTCGGCGTCTTCCAGGGCAATCACCGCACGTTCTTCGACGTTGGTGAACTGGGCGATTTTGCGACGCGAGGAGATATCGATCGGGTGATCGGAGCGGCAGACCAGTACGTCCGGCTGCAGGCCGATGGAGCGCAATTCCTTGACCGAGTGCTGGGTCGGCTTGGTCTTGGTCTCGCCAGCGGTGGCGATGTACGGCACCAGGGTCAGGTGCATCAGCATCGCGCGCTTGGCGCCGACTTCAAAACGCAACTGGCGGATCGCTTCCAGGAACGGCTGGGATTCGATGTCGCCCACGGTGCCGCCGATCTCGACCAAGGCCACGTCGGCATTGCCGGCACCCTTGATAATGCGGCGCTTGATTTCATCGGTGATGTGCGGGATCACCTGGATGGTGGCGCCCAGGTAGGCACCACGGCGCTCCATGCGCAGCACGTGTTCGTAAACCCGGCCGGTGGTGAAGTTGTTGTCCTGGGTCATGGTCGTGCGGATGAACCGCTCGTAGTGGCCCAGGTCCAGGTCGGTCTCGGCGCCGTCGTGGGTGACGAACACTTCACCGTGCTGGAACGGGCTCATGGTGCCCGGGTCAACGTTGATGTACGGGTCCAGTTTGAGCATGGTGACCTTAAGTCCCCGCGCCTCCAGGATGGCCGCCAATGAAGCCGATGCGATGCCTTTCCCCAATGAAGAAACAACACCGCCCGTGACGAATATGTAGCGCGTCATGAAAAACCCTAGAAGTCTGCGTTAAAGCGGTCCGAGCCGCCGGGGAAAGCGAAGGAAGGCCGAAGCCCCCGATCACCTGCATTAATTACAGTGCATCTTTCAAAAAAACCGCCGCGTTGGGACAGACCGGAAGTGAAACCACCGGTACGTTGTTCGCTACACATTTTTTGGAATCGCCCAGCAAAGACTGCTTGGTAATCGGCAACTGCTGCAATTCAGGCGAATCCACAGAAGTTGTATCAAGAAGGGAGCGTAGTCTACCGGAAAGCCCCTTCCAGCTCAAACCTTGATCTCAGGCAGGAGGCTGCCACCGCAATTGCCACGGGCCATCGGCAGCACCATCCAGGCCCGCCACGCCGCCCACCGCCAGCAGTTCGCCGCCTCTGTACAGCAGCGGCAATCGGCCACGGGCAAAGCCTGGCACACCCCGTTCATTGAGCAAACGCTTGAGATCGCGATGGCCGCGCCCCACCACCGCCATCACTTCGCCGCCCTGGCGATAACGCACCCGCAGCCGCCCGTCGGGCGCCGTGCCGGTCAATGCGAGGCAGCCGTTATCCGGCAACGCCAAAGCTTGGCGTGGATCGGCCCAGACCAGGTCGGCCACCGGCTTACGCAGCCAGGCACCGGCCAGCCACCACAGGCGCCCGCCCGCGCGCTGCAACTCGCCGTCCGCCAGCCGCCAACATGGATGCCGGCCTGGCGCGGCGTCGCGCAGGCTCTCCCATCCCGCCCAGTGATCGCTGTCCGGCAACCGGGTCATGGGCGCCAGCCAATGGCTCAGGGCATTGCGTTGCCGGGCCGGGGACAGCCCGATAAACGCCGCCATTTCCAGCGAAGGCAGCCCCAGCCAATCGAACGCGCAGGCCGCGCGGGCCGTTTGCAAATCCATCAGCGCCAATTCATCGAGCAAGCCTTGGGCTTCCTGCACATGGGCGGCGCTGCGGGCCATGGTGGCCACGGCTTGTGGCCAGCGCTGGAGCAATGCAGGAAAGATTTCCTGTCGCAGATAGTTGCGGGAAAACTGCTGATCCTGGTTGGACGGGTCGTCAATCCAGCACAAGCCATGCTCGCGGGCATAGGCCGCCAACTCGGCCCGCGACACGTCCAGCAGCGGGCGCAGCAACTGCCCTTGCCCCAGCGCACGCTGCGGCGGCATCGCCGACAGGCCTCTGACCCCAGCACCGCGCAACAGGCGAAACAGCAAGGTTTCGGCCTGATCGTCACGGTGCTGGGCGGTGAACAGCACCTCGTTGCTCCCCAGGCTTTGAGCGAAGGCAGCATAGCGGGCCTCACGAGCCGCTCGCTCAAGGCTCGCCCCGGCCTTCACCTGCACGTGGATCACCCGCAATGGCACGCCAAGGGCGTCGCAAACAGCCTGGCAATGTGGCGGCCACGCATCCGCCACCGATTGCAGGCCATGATGCACATGGATGGCCGTCAGCCTGGGCAGGGAATGGGTGTGCGCCAATTGGGCAAGAAGGTGCAGCAGGACGGTGGAATCGAGCCCCCCGGAGAAGGCGACGTGCCAGATAGGGGCCGTGCGCCAAGGGGCCAGGGTCAGCAGCAGTTTGGCGGGTAGATCCATGGCTGACTGATTCATTTCGATCACTTCGCCCAAATCCAATGTCGGAACGGGCCGGACGGCGCTCCGCTTGCCCGCGAAGAGTCCATGGCCTCCAACATTAATGTTGGTTGTGCCGACGCCTTCGCGGGAAAGCCCGCTCCCACAGGGGTGTCGCTGGGTCAGGTCAGAGACCGTAGCTCATCAAACGCTCATAGCGACGGGCCAACAATGCATCGTTATCGAACTTTTTCAGCATCGCTAACTGCGAACTCAGCTCGGCGCGAATCGATGCAGCGGCGGTAGCCGGGTCACGGTGGGCGCCGCCCAAAGGCTCGCCAATCACCTTATCGACAATGCCCAGACCCTTGAGGCGCTCGGCGGTGATGCCCATGGCTTCGGCGGCGTCCGGAGCTTTTTCGGCGGTTTTCCACAGGATCGACGCACAGCCTTCCGGTGAGATCACCGCGTAGGTGGAGTACTGCAGCATATTCAGTTGGTCACACACGCCAATCGCCAGGGCGCCGCCGGAGCCACCTTCACCGATCACGGTGGCGATGATCGGGGTTTTCAGGCGCGCCATGACGCGCAGGTTCCAGGCAATCGCTTCGCTCTGGTTGCGCTCTTCGGCGTCGATGCCCGGGTACGCGCCCGGGGTGTCTATGAAGGTCAGGATCGGCATTTTGAAACGCTCGGCCATTTCCATCAGGCGGCAGGCCTTGCGGTAGCCTTCGGGGCGCGGCATGCCGAAGTTACGGCGTACTTTTTCCCGGACTTCACGCCCTTTCTGGTGGCCGATAATCATCACCGGCTGGTCTTCGAGGCGGGCAACGCCGCCGACAATGGCCGCATCGTCGGAGAAATGACGGTCACCGTGCAGTTCGTCGAACTCGGTGAAAATGTGCTCGATGTAGTCCAGGGTGTACGGGCGACGCGGGTGACGCGCCAGGCGCGCGATCTGCCAACTGGTCAGCTTGCCGAAGATGTCTTCGGTCAGGGTGCTGCTCTTGGCCTGCAGGCGGGAGATCTCATCGCCGATATTCAGCGAATTGTCGTTACCGACCAAGCGCAACTCTTCGATCTTGGCTTGCAGGTCGGCGATTGGCTGTTCGAAATCTAGAAAATTCGGGTTCATAGGCGTCCGTCTTGGGTCGACGTCCAAGAGAGCTTGGGCCGGCCGGTTGTCTATTCGCGCCCTACCTTAAGGGAGAGGCGCGTTCAGGTCGAGATTAAAAATTCAGGTCAGGACCGGCGCCCACGCGGGGCACCAGGCCATCAACGGTATTGGAGGAAGACGTTGTCTCGCCCGAACTGGTCACGCAAGGCTTGAATCAAGCTGTCCGCCGGGTCGATTCGCCAGGTTTCGCCGAACTGTAGCAGCGCCTTGGCATCGGGGCCGCTGTATTCCAGGGTGATCGGGCAGGCACCGCGATGGCGCTTGAGCAAGTCGCCCAGCACCCGCAATTGGTCGCCCTTGAGGGCGTCGGCCTGCACCTTCAGGCGCAGGCTCTCGGCCAGGTTCGTGCGTGCGTCTTCCATGCTCATCACGCGCTTGACCCGCAGGCGCAAGCCACCGGAGAAGTCGTCGTTGCTGACCTCGCCTTCGACCACCACCATCGCGTCGGTCTGCAACAACGATTGCGCCGAATGGAATGCCTCGGCAAACAGCGACGCTTCGATGCGCCCGGAGCGGTCATCGAGGGTGATGAAGCCCATCTTGTCGCCCTTTTTGTTCTTCATTACTCGCAAGGCAATAATCATCCCGGCGACCGTTTGGGTGTCGCGCGCCGGTTTCAGGTCGATGATGCGCTGACGGGCGAAGCGGCGGATTTCCCCTTCGTATTCGTCGATCGGGTGGCCGGTCAGGTACAGGCCCAGGGTGTCTTTCTCGCCTTTGAGACGTTCCTTGAGGGTCAGTTCCTTGGCCTTGCGATGGTTGGCGTAGACATCCGCGTCCGCCTCGACGAACAAGCCGCCGAACAGGTCGGCATGGCCGCTGTCATGGGTGCGCGCGGTCTGTTCGGCAGCCTTGATGGCTTCTTCCATGGCCGCCAGCAGCACAGCCCGGTTACGGTCGATATTGGCCTGGTAGGCCTTGGTTTCATCGAAGAAGTGCGGGCCGAGGCGGTCTAGGGCGCCGCTGCGGATCAAGCCGTCCAGGGTGCGTTTGTTGATGCGCTTGAGGTCGACCCGGGCGCAGAAATCGAACAGATCCTTGAACGGCCCGTCCTGGCGCGCTTCGGTGATGGCCTCCACCGGGCCTTCGCCGACACCCTTGATGGCACCGAGCCCGTAGATGATCCGGCCTTCGTCATTAACGGTGAATTTGAATTCCGAGGCGTTCACATCCGGCGCGTCGAGACGCAGCTTCATGGTGCGAACTTCTTCGATCAGGGTGACAACCTTGTCGGTGTTGTGCATATCCGCCGACAACACCGCCGCCATGAACGGCGCCGGGTAGTGCGCCTTGAGCCAAGCGGTCTGGTACGACACCAGGCCATAGGCGGCGGAGTGGGACTTGTTGAAGCCGTAACCGGCGAATTTCTCCACCAGATCGAAGATGTTCCCGGCCAGGTCCGCGTCAATATTGTTGGTTGCGCAACCTTCGATGAAGCCACCGCGTTGCTTGGCCATCTCTTCGGGTTTCTTCTTACCCATGGCCCGGCGCAGCATGTCCGCGCCACCAAGGGTGTAGCCGGCCATGACCTGGGCAATCTGCATCACCTGTTCCTGGTACAGGATGATGCCGTAGGTCGGCGCCAATACGGGCTTGAGGCCCTCGTACTGGTAGTCGGAGTGGGGATACGCCAGCTCGGCGCGCCCGTGCTTACGGTTGATGAAGTCGTCCACCATGCCCGATTGCAGCGGGCCGGGGCGGAACAGCGCCACCAGGGCGATCAAGTCTTCCAGGCAGTCGGGCTTGAGCTTTTTAATCAGCTCTTTCATGCCACGCGACTCAAGCTGGAACACCGCTGTGGTTTCGGCTTTTTGCAGCAGGCTGTAGGTGGGCTTGTCGTCCAGCGGGATGAACGCGATGTCCAACGGCGCTTCATTGACCTTGGCGCGGTCGCGGTTGATGGTCTTGAGCGCCCAGTCGATGATCGTCAGGGTCCGCAGGCCAAGGAAGTCGAACTTCACCAGGCCGGCCGCCTCCACGTCGTCCTTGTCGAACTGGGTTACCAGGCCATCGCCTTCTTCGTCGCAGTAAATGGGCGAAAAGTCAGTCAACTTGGTCGGTGCGATCACCACGCCACCGGCGTGCTTGCCGACGTTACGCACCACGCCTTCGAGCTTGCGGGCCATGGCCCAGATTTCTGCGGCCTCTTCATCGACCTTGATGAAGTCGCGCAGGATTTCTTCCTGTTCGTAGGCTTTTTCCAGGGTCATGCCGACTTCGAAGGGGATCATCTTCGACAGCTTGTCCGCCAGGCCATAGGACTTGCCCTGCACCCGCGCCACGTCGCGGATTACAGCCTTGGCCGCCATGGAACCGAAGGTGATGATCTGACTGACCGCGTTGCGGCCGTACTTTTCGGCCACGTATTCAATGACCCGGTCGCGCCCGTCCATGCAGAAGTCGACGTCGAAGTCGGGCATCGAAACCCGTTCCGGGTTAAGGAACCGTTCAAACAGCAGGTCATATTCCAGCGGGTCGAGGTCGGTGATCTTCTGCACATAGGCCACCAGCGACCCTGCACCCGAACCCCGCCCCGGGCCTACCGGGACGCCGTTGCTCTTAGCCCACTGGATGAAGTCCATCACGATCAGGAAGTAACCGGGGAAGCCCATCTGGATGATGATATCCAGCTCGAAATTCAAACGGTCGACATAGACCTGGCGCTTGGCCTCGTAATCCTCAGTGGTGTCCCGGGGCAGCAGGACGCTGAGGCGCTCCTCAAGGCCATCGAAGGACACTTTGCGAAAGTATTCGTCGATGGTCATGCCATCGGGGATCGGGAAGTTGGGCAGAAAGTGCTTACCCAGTTTCACTTCGATGTTGCAGCGCTTGGCGATCTCCACGCTGTTTTCCAGCGCCTCAGGCAAGTCGCTGAACAGCTCGGCCATTTGCGCGGCGCTCTTGAGGTACTGCTGGTCGCTGTAGTTCTTGGAGCGACGCGGGTCGTCAAGGGCGCGGCCCTCGCCAATGCACACGCGGGTTTCGTGGGCTTCGAAGTCTTCGGGCTTGATGAAGCGCACATCGTTGGTTGCCACCAGCGGCGCGCCAAGCTTCTCGGCCAGGGCTACGGCCGCGTGCAGGTGCTCTTCGTCGTTGGGCCGGTTGGTGCGCTGCACTTCCAGGTAGAAGCGCTGCGGGAACACCGCCATCCAGTCCCGTGCCAGGACCTCGGCCTCGTCCGGGTTGCCGCCCAACAGGGCCAGGCCGATCTCACCCTCCTTGGCCGCTGACAACATAATCAGGCCTTCACTGGCCTCGGCGACCCATTCGCGCTCGATGATGATCGAGCCATTGCGCTGGCCATCAATGAAGCCACGGGAAATCAGTTCGGTGAGGTTGCGATAGCCAACCGCGTTCATCGCCAGCAGGCTGATGCGGCTCAGGGCATTGTCCGGGTCTTTGTTCGACAGCCACAGGTCAGCGCCGCAGATCGGCTTGATGCCCGCCCCCATGGCGGCTTTGTAGAATTTGACCAGGGAACACATGTTGTTCTGGTCGGTGACCGCCACTGCCGGCATGTTCATACCGACGAGGGTCTTAACCAGCGGTTTGATCCGCACCAGACCATCGACCAGGGAGTATTCAGTGTGCAGGCGCAGGTGAACGAATGAAGCCGGCATAGTGATCCTGTCCAGAAAGCGTAAAGACAACAAGGCCCGGATTGTACCGGGCCCTGAGTAAAACATCAGCCTGTTGGCTAAACCCTGGTCTTGGCGTCCAGCGCCTCGTAGGCCAGGCGCACCGGTGCGAAAGAGCGCCGGTGAATCGGGGTGGGGCCCAAGCGCGCCAGGGCTTCGAGGTGCACTGGGGTGGGATAGCCCTTATGCCCGCCGATGCCATAGCCGGGGTAGATCAGTTCCATGG
Organism: Pseudomonas sp. MF08817; assembly: GCF_059862705.1. NCBI lineage: Bacteria > Pseudomonadati > Pseudomonadota > Gammaproteobacteria > Pseudomonadales > Pseudomonadaceae > Pseudomonas > Pseudomonas sp. MF08817. The sequence continues at coordinate 25,482 of NZ_JCBCUY010000040.1, forward strand.
CGGCCATTTCCCGGTCACGGCTGACCTTGGCCAGGATCGAGGCGGCGGCGATCGCCGGCACCTTGCTATCACCCTTGACCACCGCTTCGGCCGGCATCGCCAGCTTCGGGCAGCGATTACCGTCGATCATCGCCAACTTCGGCTGAATGCTCAGGCCCTGCACCGCGCGCTGCATGGCCAACATGGTGGCGTGCAGGATGTTGAGCTCGTCGATTTCCTCGACTTCCGCCCGGGCGATGCACCAGCTCAGGGCTTTTTCGCAAATTTCGTCGTAGAGCTTTTCGCGCCGGGCCTCGGTGAGCTTCTTCGAATCATTGAGGCCGATGATCGGGCGATTGGGATCGAGGATCACTGCCGCCGTGACCACCGCGCCGCACAACGGGCCGCGGCCCACTTCATCGACACCGGCCACCAAGTCCTGAGCATCGGCGACCAGAGTGAAATCCAGGCCCATTTGCTTGAGGCTGCTCATACGGATTTGCCGATCAGGTTCAGCACCGCGTCCGCCGCTTGATTAGAGGCGTCGCGGCGCAAGGTGCGGTGAATTTCGTCGAAACCGCGGGTTTGTTCCTCACCCCCGTCGATCAGGGGCGCCAGGGTCAGGGCCAAGGCGTCGGCAGTGGCCTCGTCCTGCAGCAACTCGGGCACCAGCAAACGCTGGGCCAGCAGGTTAGGCAACGAAATGTAGGGGCTTTTGACCATGCGCTTGAGAATCCAGAACGTCAACGGCGCCAGGCGATAGGCCACTACCATCGGCCGCTTGTATAACAAGGCTTCAAGGGTCGCAGTGCCAGAGGCGATCAACACCGCATCGCACGCAGCCAAGGCCTGGTGGGAACGGCCGTTGAGCAGGGTCAGTGGCAGGTCGCGGCCGGCGAGCAGCTCTTCCAGTTGCGCACGGCGCTCCGGGCTGGCGCAGGGCATGACAAACCGCACGCCAGGACGCAACGCACGCAAGCGTTGGGCAGCATCGAGAAACAACGCCCCCAGGCGCCCGACTTCACTGCCACGACTGCCTGGCATCAACGCCACTAGAGGGCCATCAGGTAGCCCCAGTTCTTCGCGGGCCGCAATGCGGTCGGCCTCCAGTGGAATGGCATCGGCCAGGGAGTGCCCGACAAACCGCACCGGCACACCCTTCTCTTCGTAGAACTGGGCCTCGAACGGGAACAGCGTGAGCATCAGGTCGCAGCCTTCGCGGATTTTCAGCACGCGCTTCTGCCGCCATGCCCAGACCGACGGGCTGACGTAGTGCACGGTCTTGATCCCGGCCTGGCGCAGCTTGAGTTCGATATTGAGAGTGAAGTCCGGAGCGTCGATGCCGATGAACGCATCCGGCTTCTCGGCGATCAGAGTCGCGATGAGCTTCTTGCGCCGTGCCAGCAGCTCACGCAAGCGCCCGAGCACTTCCACCAAGCCCATGACCGCCAGGCGCTCCATCGGAAAATAGGACACCAGGCCCTCAGCTTCCATCAGCGGGCCGCCGACGCCGATGAATTCCACATCGGGGTGACGAGCCTTGAGCGAACGCATTAAACCTGCGCCCAGGATGTCCCCGGATGCCTCACCCGCCACCAACGCAATACGCAAAGTCGTCATGGTTATCGGGTAATGCCGCGGGACGAGGACTGGATCGAGTCACGGAATACCGCGACTTCGGGGAACTGCGCCGAGGGTTCGGCCAATTGCGCCAATGCCTGGTCAACCGTCAGGCCTTGGCGATAAACGGTTTTATAGGCGCGACGCAGGGCGTGGATCACCTCGTCGCTGAAGCCGCGACGGCGCATGCCTTCAAAATTCATGCTGCGTGCTTCGGCGGGGTTGCCAAATACGGTCACATAGGCCGGTACGTCCTTGCCAATGGCCGTGCCCATCCCGGAAAAGCTGTGGGCGCCGATGTGGCAATACTGGTGCACCAGGGTGAAACCGGAGAGGATCGCCCAGTCTTCGACGTGAACATGGCCGGCCAGTGCGGTGTTGTTGACCAGGATGCAATGGTTACCGATGACGCTGTCGTGACCGATATGGGCATAGGCCATTATCAGGTTGTGGTCGCCCAGGGTGGTTTCGCTGCGGTCCTGCACGGTGCCGCGGTGAATGGTCACGCCTTCGCGGATGACATTGTGGTCACCGATGACCAGGCGGGTTTCCTCGCCCTTGTATTTGAGATCGGGAGTGTCTTCGCCTACCGAGGAGAACTGGTAGATACGATTGTGCCGGCCGATCCGGGTCGGGCCCTTGAGAATCACGTGCGGCCCGATCACCGTCCCCTCGCCGATTTCCACACCGGCACCGATGATCGACCAGGGGCCGACCTCGACATCGTCGGCCAGTACGGCCGACGGATCGATGATTGCGCGAGGGTCAATCAAACTCATAGCTTGCGTTCCGCACAGATGATTTCAGCGGAGCAGACCGGCTTGCCGTCCACCGTGGCCTGGCACTCGAACTTCCAGATCTGACGCTTGCAACTGATGAACTTGGCTTCGAGGATCAACTGGTCACCCGGCAACACAGGCTGGCGGAAACGCAGTTTGTCGGAGCCGACGAAGTAGTACAGGGTGCCATCCGCCGGCTTCACGCCCATGATCTTGAAGCCCAGGATACCCGCGGCCTGCGCCATGGCCTCGATAATCAGCACACCCGGCATGATGGGGTGGGCTGGAAAGTGGCCATTGAAGAAGGGTTCGTTGATGCTGACATTCTTGTAGGCACGAATGCGCTTGCCCTCAACATCCAAGTCCACCACCCGATCCACCAGCAGGAACGGGTAACGGTGAGGCAGGTATTCGCGAATCTCGTTGATGTCCATCATTTCGGGGGGAAGCCTGTAGTAAAGATTGGGAGCACGCGACAACGCGCACTCCTCAAGTAGCAAATCAAGGAGGCAGTCTAGCGGCCGTGCACACTTGATATGGAAAGGGTATCAGCCATCAGATGAAGCAATACCGCCGGGGGTCACGTCCCCTACACGCTTTTCCAGTTGGCGCAAACGCCGCGCAATGTCATCGAGTTGCCGAATGCGGGCCGCGCTTTTGCGCCATTCGGCCGCGGGCTGCATTGCCGTGCCGGAGGAGTAGGCACCCGGCTCGGTAATGGAGTGGGTGACCATGGTCATGCCGGTCAGGAACACGTTGTCGCAGATATCGATATGCCCCACCAGGCCAACGCCACCGGCGAGCATGCAATGCTTGCCGATCTTGGTGCTGCCCGAGATCCCCACGCACGCAGCCATGGCCGTGTGGTCACCGACCTGCACGTTGTGGGCAATCTGGATCTGGTTGTCCAGTTTCACGCCGTTGCCAAGAACTGTATCGGCCAATGCACCGCGGTCAATGGCGGTATTGACGCCGATCTCGACGTCATCGCCGATCAATACACCGCCCACTTGCGCGATCTTCTGCCAGACACCCTTCTCATTGGCAAAGCCGAAGCCCTCGCCACCCAACACGGCCCCGGACTGGATCACCACACGTTTGCCGATGCGCACGTCGTGGTAGAGCGTGACCCGCGGGGCCAGCCAACCGCCCTCGCCGATCTGCGAGCGAGCGCCGATAAAGCAATGGGCGCCCACGGTGACACCGGCCGCAATGTGCGCACCGCTCTCGATCACGGCAAACGGGCCGATGCTCGCCAGCGGATCGACCACTGCGTCCTCGGCCACCACCGCTGTCGGGTGGATACCGGCCTGTGCCACGGGTTTGGGGTCGAATAGATGGGAGACCCGTGCGTACGCCGCGTAAGGGTCGGGCACCACCAGCGCGTCGCCGGCATAGCCTTCGGCATCCGCGGCCTTCAACAGCACCGCAGCCGCGTGGCTATCACCCAGGTACTTGCGATACTGGGGGTTTGCCAGGAAGCTCAACTGAGCTGGGCCGGCCTCTTGCAAAGTGGCCAGCCCAGTGATTTCTTTCTCCGGGTCGCCACGCAGGGTGGCGCCAAGGAACTCGGCCAACTGGCCGAGTTTTTTAGTCGCGATCATGGATTACTTCAGCTGATTCATACGCTCGATAACTTGGCGAGTGATGTCGTACTGAGGTTTGACATCAATCACTGCACCCCGCTCGAAGACCAGGTCAAAGGCACCTTTCTTGATGACTTCTTCCACGGCGCTGTCGAGCTTTGGCTTGAGTTGCTTGAGCATTTCACGGTCGGCAACGGCTTTGGCTTCGTTCAGCTCCTTGGATTGGAACTGGAAGTCGCGGGCCTTTTGCTTGAATTCCAGCTCGAGACGTTCACGCTCGCCCTGGGCCATTTTGTCGCCACCGCTGACCAGGCGATCCTGGATGCCCTTGGCGCTGCTTTCCAGAGTCTTGAGTTTGGTCAACTGCGGGCCGAACTTTTTCTCGGCATCCACGGCGTACTTCTTCGCCGCATCGGACTCCAGCAAGGCCATTTGGTAGTTCAGTACCGCGATTTTCATTTCGGCAAATGCCGGGGTCGCTACCAGGACAGTCGCCAGGAGAACCAATTGAGTCAACTTACGCACGATGCACTCCTACAAAATCCATTGTCGTTATCTAGGGTCAGACTCTTAGAAAGTCTGGCCAAGGGAGAATTGGAACACCTGGGTCTCAGCCTCATCCGGTTCCTTGATCGGCATCGCCAGCGCAAAGCTCAACGGGCCGAGTGCGGTAATCCAGGTCACGCCAATACCTACGGAACTGGCCAGACCATCAAGACCGATGTCGTTGCATTCAACTTTTTTGCCTTTAGTCGTCTTGCCGGTATTGCAGTTGGTGTCGAAGACATTACCCACATCCCAGAAGACCGAGGTCCGCAACGAACGCTGATCCTTGATGAATGGCAGCGGGAACAGAACTTCCACGCCACCTTGAATCAGGACGTTGCCACCGAACGGCAGTGGGTCCTGGTCCGGGTCCTTCTTGTTCGGAGTGCTGCGCGGACCAAGGGTGCTGTCCTTGAAGCCACGTACCGAGTTGAAGCCACCGGCATAGTAGTTCTCATAGAACGGCAAGCCGTCGGTGTCGCCATAGCCGTCACCGTAACCCAGTTCGGTGTGCAGGCGCATGGTGTAGTTATCGCTCAACGGCTGGAACAACTGGCCGCGATAATCAAGCTTGAAGAACGCCAGGTCGCTGCCCGGGGTGGTGGCCTCCAACACTACGCTCTGGGAATGACCACGGGTGGCCAGCACGCCTTTGTTCAGGGTTGACTCGGACCAACCGGCCGAAGCTTTGAAGTTCAGGTAGTTATCACCTTCTTTGGCCACGAAATCATTGATCTCGTCGACGGTGTAGGTGCCCGTGTTGATCTTGTCCTGCTGAGCTGTGAGGCCGAAGGTCAAGCGGGAAGTCTCGCTGATCGGGTAGCCGACGCTGACGCCCGCACCCAGGCTGTCCACGGCGTAACTGGCCAGATCGACATCGAGTTCGTCGTAGTCAGTGGTGCGATAGAAGGCGTTGTAGCCCAGGCTGACGCCGTCGGCAGTCCAGTAGGGGTCCACATAGCCGAAGTTATAGCGGCTCTGGTATTCGCTGCGGGTCAGGCCGACGCTGACCTTGTTACCCGTACCCAGGAAGTTGTTCTGGGTGATCGAGCCGCCGAGGATCAGACCGGCGCTCTGGGCAAAACCCACGCTGGCGGTGATCGAGCCGGAGGCTTGTTCTTCAACGCTGTAGTTGACGTCGACTTGGTCATCCACACCCGGCACGGCCGGTGTCTCGACGTTCACTTCCTTGAAGAAGCCCAGACGCTCCAGACGGGTCTTGGACTGGTCGATCAGGTAGGTCGAAGCCCAGCCACCTTCCATCTGACGCATTTCGCGACGCAGCACTTCGTCTTCGGACTTGGTGTTGCCACGGAAGTTGATGCGGTTGACGTAGGCACGCTTGCCCGGATCGATCACGAAAGTGATATCAACCGTGTGATCTTCGTCGTGGGGCTGCGGCACGCCGTTGACGTTGGCGAAGGTATAGCCTTCGTTACCGAGGCGGCGGGTAATGAGTTCGGAGGTGGTGGTCATCAACTTGCGCGAGAACACCTGGCCCTGTTGCACCAGCAGCAATGCCTTGACCTGCTCTTCAGGGACTTTCAGATCACCGCTGAGCTTGACCTCACGAACGCTGTACTTCTCGCCTTCGTTGACGTTGACGGTGATGTAGACGTGTTTTTTGTCCGGCGTGATCGACACCTGGGTGGAGGCGATATCCATGTTGATATAGCCACGGTCCAAGTAGTAGGAACGCAGCCGTTCCAAGTCACCGGACAGCTTTTCACGGGCGTACTTATCGTCGTTCTTGAAGAAGGACAACCAGTTGGTGGTTTTCAGCTCGAACAGGTCGATCAAGTCGTCGGCCGGGAAAACAGTGTTGCCCACCACGTTGATGTGCTGGATCGCCGCAACCGTACCTTCGTTGATGTTGACCTTGAGGCCGACGCGGTTACGCGGCTGCGGCACCACTTCGGTGTCGACCGTAGCCGAGTAACGACCCTGAGCGACGTATTGGCGCTGCAGCTCGTTACGCACACCTTCGAGGGTGGCACGCTGGAAAATCTCGCCTTCGGCCAAGCCCGACTGCTTGAGGCCTTTCATCAGGTCTTCGGTGGAAATCGCCTTGTTGCCATCGATCTCGATGCTGGCGACAGAAGGACGCTCGACGACCGTGATGACGAGGACATTGCCGTCACGCCCCAGTTGGATGTCTTGAAAGAAACCGGTTTTGAACAGCGCACGAGTGGATTCCACCAGGCGACGATCGTCAGCCTGTTCACCGACGTTCAACGGCAAGGCACCAAAGACGCTACCCGCGGAGACCCGCTGGAGGCCATTGACGCGAATATCGGAGATAGTGAAGGACTCGGCGTGAACTTCGGCGATCATCAATACGGAGAGAACCGCAGTTAGCAGCAGACGTTTCATGAAGTCCTTTCTTATTCCAACTGGCAATAAACAAACTGCCGCAAAATGCGGCAGATTCGCAATTCGGCGAAGCGCTACAGCCGACCCAGATCGTTGACCAGGGCAAGCAACATCACCCCGACCACCAAACTGATACCGATCTGTATCCCCCAACCCTGCACCCGATCCGACAAGGGGCGACCACGCACCCACTCGATCAGATAAAACAACAAATGCCCCCCATCCAGTACCGGGATGGGCAACAAATTGAGAACCCCAAGGCTAATACTCAGATAAGCCAGGAAATTCAGGAAATCAGCAACGCCCGACTGGGCAGAAGCGCCCGCCACTTTAGCAATGGTTATCGGTCCACTCAAGTTTTTTACCGAGAGCTCGCCGAACAACATTTTCTTGAGTGAATCCAGGGTCAGCACACTCATGGTCCAGGTGCGTCGCGCGCCCTCGCCAATGGCCTCCAGCGGGCCGAAACTGACCTCGCGGATCATTTCCGGCGGCCAGTCGATACCTTTGACGCCAGCCCCCAAGTAGCCACTGGCAGCTTTCCCATCACCACGACTGGCCAAGGTAACCGGCACATCGATCCGTGCCCCGTCACGCTCGACTTGCAGAATGATTGCGGTTGCAGGGCGCACGCGTACCCAGTCCACCACCTGCTGCCATTCATTCAGCGCCTGGCCATCGACCGCCAACAGATGATCACCGGTTTTCAGGCCAGCAGCCTGGGCCGGACCTTTGGGGTCCAGTTCCGCCAGCACCGGCGGCAACGCCGGCCGCCACGGACGAATGCCCAGTGAGCGGATCGGATCCGGCTCGTCGGCCCCCTTGAGCCAGCTATCCAGCACCAGCTCACGGGGCGAATCAGCGGAGGCGCCCGGCTCGCGCACCAGCAATTGCAGGGAGCCGCTTTCACCCAGGCGCCGCACCAGTTGCAGATTAACGGCAGCCCAACCGGAAGTCGGCTCGCCATCGATGGCGACGATTTCCTGCCCCGCTCCCAGGCCAGCCTTGGCGGCGATACTGCCCGCCTCTACGGCACCAATGACCGGCCGCACCTGCTCGCTGCCGAGCATCGCCAACACCCAGAAGAACACCAGAGCCAGCATGAAGTTGGCAATCGGCCCGGCGGCCACGATGGCGATACGCTGGCGGACGGTCTTGCGATTGAAGGATTGATCCAGCTGTTCGGCCGGCACCTCGCCTTCGCGCTCATCGAGCATCTTGACGTAGCCACCCAACGGGATGGCGGCGATCACGAATTCCGTGCCATGGCGGTCGTGCCAGCGCACCAGCGGCATGCCGAAACCCACGGAAAAACGCAGAACCTTCACGCCACAGCGACGCGCGACCCAGAAGTGACCAAATTCATGGAAAGTGACCAGCACGCCCAGCGCAACCAGGGTGCCGACAATCATATAGAGCGCGCTCATTTACCTTCTCCGCATTCCTGACCCGCCCAGACTCGCAGCCTCATGCTACCGCCCGTGGCGCTTGAGCCACTGCCCGGTCAACTCGCGCGCCCGGGCATCCGCCGAGAACACCGCGTCGAGCTCATCGACCGCCACCACAGGCTCACGATTCAAAACTTCCTCGATGATACTCGCGATCTCCGGGTAACGGATGCGCCCCTCGAGAAACGCTGCCACTGCCACTTCGTTGGCCGCATTCAGGGACGCCGGCGCACTCGCGCCCGCCTCTGCTGCTTGACGCGCCAGGCGCAGGCAAGGAAAACGCTGCTCATCCGGGGCCTGGAAGTCCAGGCGCGCGATAGCGAACAGGTCCAGCGGCGCCACGCCGGAGTCAATGCGCTGCGGCCACGACAAGGCATTGGCGATGGGCGTGCGCATGTCCGGGTTACCCAACTGCGCCAGCACCGAACCGTCTATGTAGTCCACCAGCGAATGGATCACGCTTTGAGGATGAATGACTACTTCGACCTGGGCCGGCTTTGCATCAAACAGCCAGCAGGCCTCGATCAACTCCAGGCCCTTGTTCATCATGCTGGCCGAATCCACCGAGATCTTGCGGCCCATGGACCAGTTCGGATGGGCACAGGCCTGTTCCGGCGAAACGTGCTCAAGCTCCGACAGGGGTGTGTGCAGGAACGGGCCGCCGGAGGCGGTCAACAGAATCCGCCGCACGCCGACCTGCCCCAGGCCCCTGGCAAAATCGCCGGGCATGCACTGAAAAATCGCGTTGTGCTCACTATCCACCGGCAACAGCAACGAACCACTCTTGCGCACGGCTTGCATAAACAGGGCGCCGGACATCACTAGCGCTTCTTTATTGGCCAGCAAGATTTTCTTGCCGGCATGCACGGCCGCCAGGGTCGGGCGTAAGCCTGCCGCACCAACGATCGCAGCCATCACGGCATCGACCTCAGGATCGGCCGCAACTTGGCACAAGCCCTCTTCGCCCACCAGCACTTCAGTACGCAAGCCCGCGGCTCGTAACTCATCCTGCAAGTCCCGGGCGATGGCTGCCTGCGGCACCACCGCGAAACGCGGCGTATGGCGCACGCACAGTGCGAACAACTCCTTGAGGCGGCTGAAACCGCTCAAGGCAAACACCTGATAACGATCCGGGTGGCGGGCAATCACATCCAGCGTGCTCAGACCGATGGAGCCAGTCGCCCCGAGCACGGTGACCTGCTGGACCCGACTCACGAAGCCGCCATCCACAGCAGCACGGCGAATACCGGAACAGCTGCGGTCAGGCTATCGATACGATCCAACACACCGCCATGGCCCGGCAGTAGGTTGCTGCTGTCCTTGATCCCGGCCTGGCGCTTGAACATGCTTTCGGTCAGGTCGCCCACCACGGAAATCAGCACCACCACCGCCGCGCCGATCAGGCCGGACAGCATCTGGGCAACGCCCCATTCGCGAACGACGCCAACCGCCAGCGTAATCAGCAGGCTCAGCAGCAAACCGCCATAGACCCCTTCCCAGCTCTTGCCCGGGCTGACCTGTGGCGCGAGCTTGCGCTTGCCGAAGGCCCGACCGGAAAAATAGGCACCGATATCCGCCCCCCAGACCAGCACCATCACAGCCATGATGAGCCAGTTACCCAGCGGGTACTGCTTAATCAGAACCAGGCCTTGCCAGGCTGGCAGCAGGATCAGCAGGCCGATCAAGAGCTTGCAGGCTGCGCTGGACCACAGCGGCGCAGTGCGCGGGTAAGTCAGCACCAGGAACGTCGCCACCACCCACCACAACACCGCGGCGCCGAGCACCCAAGGCGCCAGCCCCGGAAAGGTGTGCATAAGGAACAACGCCGCAGCGACCAGCACCGCGAAGGCAACGCGCTGGGGCTGGGCAGCAAAGCCGGCCAGCCGCGCCCACTCCCAGGCCCCCAGGGTCACCACCAGAGCGATGAACAAGGCGAAACCCGCCCCTTCGAGCAGGAAAAACCCGCACAAGGCGATCGGCAGCAGGATCAGTGCAGTAATGATTCGTTGTTTAAGCATTAAACCCGGGCTCCAGCTTCGACCTGCTCGCTCGTTTTACCGAAACGGCGCTGGCGGGAAGCGAAATCGGCCAGCGCGGTACGCATGGCATCGTGTTTGAAGTCCGGCCAGAACAGGTCGGAGAAATACAACTCGGCGTAAGCCAACTGCCACAGCAAGAAGTTGCTGATGCGGTGTTCGCCGCCGGTACGGATGCACAAGTCCGGCAATGGCAGGTCGCCGGTGGCCAGACAGGTTTGCAGCAACTCGGGCGTGATGTCCTCAGGTTGCAAGTGCCCGGCCTGGACTTCCCGCGCCAAACGCTGGGCAGCCTGGGCTATATCCCACTGCCCACCGTAATTGGCCGCAATTTGCAGCACAAAACGGTTGCTGCCGGCAGTCAGCGCCTCGGCCTCACGCATCGCCGCCTGCAATTGCGGATTGAAACGCGAGCGGTCACCGATGATGCGCAAACTGATGTTGTTGTCATTCAGGCGCTTAGCCTCGCGGCGCAGTGCCTTGAAGAACAGGTCCATCAAGGCACTGACTTCGTCGGCCGGGCGCTGCCAGTTCTCGCTGGAGAATGCGAACAGCGTCAGCACTTCGACCTTGGCTTCGGCGCACACCTCTATAACGGCGCGCACCGCGTCCACGCCCGCCTTATGCCCGGCAACACCGGGCATGAAGCGTTTCTTGGCCCAACGGTTATTGCCATCCATGATGATCGCGACATGCCGCGGCACAGAGGACAGAACCGCTTGCTTGGTCTTTTCCATGAAAACGCCCAGACCCTTATACGGCCATCAGGTCAGCTTCTTTTTGCTTGGTAGCCGCGTCGATTTCAGCCTCGGCCTTGTCGGTCAGCTTCTGGATATCAGCGGCAGCACGGCGCTCTTCGTCCTCGCTGATTTCCTTGTCCTTAACCAGCTTCTTCAGCTCACCCAACGCATCACGACGGATGTTGCGCACAGCCACACGAGCGTCTTCGGCAGCGCTGCGCGCCTGCTTGGTGAAGCCCTTGCGGGTTTCTTCGGTCAGGGCAGGCATCGAGATCAGCAGCAACTCACCCAGGTTGGTCGGGTTGAGGTTCAGGCCTGCACTCTGGATAGCCTTATCGACCGCAGCGAGCATGTTGCGCTCGAAAGCCACGACCTGCAGGGTGCGCGAGTCTTTCACAGTGACGTTGGCGACGCTGCTCAATGGGGTGTCGGCGCCGTAATAAGGCACCATCACGCTACCGAGGATGCTGGGGTGTGCCTTACCGGTACGAATCTGGCCGAATGCGTGGCTCAGAGACTCCAGGGATTTCTGCATACGCGCTTGGGCGTCTTTCTTGATGTCGTTAATCATTGCTGGCTTTCCTCGATCAGCGTCCCTTCAGCGCCGCCATGCACGATGTTCAGCAGGGCGCCGGGCTTGTTCATGTTAAATACGCGCAGCGGCATCTTATGGTCGCGGCACAGGCAAATAGCTGTCAGATCCATCACACCCAGCTTGCGATCCAGCACTTCATCATAGGTCAGATGATCGAACTTCTCGGCATGCGGGTCTTTGAATGGGTCAGCAGTGTACACCCCGTCCACCTTGGTGGCCTTGAGCACCACATCGGCGTCGATTTCAATCGCGCGCAGGCAGGCGGCCGAATCCGTGGTGAAGAACGGATTACCCGTACCAGCGGCAAAAATCACCACTTCCTTGGCATTGAGGTGACGCATGGCTTTGCGGCGGTCGTAATGGTCAGTCACCCCGACCATGGAGATCGCAGACATCACGATGGCGGAGATATTGGCGCGTTCCAGCGCATCGCGCATGGCCAGGGCGTTCATCACAGTAGCCAGCATGCCCATGTGGTCGCCTGTAACGCGATCCATGCCGGCAGCGCTCAATGCCGCGCCGCGGAACAGGTTGCCGCCACCGATCACCAGACCGACCTGGACACCAATGCCGACCAGTTGGCCGACTTCCAGCGCCATGCGATCCAGGACCTTAGGGTCGATCCCGAACTCTTCCGAGCCCATCAGGGCCTCGCCGCTAAGCTTGAGTAGAATGCGTTTATAGCGAGCCTGATAACCACTGCCCTGCTGAGCCATTGCGAATCTCTCCTGCGGCGTATTTTAAAAATTCTTTGCAAGCTGTTTGCAGCCTGCGCTTACTTCTAGCTCGACGCTATCACAGCGCCATCGGAACACGGCTTTGTAAGCCAGTTCCGGGAAGAAACCAAATAAATTGGCAACCCCATTTGAAAAGAGGCTGCGCGCGTGAGCGGGCAGCCTCCTTTGGGCGACAGTTGGAAACCGTCTTATTGCTTGCTGGCAGCAACCTGCGCGGCAACTTCAGCAGCGAAGTCGTCCACAGGCTTCTCGATGCCGTCGCCTACTTTGAAGTAGGTGAAGGAAACGATTTCAGCGCCGGCTTTCTTGGCCAGGTCGCCGACCTTGATTTCAGGGTTCTTGACGAACGCCTGCTCAACCAGGCTGGCTTCGGCCAGGAACTTGCTGATGCGGCCTTTAATCATGTTTTCAACGATGTTTTCCGGCTTGCCGGCGATCTTGTCAGCGTTGAGGGACAGGAATACGCCCTTCTCACGCTCGATCGCTTCAGCGGAAACTTCCGACGGCAGCAGGAACTCAGGGTTGGTCGCCGCTACGTGCATAGCGATGTCCTTGGCCAGTTCAACGTCGCCGCCCTTCAGAGCCACCGCAACACCGATCTTGTTACCGTGCAGGTAACCACCGACCACGTCACCTTCAACCCGTGCCAGGCGGCGGATGTTGACGTTTTCGCCAACCTTGCCGACCAGAACCAGGCGATCGGCTTCTTGAGCTTCGATCAGCGGAGCGACGTCAGTCAGTTTGTCAGCGAACGCCTTTTCAACGCTTGCAGCAACAAATGCCTTGAAGTCGTCCTGCAGAGCCAGGAAGTCGGTCTGCGAGTTCACTTCCAGCAGAACGGCGGTTTTACCGTCTTCTTTCAGAGCGATAGCGCCTTCAGCAGCGACGTTGCCTGCTTTCTTGGCAGCCTTGATGGCGCCGGAAGCACGCATGTCATCAATGGCTTTTTCGATGTCGCCGCCGGCCTTGGTCAAGGCCTTTTTGCAATCCATCATGCCTTCGCCGGTACGCTCACGCAGTTCTTTAACCAACGCTGCAGTAATCTCTGCCATTTTCAAAATCCTCTTGGATAGGTTTTCAACCATTCCACCCGATCAAACGGGCGATCAATTCTTCCCGAATCTCCGTTGTAGGCCGCCGCACATTACAGCCGTTGCAGCTAGCTTGCCGACAAATGGTTTTCGAGGTGGCAAAAAGGGGGCCAAGCCCCCTTTTTGCTTACTGAGTCAACGCCAGGGCGTCGATTACTCAGCTGCGGCTACTGGAGCTTCTTCAACGAACTGCTCGGTACCGCCAGCGACGTGGTTGCGGCCACGGATAACAGCGTCAGCCATCGCGCCCATGTACAACTGGATGGCGCGGATTGCGTCATCGTTGCCTGGGATGATGTAGTCAACGCCTTCCGGGCTGCTGTTGGTATCGACAACGCCGATAACCGGGATACCCAGCTTGTTGGCTTCGGTGATCGCGATGCGCTCGTGGTCAACGTCGATCACGAACAGTGCGTCAGGCAGACCGCCCATGTCCTTGATACCACCCAGGCTGCGGTCCAGTTTTTCCAGGTCGCGAGAGCGCATCAGCGCTTCTTTCTTGGTCAGCTTGGCGAAAGTACCGTCTTCGGCCTGAACTTCAAGGTCACGCAGACGCTTGATGGAAGCACGAATGGTCTTGAAGTTGGTCAGCATGCCGCCCAACCAGCGGTGATCGACGTACGGCGAGCCGCAACGTGCTGCTTCTTCAGCAACGATCTTGCCAGCGGAACGCTTGGTGCCGACGAACAGAATCTTGTTTTTGCCCTGGGCCAGGCGCTCTACGAAAGTCAGAGCTTCGTTGAACATTGGCAGGGTTTTTTCAAGGTTGATGATGTGGATCTTGTTACGCGCGCCGAAAATGTATTTACCCATTTTCGGATTCCAGTAACGGGTTTGGTGACCGAAGTGGACACCGGCTTTGAGCATATCGCGCATGTTGACTTGGGACATGATAGTTCCTTGATAAGTCGGGTTTGGCCTCCACGTATCCCAATGACCAACCAGCAGCATAAAGCTGAAGGCACCCAGGTCATCGTGTCGACACGTGTGTGGATTTAAGCTTCGCGGGGCATCCCCGGAAAGCGGCGCATTTTATACCACAGACAAGTCAAAAACGAAACCTGGAATAGCATCGCCATCGCCACGTTCTTGGCCTCTGCGGGAATCGCCCAGAAATGCGCCCTCGCGCCTATATAGAAGGCGCAATGCACAGACCCTCATGATTTGCGCCGATCGTCTGTTAGAATCGCGTTTTTCCGGGCCGCGGGCAGGCTTGCCGTCAAAGCCGCCGCGCGCGCCCACATTCCTTCAAGTTGCGCCTTCGAGCGCTAGAGAGCCCGTATGACCGTCACCCTCAAGACTCCAGAGGACATCGCAAAAATGCGTGTCGCCGGCAAACTGGCCGCCGACGTGCTGGAAATGATCGCCGAACACGTCAAGCCCGGCGTCACCACCGAAGAGCTGGACCGCCTCTGCCACGACTACATCGTCAACGTCCAGGGCGCCATCCCGGCGCCGCTGAACTACAAGGGCTACCCCAAGTCGATCTGCACCTCGATCAACCACGTGGTCTGCCACGGCATCCCGAACGAGAAACCACTCAAGGATGGCGACACCCTGAACATCGACGTAACCGTCATCAAAGATGGCTATCACGGCGACACCAGCCGCATGTTCCACGTCGGCACCGTGCCGGTCTGGGCCGAGCGCCTGTCCCAAATCACCCAGGAATGCATGTACAAAGCCATCGAACTGGTCAAGCCTGGCTGCCGCCTCGGCGACATCGGCGAAGTCATCCAGAAGCACGCGGAAAAGAACGGCTTCTCGGTGGTGCGCGAGTTCTGCGGCCACGGTATCGGCAAGGTGTTCCACGAAGAGCCGCAGATCCTGCACTACGGCCGCGCCGGCACCGGCATGGAGCTCAAGGAAGGCATGACCTTCACCATCGAACCGATGATTAACCAGGGCCGCGCCGACACCAAGGTGCTGGGCGATGGCTGGACCGCCATCACCAAGGACCGCAAGCTCTCGGCCCAGTGGGAACACACCCTGGCGGTGACCGCCACCGGCTACGAGATATTCACCCTGCGCAGCGATGACACCATCCCTCGCGTTTCGGCCTGATCCGCCCCGCGCCCAGCGCCTATAAAGGAAAGCAATCGATGCCGCAGGTGGACCCAGATCTCTTCGACCGCGGCCAGTTCCAGGCCGAACTGGCCCTCAAGGCCAGCCCGATTGCCGCTTTCAAGAAGGCCATTCGCCAGGCCCGCGAAGTGCTCGACGAGCGCTTTCGCGCCGGGCGCGATATCCGCCGCTTGATCGAGGATCGCGCCTGGTTCGTCGACAACATCCTGCAAAAGGCCTGGGAGCAGTTCGCCTGGAGCGAGGACGCCGACATTGCCCTGGTGGCGGTCGGCGGCTACGGGCGCGGTGAGTTGCACCCCTACTCCGACATCGACCTGCTGATCCTGCTCGACAACGCCGACCATGAGATTTTTCGCGACTCCATCGAGCGTTTTCTCACCCTGCTGTGGGACATCGGCCTGGAAGTCGGGCAAAGCGTACGCTCGGTGGACGAATGCGCCCAGGAGGCCCGCGC
The DNA here is from genome assembly GCF_059862705.1 of Pseudomonas sp. MF08817. NCBI lineage: Bacteria > Pseudomonadati > Pseudomonadota > Gammaproteobacteria > Pseudomonadales > Pseudomonadaceae > Pseudomonas > Pseudomonas sp. MF08817. The sequence goes on from NZ_JCBCUY010000040.1 coordinate 41,551, forward strand.
CGACCTGACGATCATCACCAACCTGATGGAAAGCCGCACCATCGCCGGCCCCGAGCGCCTGCGCCAACGCATGCTGGAAGTCACCAGCACCGCGCACATGTGGCCGAGCAAGGAATTCTTCCTGGCCAAGCGCGCCGAGCAAAAGGCCCGGCACCACAAGTACAACGACACCGAATACAACCTGGAACCCAACGTCAAAGGCTCCCCCGGTGGCCTGCGGGATATCCAGACCCTGCTCTGGGTGGCGCGCCGCCAGTACGGCACCCTGAATCTGCGGGCCCTGGCCGGCGAAGGCTTCCTGGTGGAGAGCGAAAACGCCCTGCTGGCGTCGTCTCAGGAGTTCCTCTGGAAAGTGCGCTATGCCCTGCACATGCTGGCCGGGCGCGCCGAAGATCGCCTGCTGTTCGACCACCAGCGCTCTATCGCCAGCCTGCTGGGCTTTACCGGCGATGACGCCAAACAAGCCATCGAAAGCTTCATGCAGCAGTACTACCGAGTGGTCATGAGCATCGCCCAGCTCAGCGACCTGATAATCCAGCACTTCGAGGAAATCATCCTCGCCCCGGCCGACGAGGCGCCGCCCCAGCCCCTCAACTCGCGCTTCCAACTGCACGACGGCTATATCGAAGTCAGCCACGTCAACGTGTTCAAACGCACACCGTTCGCCATGCTGGAAATCTTCCTGCTCATGGCCCAGCACCCGGAAATCAAGGGCGTGCGCGCCGACACCGTGCGCCTGTTACGCGAACATCGCCACCTGATCGACGACGATTTCCGCAACGATATCCGCAACACCAGCCTGTTCATTGAACTGTTCAAGTGCGAGATCGGCATCCACCGCAACCTGCGCCGAATGAACCGCTACGGCATTCTCGGGCGCTACCTGCCGGAGTTCGGCTTTATCGTCGGGCAGATGCAGCACGACCTGTTCCACATCTACACGGTCGATGCCCACACCCTGAACCTGATAAAGCACCTGCGTAAGCTGCAATACACCCAGGTGTCAGAGAAATTTCCGCTGGCCAGTAAGCTCATGGGCCGCTTGCCCAAGCCTGAGCTGATCTACCTCGCCGGCCTGTACCACGACATCGGCAAGGGCCGCCACGGCGACCACTCGGAAATCGGCGCCGTCGATGCCGAGGCGTTTTGCCAGCGTCACCAATTACCGCTGTGGGACAGCCGCTTAATTGTCTGGTTGGTGCAAAACCACTTGGTGATGTCCACCACGGCCCAGCGCAAGGACTTGTCCGACCCGCAAGTGATCCACGACTTTGCCCTGGCGGTAGGCGACGAAACGCGCCTGGACTACCTCTACGTGCTCACCGTGGCCGACATCAACGCCACCAACCCCACGCTGTGGAACTCCTGGCGTGCCAGCCTGCTGCGCCAGCTCTACACCGAGACCAAGCGCGCCCTGCGCCGCGGCCTGGAAAACCCGGTAGACCGCGAAGAGCAGATCCGCCAGACCCAGAGCGCGGCCCTAGACATCCTCGTGCGCGGCGGCAACGACCCCGACGACGTGGAGCAGCTCTGGTCGCAACTGGGCGACGACTACTTCCTGCGCCACACTGCCGGCGACGTCGCCTGGCACACCGATGCCATCTTGCAACAGCCCGCCGACGGCGGCCCGCTGGTGCTGATTAAGGAAACCACCCAGCGCGAGTTCGAGGGCGGCACGCAGATTTTCATCTACGCTCCCGACCAGCACGACTTCTTCGCCGTAACCGTGGCCGCAATGGACCAGCTCAACCTGAACATCCACGACGCCCGGGTCATCACCTCCAGCAGCCAGTTCACCCTCGACACCTACATCGTGCTCGACACCGACGGCGACTCGATCGGCGACAACCCGGAGCGGGTCAAGCAGATCCGCGACGGCCTGACCGAAGCCCTGCGCAACCCGGACGACTACCCAACCATCATCCAGCGCCGCGTACCGCGCCAGCTCAAGCACTTCGCCTTCGCCCCGCAAGTGACCATCCACAATGACGCCCAACGCCCGGTGACCGTGCTGGAACTCAGCGCCCCCGACCGCCCGGGCCTGCTGGCGCGCATCGGCGGGATCTTCCTGGAGTTCGACCTGTCGTTGCAAAACGCCAAGATCGCCACCCTGGGCGAGCGCGTGGAAGACGTCTTTTTCATCACCGATGCCCACAACCAGCCGCTGTCCGACCCAGAGCTGTGCCAACGCTTGCAGGACGCCATCGTCGAGCAGTTGAGCGTCAACCAGGAGCCCAGCGCGCAAGGTTTCAAGCTAACGATCTGAGCCCACTCACACCCCTGTAGCACAACGGCGCCGGCCCACCGCCCTTGCGGCCGCGCCTGCCTCCACACTGAATGCACGAGCCTGTGACCATGAACAACGCCCTGAACCAGTTGCAGCCCTACCCCTTCGAGAAACTGCGAGCCCTGCTGGGCAGCGTGACGCCAAACCCGGACAAACGCCCGATTGCCCTGTCCATTGGCGAACCCAAGCACAAGTCCCCCGCGTTCGTGGCCCAGGCGCTGGCCGACAACCTCGACCAAATGGCGGTCTACCCCAGCACCCTGGGCCTGCCAGCACTGCGCGAAGCCATCGCGACGTGGTGCGAACGACGCTTCAGCGTGCCCCAGGGCTGGCTCGACCCGGCACGGCACATCTTGCCGGTAAACGGCACCCGTGAAGCCCTATTCGCCTTCACCCAGACCGTGGTCAACCGCAGCCACGACGCCCTAGTGGTCAGCCCCAACCCGTTCTACCAAATCTACGAAGGCGCGGCGTTCCTCGCCGGGGCCAAGCCGCTGTACCTGCCGTGCCTGGCCGACCACGGCTTCAACCCCGACTTCGATGCCGTGCCGGCCGACGTCTGGGAACGCTGCCAGATCCTGTTTCTCTGCTCACCGGGCAACCCCACCGGCGCGCTGATCCCGCTCGACACCCTGAAAAACCTCATCGCCCTGGCCGATAAGCACGACTTTGTGATCGCCGCCGACGAGTGCTACAGCGAACTGTATTTCGACGAACAGACCCCGCCACCGGGCCTGCTCAGCGCCTGCGTGGCACTGGGCCGCCAGGACTTCAAACGCTGCGTGGTGTTCCATAGCCTGTCCAAGCGCTCCAACCTGCCCGGCCTGCGTTCAGGTTTCGTGGCCGGCGACGCCGAAATCCTCAAGGCGTTCCTGCTGTACCGCACCTACCATGGCTGCGCGATGCCGATCCAAACCCAACTTGCCAGCATTGCGGCGTGGAACGACGAAGAACACGTCGCCGCCAACCGTGCCCTGTACCGCGAAAAATTCGACGCGGTACTCGACATCCTCAGCCCGGTGCTGGACGTGCAGCGCCCCGATGGCGGTTTCTACCTGTGGCCCAACGTACAGGGCGACGACGCCGCGTTCTGCCGCGATCTGTTCGTCGAAGAGCACGTCACCGTCGTGCCGGGCTCGTACCTGTCACGCGAAGTCGATGGCCACAACCCCGGCGCCGGTCGCGTGCGCCTGGCACTGGTCGCCCCCCTGGCCGAGTGCATAGAAGCGGCCACCCGCATGCGCGACTTCATTATCCGCAAGCGCTAACTTACAGCGCCCCACCCTGTGCAACGCAGGGTGGGGCCACCATCAAAAGCCAAACAAAAATATCAAGTTACAGCAGCACCACCCCGCGAACTTTACAACCTTCACTATCAAACTAACCTTCTATAAACAAAACAACTTACGCCTCTACGGAAAGAGGCCACCATGCAATAAAACAAGGAAGTTACTCTATGCCCACCCACCACTTCTGCAAGATAACCTGCCCACACAATGAACAGCACGCTTATAGCTGTGCGATTAACGAAAACCCGCTTAACGCACTCTGCCAACCCACTAACAGCCGTTCAAAACGCGCCGTTGGCTTCTATAGCAAGTGCTGGAGCCCTGGCCGGACTATCACCATCACCTTCACGCAGGCTTTGCCTGAAGCGATCAAGGCCCGAGTTGAGCAGGTCATCCGGATGTGGGAGCCCTATGTCAACTTGAAGTTCGAGTTTGAAGACGGTGACCATGGCGATATTCGTATTGCACTGAACGCCAAGTTCAACGAATCAGTGATGGGTACCGACGCATTGTCCGTCCCCTCCTATGAGCCAACGCTGAGCATCGCAACCCCGCATACCAGCGAGGATTTCAACCCCACGCTCTTGCATGAGTTCGGCCACGCTCTAGGGTTGAGCCACGAACACCAACATCCCAGCGCCAACATTCCCTGGGACAAGGAAAAAGCCTTTCGTTATTTCCAAGAAACCCAAGGATGGACTCTCGAGGAAATCACCTACAACTTGTTCGATATCGATAATAGCCCCGATATTTATCGTGGCTCTTACGACCCCCACTCCATCATGCATTATGAAATACTCAACGATCTAACCATCGGCGATTGGACAGTTGGCTATAACACAGAACTCAGCGAACAGGACAAAATCAGTATCAGTAATATCTACCCACCTGCCTAAACTTTTAACCCACCTAAAAACCAGGCACTTCAGGGCAGGCATCAAAAACCATCATGGCGGTCTCAAGGAGCAAGTGCAACAGTCAGTTAACTTTTCTGCACTTGCTAAGCGAACGCAATCCCGCTTCCAAAACATCATCATCAATGGACGTCTGACCGAACCGAGCCGATCTGCTTGCAC
>NZ_JCBCUY010000041.1:0-45271 GCF_059862705.1 Pseudomonas sp. MF08817
CTGAGTCAGCTGCCGGTAATGCGTAGTCATCTGCGCTTGAATCCTTCGGTGTGAGAGCCTGGATTCTACCGGTGGCTGACTCTCTGCCTATCGTTTCAAACGTTGCACTTATTCTATGAATTCAGGGGTTCATATTATTTCGTGTTCTTCATATTATGTACTTCCTGCTCAACGTTAGCTTGTGAGCGAGACTTGGGTTGTTCGTTGTACTGTGTATTAGAGGAGTGCTTGAAATGGCAGATATCAAAGGCATGTACGGCCGTATGGGCCAGGAAATGTACTTGGATCTATCGAATCCAATTTTAGGGGAAGTTCATGGTTGGGTGATGACACGCACCAGCCAAGTGGGGTTGCAGTTCAAACCAACGGCAAATCCCATTACGCATGGCTGGGGTATGAAATTTACGACGGTGGAAGGCGATAGAACTTATTCATGGAGCCTCAGTTTAAGTGAGGTGAGGTTGGCAGGGACGCGGAGTTTTACTTACCCTGATGGACTCGTCGAAGTTGAAAATATCGACTTTGTCAGGATTAATAAATTGCCGTGGACTTAAGTGTGGTTTTGCCATGTCATGTTTGACAAAGGGGATGGGTAGGTTTTTTTTAATATATCCATCCCTTTTTTGCATCGACTCGCTTGTTTCATTATCAAGTACCCAGCGTTGCCCCCCCCTCCACACACCCCCAGCGCTTTTGTCGCACGCCAACCCCGCGCCCCATTGACTCAAATCACCCACTCCGGCCCTTGGCTGACCCATGGTTGAAGCAGACCAAAAACAGCAAAGGGAGCAGTACCGTGTTTAGACCGATGATTTTCATGTTGGGCATGGGGTTGGTGGCGAGTGCCTCGGGGATGGTGGCGAGCAACGAGCCCATTGTGCCGGTGCAACCGGTGAAGGTGGCGGATGCGGGCAAGGTGGAGTTGGGCAAGCAATTGTTCTTTGACCCGCGCCTGTCCAAGTCCGGGTTTATTTCCTGCAACTCGTGCCACAACCTGAGCATGGGCGGCAGCGACAACCTGCCGACGTCGATCGGGCATAACTGGCACCAGGGGCCGATCAACTCGCCCACGGTGCTCAACTCGGGGATGAGCATCGCGCAGTTCTGGGACGGGCGCGCCAAGACCCTGGCCGAGCAGGCCGGCGGGCCGATTGCCAACCCGGGGGAGATGGGCTTTACCCACAACCTGGCGGTGGACGTGGTGGCGTCTATCCCGCAATACCGCGAAGCGTTCAAGAAGGTCTACGGTAAGAACGCGGTCGATATCGAGCAGGTGACCGACGCCATTGGCGAGTTCGAGAAAACCCTGGTCACCCCCAACGCACCATTCGACCGCTGGTTGAAGGGTGATAGCAAAGCCATCAGCGCCACGGCGCAAACCGGTTATCAACTGTTCAAATCCATCGGTTGCGTGGCCTGCCACAACGGCGAAGCCGTGGGCGGCGGTTCGTTCCAGAAGATGGGCGTGGTCGAACCCTACGCCACCAAGAACCCCGCCGAAGGCGTAGCCGGCCTGACCGGCAAGGACGCCGACCGCATGCGTTTCAAAGTGCCGACGCTGCGTAACGTCGAGCTGACCTACCCCTACTTCCACGACGGCGCGTACTGGAAACTCGAAGAAGCGGTGGACGTGATGGCCCGCCTGCAACTGGGGCGCAAGCTGAGCACCGATGAAGTGGGCTAGATCGTGGCCTTCCTCAAGACCCTGACCGGCGATCAACCGGACTTCAAACTGCCGATCTTGCCGCCCTCTTCGGCGCAGACGCCGCTGCCGGTGCCGTTCAACTAAAGGCCGCAGCCCAGGCAGTAAGCCAGGTAAAGGCCCGGGTGGCGACGCTCGGGCTTTTTTGTACCTGGCCATTGGCGTAGATCGCACATCTGGAAACGACAATTCCTGTCCTACAAGATGGCCATTTCCTACCGTTAGTCGGCTGCCCACGGGTTTGGGCCCTTGAGGGCCGGGGCTTTCCTATTGCTTTCCCATAACCGGGTCTAGAGTGAAGGCTCAGTATTTGCCCGGTTTTCCGTTCGATCGCCGGCAGGACGCTCCGACAAGAGAAGCAGCATGGAATGCGCGCAGCCCAAGCCTGGTGACAGCAGTTCGGTCCTTTTGATAGTCGATGACTATCCCGAGAATTTGGTCAGTATGCGCGCGCTGTTGCAGCGCCAGGACTGGCAGGTAATGACTGCGGCCTCCGGGGTTGAAGCCTTGGGACTGCTGCTCGAGCACGAAGTCGACTTGGTGCTGCTGGATGTGCAGATGCCCGGCATGGACGGCTTTGAAGTTGCCCGTTTGATGCGCGGCAGCCAGCGCACGCGGTTGACCCCGATCATTTTCCTCACCGCCAACGAGCAGTCCCAGGATGCCGTCATCAAGGGCTATGCCAGCGGCGCGGTGGATTACCTGTTCAAACCCTTCGACCCGCAGATCCTCAAGCCCAAGGTGCAGGCGTTGCTGGAACATCAGCGCAACCGCCGTGCCTTGCAGCGCCTGAGCCATGACCTGGAGGTGGCGCGGGCGTTCAACGCCTCGGTGCTGGACAACGCCGCCGAGGGCATCCTGGTAGTGGACGAGGACGGTGTGATCCGCTTCGCCAACCCGGCGATCTGCCGTTTGCTCAACGCCACTGTTGGCGAGTTGCAGGGCACGGAGTTCATCGCCTTCCTGCAAAACCCCCACGTGCCGAATTGGGCGGATTCCCTGCTCTACGAAACCTACCGCCGAGGCGAAACCTGGCGCCTGCACGATGCCTTACTGCGTACCGCGCCAGGGCAGTTGCTGCCGGTGGCGCTGTCGTGTGCGCCGCTGCCGGCCGAGCAGAAGGCCATGGTGGTGACGGTGCTGGACATGTCGGTGGTGCGCCACCTGCACCAGCAACTGGAGTATCAAGCCGTCACCGACCCGCTGACCGGGTTGTTCAACCGCCGCGGTTTTTATCAGGCCGCAGAAAACCAATTGCTGCGCAACGAGCGCACCAGCACCACCTCGGTGCTGCTCTACCTGGACTTGGACGGTTTCAAGCGGGTCAACGATTGCCTGGGCCACGACGCCGGCGACCGGGTGCTGCGCTGGGTGTCGGAGCAGTTGAAAGGCAGCCTGCGCTCATTCGACATTTTGGCGCGCATGGGCGGCGATGAGTTCACCGCGTTGCTGGATCTGGAGTTCCCGGAGCAAGCGGCGAAAATCGCTGAAAAGCTCATCGAACGCCTGTCCATCTGCCAGCAAATCGAAGGCCTGGACATGACCCTGGGGGCGAGCATCGGCATCGCCACCTACCCCGATTGCGGCGCCAACCTCGATGGCCTTTTGCGCGCGGCGGATATCGCCATGTACGAGGCCAAGCGCGCCGGGCGCCAGCAATACCGCTTCTACGATCACGAAATGAACGGCCGCGCCCGCTCGCGCTTGATGCTCGAAGAAAGCGTGCGCACGGCCATCGAAAGCAAGGATTTCAACCTCGTCTACCAGCCCCAGGTGTCCATCACCGATGGCCGTTTGCGTGGTTTTGAGGCTTTGTTGCGCTGGCAGCACCCCAGCGTTGGCGATGTGCCGCCGGGGCTGTTTTTGCCGTTGCTGGAAGAGGCACGCCTCATCAGCCGCCTGGGCAGTTGGATCTACCAGCAAAGTACTGCCCAGCGCCGCGCGTGGAGCACCGTGTTCAACGATGACCTGGTGCTGGCCGTGAGCCTGAGCAGCACACAGTTCGGCATGCCCAACCTGGTCACTGAGCTGCGCCAGGTGTTGGAGCGCCACGGCCTGCGCCCCGGGCAACTGGAGGTGGAGGTGACCGAGGACACCCTGGTGCGCAACCTGGACGAAACGCGCAAGCAACTGCGCCTGTTGCGCAACCTGGGGGTGCGGGTGGCGCTGGATGATTTCGGCTCGGGAGATTGCTCCCTGGCCCATCTGCGCGACCTGGACCTGGACACCCTCAAACTCGATCGGCACTTGGTGGCGCGGCTACTGGAATCGCCCCGCGACGCAGCCATGGCCCGCGGTGTCATTGAGTTGTGCAAGCAGTTCGGCCTGCTGGTGGTGGCCGAAGGGGTGGAAACCCTGGCGCAGTACGAGTGGCTGCACGCCCACGGCTGCGAGTACGTGCAGGGCTACTTGGTGGCGCGGCCGCTGCTCGCCGGGGACGCCAGCCAATTTCCCCTGGCCTTTGACTGGAGCGCAGTACGCGACTGAATTGGGTACACTGGCGACCTTTTACGCCCCGTTGCCGCCCCATGACTGCCCTTAAATACCTCCAGGCCTACCCTTTTGCGTTGCAGGAACAAGTGCGCCAGATGATCGCGCAGGATCGTCTTGGCGATTACCTGCACCAGCGCTACCCCGACAAGCATGCGGTGCAGAGCGACAAAGCGTTGTACAACTTCGCCCTGGCCCTCAAACAGGAGCATCTGCGCAACGCACCGGCCATCGACAAAGTGCTGTTCGACAATCGCCTGGACCTGACCCACCGCGCGTTGGGCCTGCATACGGCCATTTCCCGGGTGCAAGGCGGCAAGCTCAAGGCCAAGAAAGAGATCCGCATCGCCTCGTTGTTCAAAGACGCGGCGCCGCAGTTTTTGAGCATGATCGTGGTGCATGAGCTGGCGCACTTCAAAGAGTCGGACCATAACAAGGCGTTCTACCAACTCTGCGAGCACATGCTCCCCGGCTACCACCAACTGGAGTTCGACCTGCGGGTGTACTTGACGTACCGGGATCTGCCGCCAAAAACCATTCAGGAATAAGCCGATGGACGTGAGCAAGACCAAAAGCAGCTTTTACCGACGCCTCTACGTGGCGTACCTGATCGACAGCCAACTGGCCAGTAGCGTGCCAGCCCTCACCGAAGCCACCGGCATGCCCCGGCGCACCGCCCAGGACACCATCGCCGCCCTGGCAGACCTGGACATCGTCTGCGAGTTCGAGCAACAGGACGGTGCCCGCAACCACGCCGGGCGCTACCGCATCCGCGACTGGGGCGCCATCGACAAAGGCTGGATCACCCTGCACCTGGGGCGGATCAAGGCTGTGTTGGGCTACCCCTGAGCCCTACCGCTTGCTACAACGACGACACCCTGCGCATGCCGATATGGGGAATGCCGTCTTCGACATACGGCTCGCCTGCTACTTCAAAGCCGTAGTTGGCGTAGTAACCCTGCAAATGGGCCTGGGCCGAGAGGTAGATCGGCACTTCGGGCCAGTATTTTTCGGCCTGTTTGAGGCCCTGTTTCATCAGCTCATGGCCAAGGCCCTTGCCGCGGGTCGATTCGGCGGTCACCACCCGGCCAATCACCACGTCGCCGCCCTGGGACGTGGGGTCGAGCAGGCGCAGGTACGCCACCAACTCATCACCCTCCCAGCCCATCAGGTGGCAGGTGTCGCCGTCCAGGTCCAGGCCATCGAGGTCTTGGTAGGCACACTTCTGTTCCACGACAAATACCTCGTCGCGCAGTTTGAGGAGGGCATAGAGCTGTTCCTTGCCCAAGTCGCTGTGGTGTTTGCACACCCATTCAATGGTCATCGCTTCGTCCTGTAGGAAAACTTCCCTGGATACTAAGCGCCCCGTCGCGCCTTGTCTGCCGCTGCGGGGCGTCTGTTTTTGTGAGAGCAATCAAATTGCCATCATTCATTTTGCGCGGGGCTGACTTCTTTGTGTAATCTGCTGTGCAGCTTGCAAATAGCTGTGATGAGCTAAGGTTAAGGCCGCAGATGGGCCCGGCCACCGACGCATCGGTCTTCGGTTTGAGCTAAAAACACGCAGGGCACCCGCCCGCTAAGGACGTTTTAGCATGTCGCGATTGCATCGAGCCTTTGCTTTGATCGGATTGCTCTTGCTAGGGCAGCACGCGCACGGGGAAAAACTGCGCCTGGTGGCGGATGCCTGGCCCCCCTTTACCGACGCCACGCTGCTCAACGGCGGCTTGGCCACCGACATTGTCAGCACCGCCCTGGCGCGGGCGGGGTATGCCAGCGAGTTCGAGCAAGTGCCCTGGGCCCGGGCGTTGCTGGGCATCGGCGAAGGTCGCTATGACGTGCTGGTCAACGCTTGGTTCAACGAGGCACGCACCCATCTGGGGCAGTTCTCCGGCGAGTACCTGCTCAACCGCGTGCGCTTTCTCAAGCGCAAGGACGCGCCCATCGAATACAAGAACCTGCAGCAACTGCACGAGTACCCGGTGGCGGTGGTGCGCGGCTACGCCTATTCCCAGGCATTCGACGAAGACCCGGGGTTGCAGAAGGTGCCGGTACACAACTTTTCCATGGCGGTGCGCATGCTCGCCGCCGACCGGGTCAAGCTGACCCTGGAAGACGAGTTCGTGGCGCGCTATCACCTGTCCCGCGAATCCCCTCGGGTGCGCAATGCGGTGGAGTTTTTGCCCAAGTCCTTGAGCGAAAACAGCCTGCACATTCTGGTCAGCCTGAAAAACCCCGAGCACCAGCAGATCGTCGCCGGTTTCGACCGCGAGATCGCGGCCATGAAGGCCGATGGCAGTTATCAGCGCCTCTTGCGCCAGCATGGGATGGCGCACTGAACCATCTCCTTGCAGGCGAGCCTGTGGGCGCTAAACCTCGCTCGTATCCTTGATGAGATGCGCCGCCAAGGTGCGCAGCGGCCCCAGTTGCCGGCAGATCAGCGCCAACTGGCTTTGCACCAGGCGCTGGCTTTCGTCGATGTCGTCGCTCATCTGCTCCAGCTCATTGGCCAGGGCTTCTTCGGCGTCGCTCTGGATGGCGATCGGTTGTTTGCTGGCCAGGCCCTGGGCGATTTCGTCGATGCTGGCCGCCAGGCGCACGCCCGCGCCTTCGATCAGGTGTTCGCGCACCTCGCCGGGCAGTTGGGTGTCGCGGTGCGCGCCCAGGCCCGAGAGGTAGCTGAGCAGGGTGTGGGACAGCACCAAAAAGCGAAAACCGACGTCCGCTTCCTTACGAAAATGCCCCGGCTCCATCAGCATGTTGGCCAGGGTGGTGGACAGTGCCGCGTCGGCGTTGTGGGCATTGCGCCGGGCGAGGCGGTAGGCCAGGTCGTCGCTTTTGCCGTTGGCGTACTGCTGCATGATCTGGCGCAGGTAGATGCTGTTGCAGGTCAGGGTGTTGGCCAGCACCTTGTTCAGGCGCCGGCCCTGCCAGTCCGGCAGGAACAGGAACACCGCCAGCCCGGCGATCAGGCTGCCCAACAGGGTGTCGAACAGGCGCGGCAGGAACAGCCCATAACCGTCGCCCACCTGGTTGAAGCAGAACAGCACCATCAGGGTGATCGCGGCCGTGGCCAGGGTGTAGCGCGAGGTGCGGTAGATAAAGAACACCACCCCGGCGGCGATGGCGAAGCACGACTGCACCAGCGGGTTGGGGAACAGGTCGAACAGCGCCCAGGCCACGGTCAGGCCGATGGCGGTGCCGATGATCCGCTGCCCGAGTTTTCGCCGCGTGGCGCCGTAGTTCGGCTGGCAGACGAAGAGCGTGGTGAGGATGATCCAGTAGCCCTGGGACGGGTGGATCAAATGCACCATGCCGTAGCCGATGCTTAGCGCCAGCGGCAGGCGCAGGGCATGGCGGAACAGCAGCGAGGTGGGCGTCAACTGAGTGCGCAGGCGCGTCCACACGTCCTTGAGGTTGCGCGGCGAGCGGTCCAGCAGGCTGCTGTCGGTGGCGTCCGCCAGGCTGTCGGGGTTGCTGGCGTCGCTGAGCAAACGGTCGAGGGTGGCCAGGTTGGCCGCCAGGGCGCGCAGCGAGCGCAGCAGGCCGCGCCAGGCCGGGTTGCTCTGTATGCGCAGGTGTTCCAGGGACGCATCCAGGTCGCCCAGGGCCTGGGCGAAACTGGCGTCGTAGACGAACGGCTGGCGCAACTGGATCGACTCGGCCAGGGCCTGGCAGGCCTTGCCCTGCTGGCGCAACAGGCGCTGGCAGCGGAACAGCACGTCACTGTGGAAGAACGCCTCGGCCAGGGCGTTGTACGGGTAATGGGAAGAGCTGGCGCGTTCGTGGATGTCCTGGGCCAGGAAGTACAGCTTGAGGTAGCGGCTGACCTTCGACCCCGGCCGGCCATTGCCTACACGGTGCAGGATGATTTCCTTGGCGGCATTGAGCGCCGCCACCACTTTGCCGTTTTGCTGCGCCAGCTCCAGGCGCCGCGCCTCCACGTCCATCTGCCGGATCGGCTCGAACAGCGACGACTTGAGCTTGAGGTAGTAACCCAGTTCGCGAAACAAGCGCGCCAGGCTCTGCTGCACCGGTTGGTTGGAAAACAGCGCCTGCCACAGCACCGACAGCAACCCGTACCACGCCGCGCCCGCCACCAGCAGCACCGGCTCGTGCCAGAAATCGGTGACCGCGCCGCCGCGCTGATCGACGCCGATCATGGTGTACACCGACAAAATCAGCGTGGCCGAGGCAATCGCCCCATAGCGCTCGCCCAGGGCGCCGAGCATGGTCAGGGCGAAACTGGCCAGGGCCAGGGCGATCACGAAAACCCACGGGTAGGGGAACAACCACTCGACGGCGAATGCGGCGATGCTAAAGCACACCAGGGTCACGGCCAGGGCATTGAGGCGGCCCTGCCAACTGTCGTCGGTTTCGGCCAGGGCGCTGGCGATAATCCCCAAAAACAGCGGGATCAGCAGGCCCATTTCATCCTGATACCAGCACAGCGCCATGCTGCCGGTCAGGGCAATGAACACCCGCACGCTGTAGCTGAACTTATCCAGGGCCCAGAGGCGCCGCAGGGAGTGACGGAACGAGGTCGATGACATGAAGGGCAAAAGGCCTTGGCGGGCGGTGGGCTAAATTGGGCCAGTATGGACGCTGGCGCAATACTGGCAATCACATCCAACAAGCAAAATGTGTTCCTGGGGTGGTTTTCTAGGGGAGGGTGTGTGGGAGCAACTGTCTTACCCCTACTCTTCGGCCATCGCGAGCAGGCTCGCGCCCATAGAAAAAAATGAAAACCCCACCCACACCACCGTTCAACTGTGGGAGCGGGCCCTGCCCGCGATGAGGCCATTACAGCCAACACCTGTCTACCCAGCAGTCATGCCGTTATCGCGGGCGAGCGCAGCGCCGCCCGGCTCGCGCCCACAGGGTTGGTGCTGCGCTTGCACCGGTGTCAGGCGTACTGCGCCGCCGCATACCCCGAGGCCCACGCCCACTGGAAGTTGAAACCGCCCAGGTGGCCGGTGACGTCCAGCACTTCGCCGATAAAGTACAGGCCGGGGCTTTTCAGCGATTCCATGGTCTTGGACGACACTTCGCGGGTGTCCACGCCGCCCAGGGTCACTTCCGCCGTGCGGTAGCCCTCGGTGCCGGCCGGCACCAGGCGCCAGTTCGCCAGTTTCTCGGCGATGGCCGCCAGTTCGCCGTGGGTGTACTGCTTCATCGGTTTGGAGACGAACCAGTGGTCGGCCAGCAGGTTGGCCATTTTCTTGGTGAAGAGCTCCCCCAGCAGGGTCTTGAGTTCGCTGTTGGGGCGTTCGGCCTGTTGCTCGTTGAGCCACTGCGCCGCGTCGTGGTCGGGCAGCAGGTTGATTTCCACGCTGTCGCCCGGTTGCCAGAACGAGGAAATCTGCAAGATCGCCGGGCCGCTGAGGCCGCGGTGGGTGAACAGGATATTTTCGCGAAAGCTCTGCTCGTTGCAGCTGACCAGGCAATCGACTGAAGTGCCCGACAGCTCGGCGCACAGGTCTTTGAGCTGGTCGGTGATGGTGAACGGCACCAGGCCGGCGCGGGTCGGCAGCAGTTCGTGGCCGAACTGGCGCGCCACTTGGTAGCCGAAACCGGTGGCGCCCAGGGTGGGGATCGACAGCCCGCCCGTGGCGATCACTAGGGATTGGCAGCGCACCTCGCCCAGGGTGGTGGCGAGTTGATAGCCGCCATCGAGTTTTGCGATCTGCTCGATGCTCGTGTCCAGATGCAGCTTGACGCCCGCCTGTTCGCATTCGTCCAGGAGCATGGTGAGGATGTCGCTGGCCTTGTTGTCGCAGAACAGTTGGCCGAGTTTTTTCTCGTGGTACGGCACGCCGTGCTTGGCCACCAGGGCGATGAAATCCCATTGGGTGTAGCGCGCCAGGGCGGATTTGCAGAAGTGCGCGTTGTGGGACAGGAAATTGCCCGGCTCGGTGTACATATTGGTGAAATTGCAACGCCCGCCGCCGGACATGAGGATCTTCTTGCCGGCCTTGTTGGCGTGGTCCAGCAACAGCACCTCGCGCCCGCGCCCGGCGGCGGTCAGCGCGCACATCAGGCCTGCGGCGCCAGCGCCGATGATGACGACTTGGGTAGAGCGCAAAGCGGTGTCCTCTTGGTGTCTGACTACAAACCTGACTGTGGGAGCGGGCGTGCTCCCACAGGGAAGGGGTTTTGCTATTACAAGATGCGCACGCGCAACGAGCGGCCCTTGATCTTGCCGTCGTTGAGGCGTTGCAGGGCCTGTTTGGCGATGCCGCGTTCCACGGCGACGAAGGCCTGGAAGTCGAAGATCGCGATTTTGCCGACCTGGGCGCCGGGGATGCCCGCGTCGCCGGTCAGGGCGCCGAGGATGTCGCCGGGGCGGACTTTGTCCTTGCGCCCGGCGCCAATGCACAGGGTGCTCATCTGCGGCAGCAGCGGTGCGCCGCCCTGGGACGGCAGGTTGTCCAGTTGGTCCCAGCTCAGGGGGGCTTTTTGCAACTGCTCGATGGCCTGGGCGCGGTGCGCTTCGGACGGTGCCACCAGGCTGATGGCGATGCCTTTTTCGCCGGCGCGGCCGGTACGGCCAACGCGGTGGATGTGGATTTCCGAGTCGCGGGCCAGCTCAACGTTGATGACCATGTCCAGGGCATCGATGTCCAGGCCGCGGGCCGCGACGTCGGTGGCCACCAGCACCGAGGTGCTGCGGTTGGCGAACATCGCCAGGACCTGGTCGCGGTCACGCTGCTCCAGGTCGCCGTGCAGCCCGACGGCGCTGATGCCCTTGGCGCTCAGGTGGTCGACGGTTTCCTGCACTTGCTGCTTGGTGAAGCAGAACGCCACGGTGGACGCCGGGCGGAAATGCGCCAGTACCCGCACCACCGCGTCCATGCGCTCCTCGGGGGAGATTTCGTAGAAGCGCTGCTCGATCTGGCTGTCGTCGTGGAAGGCTTCGGCCTTCACCTGCTGCGGGTTGCGCATGAACTTGGAGGCCAACTGCTTGATGCCCACCGGGTAAGTGGCGGAGAACAGCAGGGTCTGCCGGCGTTCCGGGCTCTGGGCGATGATTTCTTCGATGGAGTCGTAGAAACCCATGTCGAGCATGCGGTCGGCTTCATCGAGGATCAGCGTATTGAGGCCGTGGAGCACCAGCGAACCCTTGCGCAGGTGCTGCTGGATGCGCCCCGGCGTGCCGACGATGATGTGCGCGCCGTGCTCCAGCGAAGCGATCTGCGGGCCGAACGACACGCCGCCACACAGGGTCAGAACCTTGATGTTGTCTTCGGCGCGGGCCAAACGGCGAATTTCCTTGGCCACCTGGTCGGCCAACTCGCGGGTCGGGCAGATCACCAGGGCCTGGCAGCCGAAAAAGCGCGGGTTGATCGGGTTTAGCAGGCCGATGCCAAAAGCAGCGGTTTTGCCGCTGCCGGTCTTGGCCTGGGCAATCAGGTCCATCCCTTTGAGGATCACCGGCAAGCTCTGCGCCTGGATCGGCGTCATCTGGGCATAACCGAGGGAGTCGAGGTTAGCCAGCATGGCGGCGGACAGCGGCAAAGTATTAAAAGCGGTGGCGATGGTGGTCACGGGACGGGCCTGCAAAACAAAATGTCGCGCAGTGTAACAGCCCCCCCGCGAACTTCTCGCATATTCCTGACGAGGGGAGAGGGGGCAGCCGCAAGCACTGAGCGACAAGCTCGCAGCTTAAAGCTCACCCCTTGCCGCTGCCGCTAATGCTCTATGTGCTCCTGAGCCGGCCGGGCGCGTTTTCCGTCCGTGGGCGAGAGTTGCAGGAAGATCGCCGCCGCGAGCATGGCCATCACGCCGACGGTGAGGAAGGTCAACTGGAACGCGCCGAGCACGGTGCTGACTTCACCGCTGCCGCTTTGCCCGGTAAAGCCGCCCAGCAGCGCCCCGGCGCAAGCCACGCCCAGGCTCAGGGCCAATTGCGCCACTACCGACAACAGGCTGTTGCCGCTGCTGGCGCTGGCGTCGTCGAGGTCGATCAGGGTCACGGTGTTCATCGCGGTGAATTGCAGCGAGTTGATCGCCCCCAGCACCGCCAGTTGCAGGAGCAACAGCCAATAAGGCGTCTGCTCGCTGACCAGGCCCATGCTCGCCAGCATCAGGCCCAGGGCCAGGGTGTTGCCGGTGAGCACCACGCGGTAACCCAGGCGCTCGATCAACGGCCGTGCCACGGACTTGGCCAGCATCGCGGCGGCGGCCAGGGGCAGCATGCTCATCCCCGCCTGGGACGGCGAGTAGCCCAGGGCTATTTGCAGCAACAGCGGCACCAAAAACGGCAGTGCGCCGCTGCCCAGGCGTGCGAACAGGTTGCCCAGGATGCCCACGGCGAAGGTGCGGGTTTTGAACAGCGCCGGGGCGAACAGCGGCGTGTCCACGTGCCCGGCCCGCAGCCAGTACGCCGCCAGGCACGCCAGGCCGGCGAACAGCAACAGCATCACCCGCAGGTGGGGCAGGTGCAGTTCCCCCAGGCCTTCCATGGCGATGGTGATAAGCACCATGGCAGCACCAAACAGCAAAAAGCCGAAGCCGTCGAAGCGGGTGCGTTCGCTGCCGCGCAGGTCCGGGATAAAGCGCCACACCGCGTAGCAACCGATCAGCCCCACGGGCAGGTTGATAAGGAAAATCCAGTGCCAGGACAGGTACTGCACCATCCAGCCGCCCGTGGTGGGCCCCAGCAACGGCCCGAGCAAACCGGGGATGGTGATGAAGCCCATGATGCGCACCAACTCTGAGCGCGGGTAGGCGCGCAGCACCACCAGCCTGCCGACCGGCAGCATCAGCGCCCCGCCCAGGCCCTGCACCACCCGCGCGCCGATCAGCATGCCGAGGCTATTGGACAGCGCGCACAGCAACGAGCCGAGGCTGAACAGCAAGATGGCGCCGAAGAAAATCTTTTTGGTGCCAAAGCGGTCGGCGATCCAGCCCGAGGCCGGGATCAACAGGGCCACGGTGAGCATGTAGGCGATGATGACGCCCTGCATGCGCAACGGGTCTTCGGCCAAGTCCCGGGCCATGGCCGGCAGCGCGGTGTTGAGGATGGTGCCGTCCAGGGACTGCATGAAAAACGCAATGGCCACCACCCACGGGATCCAGCGGGCGGTGGTGGCATCAAGGGCTGGGCGGTTGGGCATGGGGCCTCGCTGTTATCGGGAGTGTGATGCGCCGCCAATCTCCTGTGGGAGCGAGCCTGCTCGCGATAGTGGAGTGTCAGCCACCTAAGCGATCGACTAGCAGGCTGCTATCGCGAGCTGGCTCGCGCCCACCGTGCGGATCTTTCATGGAAATAGTGGTTTACAGCGTCAACGTCAACCGGCTCACCAGTGCCCCCGGCAGCAGCGCCGAGTCGGTGTGGCGCTGGCTGTAGGTGCTGGCCGACAGCAGCAGTTCGCGCTCGCGGGTCAGCGCCAGCAGGTGCGAGCCGAGCAGGCTGTAGGCGCTGTCGTCAAAACGCATGGTGCTGACCGGCGCCTGGATCTGGCCGTTTTCCACCCAGAACGTGGCGAAGCGGGTCATGCCGGTCATGCGTGCGGCCGGTTGGTCCGAGTAATTCAAATACCACAGGTTGCTGATGTACAGGCCGGTGCCCAATTGCTCCAGGATATCGGCCTGGGCCAGGGTGCCGGGGGCCATGCTCAGGGCACCGGGGCTTTCACCGCCGCCCGCGCCGTTGGCGCTCAAGCCGTACTCGGCGGCGCTGCGCGAGCTGACCAGTTGCGCTTCGGCCAGGCCTGCGCGGATCAGGGTCAGGTCGCTGCGCGGGTAGCCTTCGCCGGAAAATGCCGGGCTGAGGGAACCGCTGACCTTCTCTTCCAGGCTCAGCAGCGGGCTGAACGCCTGCTCACCGCCATACAGGCGCTGCAACGGACTGCTTTTGCTGGCGATGGCCTGGGCGGAAAAACCGCCCCAGGCCAGCAGGCCGATGATTTCTTCCATGGCCGCCGGCGCCAGGTAAGCGCGGTATTGGCCCGGCGCCACGGCGTGCAAGGGCCGGCCCAGGTAATCCAGTTGCTGGCGCGCCAGGGCAAAGCGCTGGGCGAAGGCCTCGTCGCTCCAGGCGTGGCCGGCGTAACTGGCCTTTACCGCTTCGCCATTGGCGTGAAACAGGCTGAAGTCGAGGTTGAAGCTATTGGCCTCGTGCCAGCCAAAGGCCCCCGCCGAACTGGCGAAGCCACGGCTGATGGGGCCTGCGGCATAGATGCCGACCAAATCCAGGCCAGCGGCGGCGCGGCTGATCTGCTCGACCACATGGCCGACGTCCGGCAGCGGCTGCGCCTGCACAGCTTGGCTGTGCCAGCCGTCGTGGTTGAGCAGCAGGTACGGGTCCGGCGCCAGCAGCGGCAAGGTTTCGCGCAGTTGCTGCAAGCCCTCGGCGAGGCGCTGGCGGTCCACGGCGGGGTCACCGGCCAGGGTGATCTCCAGGTCGGCGTGGCGCCCGCCATCAATCAGTTTCAGCCCTACGCTGGCCTGCTGCACCTGCCCGGCCTGGCGCACCTTGGCGTGGTTGAACCGCACGAAGGCCGAGGTTTCGGCGCTGTAGCTCAAGGTGAACTGCTCGGGTTCGCGCAGGGCGCCGCGCAGCCAGGTCACCAGGTGGTTGAATTGTTCGGCCATCAGGCATCTCCTCCAAATACATCCACCTGGCTGAACACGCAGGCCGGCGAAGCATGGCCCACGCGGATCACCTGGTTCGGCTCGCCTTTGCCGCAATTGGGCGTGCCCAACACCTTGAGGGTGCTGGCATCGCCCACGGCGCTGAGGTTGCGCCAGAACTGCGCGGAAACGCCCCGGTAGTTGGGGTTTTTCACCACGCCCTTGAGTTCGCCGTTTTCGATCAATTGGCCCCATTCGCAACCGAACTGGAATTTATTGCGCGCATCGTCGATGGACCAGGAGCGGTTGGTCGACATCAAAATGCCGCGCTCGATGCCCGCCACCAGTTGCGCCATGGAGTGCTCGCCCGGCTCGATATTGAGGTTGGCCATGCGGTCGATGGGTGCGCGGTTCCAGCTACAGGCGCGGCTGTTGGCCACCCCGTCGAGGCCAGCGCGAAACTGCGACAGCGCCCCGCCCATGGGCCGCAGCAGGCGCCCTGCGCGGATCAGGAATTCCTTGCGCGCCGGGGTGCCATCGTCGTCATGGCGGTAGCTTGCCAGTTGCTCGGGGATCAGCGGGTCGAAGGTCACATTGAGCAACGCGGAGCCATATTGCAGGGTGCCGAAGTCATCGGCTTTGACGAAACTGGTGCCGGCGTAGTTGCGCTCGTCGCCCAGGATGCGGTCCAGCTCCAGCGGGTGGCCGATGGACTCGTGGATTTGCAGGATCATCTGGTCGGGGGTCAGCAGCAGGTCGCGCGGGCCGTGTGGGGTGTTGGGCGCGAGCAGCAGTTGCAGGGCCTGGTCGGCGATCCGCGGCGCGGCGCCGATCAGGCCGGCGCGGCCGAGCACTTCGGCGCCGCCCTGCTGGCCGAAGTTCTCGCGGCCCAGGGTGCGGGTCTGGCTGTCGCTGCCGTCATAGGCGGTGACTTCCAGGCCCGGGAAGATAAAACGCTGTGCCTGGCGCAACTCGGCGCCGGCGCTGTTGAGGTAGATCTGCTCGACGTGGCGGATACCCAGGCTCGCCTCCCAACTCACCAGGCGCTCGTCGCGGGGCACGGCGGCGGATTCGTCGGCCAGCACCTGGTAGCAGTCCTTGAGGGATGGAAAGGCCTGGTCGAGGTTGGGCGACAGGTAGTCGGCGCGCTCACTGGATACCGCCTGCTGGCGCAAATCGAGCAAGGCATGGGCGGCGATGGCGCGGGCCTGGTGCTCGGCACGGTCAAGGGCGGCTTGCAGCCCGGCCAGGGATAGGTCGTTGGTGGCGGCATAGGCTTCGACGCCGTTGACCCGGGCGGTGAGCATGGCGCCTTCATCGCGGCTCAGGCTCGGCGGTGCGGCGACGTTCTTGCGCACCGCCAGGTACTGGCCGGCCTCGCACACATGGCGCAGGGAAAAGAACTCGGCACCGGTGCGCAGGGCGGCGAAGTGCTTTTTGAGAGTAGGGTGGGCGGTGAACATGGGGCCTCCTTGGGGCTTTGGCGGCCTTGGGGGCCTTATCGCGGGCCAGCGGCGCTGCGCTGCGCTGGCCCGCGATGCTTTTTAGCATCAGACCGGGCAACCCTTGGCGCGCAGGATGGCGTCGAAGCGGTCCGGGTCCAGGGTGCCAGCCTCGATAGCGGCAAGCGTAGCCTGTTCGCGGGCCAGCAGGTCGTGGCAGCGCACCAGCAGCTCCGGCAACTCGGCGCGGGCGGCGGCGACTACGCCATCGCCGTCACCGATCATCAAGTCGCCCGGTGCTACCAGCATGCCGGCGCAAGAGATCGGTACGTTGATTTCGCCGCCGCCATCGGTGCTCGGGCCACGGTGTACGCCGCCGATGGCGTAGGCCGGTAGTTCGCCGGTCTGCCATTCGTCGAGGTCGCGCAGGGCGCCGTTGATGACCACGCCGACGATCCCTGCCTTGAGGGCCATGGCACGCATGATGCCGCCGAACACGGCGCGGGTCAGGTCGGCGCTGCCGTCGATCACCAGCACGTCACCGGGGCGGGCCATCTGCATGGCCTTGAGGATCATCAGGTTGTCGCCGGGGCGCACGCGCACGGTCAGGGCGCTGCCGAGCATCGGCGCATTGCCGTGGAAGGCTTTGAGGCCCAGGCCACCGACATTGCGGCCAAGGCAGTCACTGACGGCCGCGGCGGGGATCTTGCTGAATTCTTTCAACCACTTCGGGTCCAGGGGCTCGACATTGGGGTTGATGAGATAGCCGGTGGGCCATTTGCTCGAAGAGACGACATCAAACATGAGAAAGCCTCGTGGCGGGGGTATTGGATGGGGCGGGGGTGAAGCGTGTGTGCGGCCTAGAGTAGGCCGGGGGAGGTTGTGGGATCAAGGGTGGTGGGGTGTGGGAATTAGGCGAGTGCTTGAGTGGGCCTTATCGCGAGCGGGCTCGCTCCCACTAGGAAATGGAGATTCCTGTGGGGCGAGCCCGCTCGCGATAGCCGCAACGCAATTACTGCGCGGTACGGCTCACTTCCCGCAACGGCTTGCCGCGCACCGGCGCGTCGCCTGCCACGTAATAGGCGGCGGTGCTGCGTGGCAGGGGCTGGCGGCCGCGGATTTTGTCGGCGATTTTCTCGGCGATCATGATCGTCGGCGCGTTCAGGTTACCAGTGGTAATCAGCGGCATGATCGAGGCATCCACCACGCGCAGGGCCTGCAAACCGTGCACACGGCCTTCGCCATCGACCACGGCCATCTCGTCGGTGCCCATCTTGCACGAGCAGGAAGGGTGGAACGCGGTTTCGGCGTGTTCGCGGATGAAGGTGTCCAGTTGCTCGTCGGTCTGCACGTCGATGCCGGGGCTGATTTCGCGGCCACGGAAGGCGTCCAGCGCGGGCTGTTGCATGATTTCGCGGGTCAGGCGGATGCCATCGCGAAACTCTTGCCAGTCCTGCTCGCTGGCCATGTAGTTGAATAGGATGCTCGGGTAGTCGCGTGGGTTCTTGGACGTGAGCTGGATGCGCCCGCGGCTGGGCGAACGCATGGAGCCCATGTGCGCCTGGAAGCCGTGTTCCTTCACGCCGTTGCTGCCGTTGTAGTTAATCGCCACCGGCAGGAAGTGGTACTGGATGTTCGGCCACTCGAAGTCCGGGCGGGTGCGGATGAACCCGCCGGCCTCGAACTGGTTGCTGGCGCCGATGCCGGTGCCGTTGAACAGCCATTCGGCGCCGATGGCCGGTTGGTTGTACCAGAGCAGCGAAGGGTACAGCGACACCGGTTGGGTGCAGGCGTATTGCAGGTACAGCTCCAGGTGGTCCTGCAGGTTTTCGCCGACGCCTGGCAGGTCGTGGACCAGCGGGATGTCGAGGCTTTGCAGCAGTTGCGCCGGGCCGACACCGGAGCGCTGGAGGATCTGCGGCGAGGCGATGGCGCCGGAGCACAGCAGCACTTCCTTGCGGGCGCGGGCTTCGACGCGCTCCTCGGCCGAACCCACCAGGTAGCGCACGCCGGTGGCGCGCTTGCCGTCAAACAGGATCTTGTCGGTCAGGGCGTGGGTGACGATGGTCAGGGTGTCGCGTTTCTTGGCGGTGTCCAGGTAGCCGCGGGCGGTGCTGGCGCGCCGGCCGTTGGGCGTGACGGTGCGGTCCATCGGGCCGAAGCCTTCCTGCTGGTAGCCGTTGAGGTCTTCGGTGCGCGGGTAACCGGCCTGCACGCCGGCCTCGACCATGGCGTGGAACAGCGGGTTGTTACCCGGTTTAGGCGTGGTCACGCTGACCGGGCCTTCGCCGCCGTGGTAGTCGTTGGGGCCGATGTCGCGGGTTTCCGCTTTGCGGAAATACGGCAGGCAATCCAGGTAGCTCCAGTCTTCCAGGCCCGGGTTTTTCGCCCAGCCGTCGTAGTCCAGGGCGTTGCCGCGGATGTAGCACATACCGTTGATGAGCGACGAGCCGCCCAGGCCCTTGCCACGGCCACATTCCATGCGGCGCCCGTTCATGTGCGGCTCGGGGTCGGTCTCGTAGGCCCAGTTGTAGCGCCGGCCTTGCAGCGGGAACGCCAGGGCCGCCGGCATCTGGGTGCGGAAGTCGAAGCGATAGTCGGGGCCACCGGCCTCCAGCAGCAGGACGGTGACGCCTTCGTCTTCCGTCAGGCGCGTGGCCAGGGTGTTACCGGCCGAGCCGGCACCGATGATGATGTAGTCGAATTCTTGGGACATGGGAACTCCGGGGGAGCTTTAAGCGGCAAGCTCCAAGCTTCAAGCTGCAAGAAAGAGCAGCGCGCTGTGCGTCAGGGATTACGGCAAGCCAAGCTGCGGTTACTGGCAGCTTGAAGCTTGCCGCTCAAGGCTGTTTAAAACACCGACGCGTAATCGCCCAGCTCGACCTGTACCGATTTGATGCGGGTGAAGTTGTTCAGCGAGCTGATCCCGTTTTCACGGCCCACGCCCGACTGCTTGTAGCCGCCGACCGGCATCTTGGCGTCGGATTCGCCCCAGGCGTTGATCCAGCAGATGCCTGCTTCCAACTGGTGAATCACGCGGTGGGCGCGGTTCAGGTCCTTGGTCACCAGGCCCGCGGCCAGGCCGAAGTCGGTGTCGTTGGCGCGGCGGATCACTTCTTCTTCGGTGTCGTAGGTGAGGATGCTCATCACCGGGCCAAAGATTTCCTCGCGCACGATAGTCATCTCATCGGTGCAGTCGGTGAACACGGTCGGGGCGACGAACGCACCCTTGGCCAGTTCGCCTGTGCTCAGGCGTTCGCCGCCGCACAGCACGCGGGCGCCTTCGGCCTTACCCTTGGCAATGTAGCCAAGCACGCTTTCCATGTGGGCGAAGCTGACCAGCGGGCCGAAGTTGGTGTTTTCGTCTTCCGGGTTGCCGATGCGGATGCGCGCCACGCGCTCGACGATCTTGGCCTCGAACGCGGCTTTGAGGTGGGTCGGCACGAACACGCGGGTGCCGTTGGTGCACACCTGGCCCGAGCTGTAGAAGTTGGCCATCATCGCGGTGTCGGCGGCGCGATCCAGGTCGGCGTCGTCGAAGATAATCAGCGGCGACTTGCCGCCCAGTTCCATGGTTACGTCCTTGAGCGAGGAGCTCGAAGCGCTGGCCATGACCTTCTTGCCGGTGTCGGTGCCGCCGGTGAAGGAGATTTTTTCGATGCGCGGGTGCTCGGTCAGCCAGGTGCCGACTTCCCGGCCGCTGCCGGTCAGTACGTTGAACACGCCGTCGGGCAGGCCGGCTTCGGTGTAGATCTCGGCCAGCTTCAGGGTGGTCAGGGAGGTCACTTCGCTGGGCTTGAAGATCATCGCGTTGCCCGCGGCCAGGGCCGGTGCGGATTTCCACAAGGCGATCTGGATCGGGTAGTTCCACGCGCCGATACCGGCCACCACGCCCAGGGGTTCGCGGCGGGTGTAGACGAACGAGGTGGTGCGCAGCGGGATCTGCTCGCCTTCGATGGCGGGCACCAGGCCGGCGTAGTATTCCAGCACGTCGGCGCCGGTGACGATGTCGACGTATTTGGTTTCGGAGAAGGATTTGCCGGTGTCCAGGGTTTCCAGGGCAGCCAGTTCATCGTTGCGCTCGCGCAGGATGTCCACGGCGCGGCGCAGGATGCGCGAGCGCTCCATGGCGGTCATGGCGGCCCAGATTTTCTGGCCTTTCTCGGCCGAAACCACGGCGCGTTCGACGTCGTCGAAGGTTGCGCGTTGCACTTGGGCAAGGACTTCACCGTTGGCCGGGTTGATGGCGTCGAAGGTGGCATCGCTGCCAGCGTCGGTGTAGCCGCCGTCGATGTAGAGTTTTTGCAGTCCGAAACGGGCCATTTTTAAGTCCTCGCAAGTGCATAAAGTGGTTGGCGTTGACCGCACCGCGTGGGGCCACAAGGTTTTGGCAACAACGCGGCGCGGCAGTTCAGGGGTTGAGCGTTTTGTGTGGGCTCTAACTCACCTGCTTGGCCAATTGGAAATCCATGTATTCGTAAGCGATCCGCTGCGCCTGCACGGTGTCGAAAGCGTCTCCCGACAGCGCGCCGCGCAACCACAAACCGTCGATCAAGGCAGCCAGGCCCCGGGCGGCGCTGCGTGCCTCGGGCAACGGCAGGACGCGGCGGAACTGGCAGCACAGGTTGGAATACAAGCGGTGATCGTTGATCCGCTGCAACCGGTGCAATGACGGTTGGTGCATGCTGCTGGCCCAGAAGGCGAGCCAGGTTTTCATGGCCGGGCCATTGACCTGGCTGGCGTCGAAGTTGCCTTCGATAATCACCTGCAGATGGGCCCGCGGGCTGTCATCTGTCAGCGCCTGTCGGCGCTCGGCGACGTTCTCGATCAGGACATTCATCAGGTACCGCATGGTGGCGGCGATCAGGCCATTCTTGTCCTGAAAGTAGTGGCTGATGATGCCATTGGAGACACCGGCCAAACGGGCGATCAGCGCAATGCTGGCGTCCCCCATGCCGACTTGATCGACCGCCGTCAGCGTGGCTTCGATCAACTGCTGGCGGCGAATGGGTTGCATACCGACCTTGGGCATCTTGCACATCTCCTTAGGCCTTCCGGTGGGCGACAAGCGGCAACCGGAGTGAAGGCCAGTCTATTTTGTTTTGATTGAACGTTCAATCAACAAAGAATAAGCTCTGCGACAATTCGTCGCTGCCTACGGGTATTTCCTACTCGTGAGCGATGAAAAAAACGGCACCCTCAAACGCTCGAAACCCCGCCAGGGCAGGCGCGCACCGTTGCAACCCCGCTGCTTAGCGCTGCGCGGCCTCAAAGGCCCGGCAGTGGTGAGGCGGGCTTTCAACGTCGCGGGTCTGTGCCTATCGCATGGGTTCGGGCTTTTTTTCGGGGTGCCTTTATATCACCTGCCCGCCGGCTGCCAACTGACCGGTGGCGCAGGAAAAGCAATGCCTTGCGTCTTTCTCTCGCACTGCCTGGAGCATCTGTGCAATGAGTTCTGCCTCTCTTATAAAGACCCCGCCCCAGAAGGTGACGGTCAACGGTTGGGTGTTCTACACCTCCACCGCGCTGATTCTGCTGCTGACCGCCATTCTCATTGCCGCGCCGCAAGAAGCCGGGAGAGTGCTGGGGCTTGCCCAGGACTGGTTGTCGCGCAGCTTCGGCTGGTACTACATGCTGGTGATCGCCGCCTACTTGGTGTTCGTGGTGGGCCTGGCGTTTTCCTCCTACGGCAAGCTCAAGCTGGGGAGTAAGGACGACACGCCGGACTTCAGCTACGGCGCCTGGGCCGGCATGTTGTTTTCCTCGGGGATCGGCATTTCGCTGCTGTACTTCGGCGCGTCCGAGCCCCTGGACCACTTCTTCAACCCGCCCGAAGGCGTGGCCGGCAGCAACTTGGCGGCACGCCAAGCGGTGCAATTGACGTTCCTGCACTGGGGCCTGCATGGCTGGGCGATCTACGCCCTGGTCGGGCTGGCCGTGGCCTATTTCGCCTATCGCCATAACCAGCCGCTGGCCTTGCGTTCGGCGCTGTACCCGCTGGTGGGCGAGCGCTGGGTCAAGGGCGCGGCCGGGCACGCGGTGGACGGTTTCGGCATGTTCGTGACCCTGCTGGGCCTGGTGACCAACCTGGGCATCGGGGCGATGCAGGTGTCTTCGGGGTTGGAAAACCTGTTCGGCATGGAACACAGCAACACCAACCTGCTGATCGTCATCATTGTCATGAGCACCGTGGCCACCATCGCCGCCGTATCGGGTGTGGAAAACGGCATCCGCCGCCTGTCCAACCTGAACATCGTACTGTTCAGCGGCTTGCTGATCTTCGTCTTGCTGTTTGGCCCCACCCTGCACTTGCTCAATGGTTTCGTGCAGAACGTGGGGGACTACCTCAACGGCGTGGTGCTGAAAACCTTCGACCTCTATGTGTACGAGGGCGACAGCGACAAGTCCGACCGCTGGCTGGGCCTGTGGACCCTGTTCTATTGGGCGTGGTGGATTTCCTGGGCGCCATTTGTCGGCATGTTCATTGCGCGTATCTCCCGTGGCCGCACGGTGCGTGAACTGGTGGCGGGGGTGCTGCTGATTCCCCTGGGCTTCACCCTGGCGTGGCTGTCGATCTTCGGTAACTCGGCCCTGGACCTGGTGATGAACCACGGGGCGGTGGAGTTGGGCAAGACGGCGCTGGAGCAGCCGTCCATGGCCATTTACCAATTGCTTGAGCATTACCCGGCGTCGAAAGTGGTGATCGGCGTATCGATCTTCGTCGGCTTCGTGCTGTTCCTCACCCCGGCCGACTCCGGCGCGGTGATGATGGCCAACCTGTCGTGCAAGGGCGGCAACGTGGACGAGGACGCGCCCCATTGGCTGCGCATCTTCTGGTCGGCGGTGATTACCCTGGTGACCATCGGGCTGTTGTTCGCCGGTAACTTCCAGGCCATGCAGACCATGGTGGTGCTGGCGGGGCTGCCGTTCTCGGTGGTGCTGGTGTGCTTTATGTTCGGCTTGCACAAGGCCATGCGCCAGGACGTGCAGATCGAACAGGAGCAGGCGCAACTGGCTGAACGTGGGCGCCGTGGTTTCAGCGAGCGCCTCAGCGCCCTGGACCTGCACCCCACGCAAGCGGTGGTGCAGCGCTTTATGGACCGCAAAGTGACCCCGGCGCTGGAAGAGGCCGCGACCCTGCTGCGCGCCCAGGGCCTGGATGTGCAGACGTTGTTGGGCAAGTCCAAGCGCTGCATGGGCTTGCGCCTGGAGATGGAAGAGGGCAATCCGTTTGTTTATGAAGTGAGCCTGGACGGCTACCTGGCGGCGCCGAGCGATTCGGCTGATGTCGCAGAAGACCGCGCCCGCTACTACCGCGCCGAGGTGTACCTGCACAACGGCAGCCAGGAGTACGACTTGATGGGCTTCACGGCCGAGCAGATCACCCGCGATGTGCTCGACCAGTTCGAAAGCCATCGCCAGCTCCTTGGGCGGGTTTACAGCTAAGGCCAACGCTGTGGGGCTTGCCCGCGATGGGGGGCGTCAGTCGGTACGCCAGTGACTGATCGACGGCTATCGCGAGCGGGCTCGCTCCCACACAAGCAGCTCCCACACGGCTGCACATGGATTTTTGGGCGGGTTGTCAGCCCAGGTTCTTGCCCAGCAGCGCGTGGTACAGCTCGCTGTCGCCGAGTATCCCGACCACATGGTGGTTGTCGTGCAGCACCAGTTTGTTGCCGGTCTGGTAGCGGATCTGCAGGGCATCGCGCATGCCGATGTTCGAATCCACCAGGGTCGGGCGCCGGTCCAGGGCTTCGACCGCTTGGCCCGGGGCCCAGTTTTGCAGGTCCAGGCTCGCACCGTTCTGGCGCGCGCCCTTGATGGTGTTGCCTTCGGCCAGGTCGAGCCAGGAGTCGCCGCCCGGGTCCAGGCACACTGAACCGTTGATGCGTTTGCAGTTGTCCAGCGTGCGCATCAGGCTGCGCCCGCACAGCACGTTGAGCGGGTTGGTGTGGGCGACGAAGGTGCGTACGTAGTCGTCGGCGGGGTTGAGCACGATCTGCTCGGGCTTGCTGTACTGGATGATCCGCCCGTCCTTCATGATGGCGATGCGGCTGCCCAGTTTCAGGGCTTCGTCCAGGTCATGGCTGACGAACACGATGGTCTTGGCCAGCTTGCGTTGCAGCTCCAGCAACTCGTCCTGCAAACCCTGGCGAATCAACGGGTCGAGGGCTGAGAAGGGTTCGTCCATCAGCAGGATATCGGCGTCCATCGCCAGGGCGCGGGCCAGGCCGACACGCTGTTGCATGCCACCGGACAGTTCATCGGGCTTCTTGTTGCGCCATTGGGTCAGGCCCACCAGTTCGAGTTTTTCATCCACCAGTTTCTTGCGTTCCTTTTCCGGGCGGCCCTGCATTTCCAGGCCGAAGCTGATGTTCTCGCGCACCGTCAGCCAGGGCATCAGGGCGAACTTCTGGAACACCATGGCGATGCGTTGGGTGCGCATCATTTTCAGCTCGGCGGGGGTGCAGGAGGCGATATCGATCTGGCGGCCTTCATGCTCGACGAACAGGTGCCCGCGGCTGACGGTGTTCAAGCCGTTGATGCAGCGCAGCAGGCTCGACTTGCCGGAGCCGGAGAGGCCCATCAGCACGCAGATCTCGCCTTTGTCGATATCCAGGCTGGCTTTTTCGACGCCGACAATCTGCCCGGTCTTTTTCAGGATTTCGTTGCGCGTCATGCCCTGGTCCAGCAGTTTCAGGGCCTCGCGCGGGTCTTTGGAGAAGATAACGTCTACGTTATCGAAGCGGATGATGCTCATGCGTCAGCCCCTACTTTGGCGTCGGGTTGTTTGCAGATACGGTCGAGCATGATGGCCAGCAGCACGATCGCCAGGCCCGCCTCGAAGCCCAGGGCGATATCGGCTGTGTTCAGTGCGTTGACCACGGGTTTGCCCAGGCCATCGGCCCCCACCAGCGCGGCGATCACCACCATCGACAGCGACAGCATGATGCACTGGGTGATGCCGGCGGCGATGCTCGGCATGGCGTGGGGCAGTTCGATGCGCGACAGCAGTTGGCGGCGCGAACAGCCAAAGGCCTTGCCCGCGTCGAGCAGTTCCTGGGGCACGTCGCGGATGCCCAGGTAGGTCAGGCGGATGGGCGCGGCAATCGCGAACACCACCGTGGAAATCAGCCCCGGCACCACGCCCAGGCCGAACAGGGTCAGGGTGGGGATCAGGTAAACGAAGGTCGGTACGGTCTGCATCAGGTCCAGCACCGGGCGCATCGCGGTGTAGAACATCGGTTTGTGGGCGGCGAGGATGCCCAGCGGCACGCCGATCACCACGCACACCAGGGTGGCGAACAGCACCTGGGCCAGGGTTTCCATGGTTTCCTGCCAGTAACCCAGGTTGAGGATCAGCAGGAACGAGGCGATGACGAACACCGTCAGGCCCCACTTGCGTTGGATGAAATGAGCCAGTAGCGCGACCAGACCGATCAGCGCCAGCGGGTTGAACCAGGTCAGCGCAAACGTCACGCCGTGGATCATCGTTTCCAGTGTCACGGCGATTGCGTCGAATACGTTGGCGCCGTGTTGCGTCAACCATTCGACGAATGCCGCGATGTGCTGGCCTAGGGGGATTTTCTGATCGATCAGCATGGTAGTGAACGTCCGCATGCAAGGAAAAAACAGCCCGGGCGGGCAAGCCCACCCGGCATAAGCGTTTTATTGTTTGGCCAGGTCGGCTTTTACCGCGTCCAGGCCTGGTTTTCCGTCAAGGGTGGTGACGCCAGCCAGCCAGGTGTCGAGCACCTGCGGGTTGTTTTTCAGCCACGCGCGGGCGGCGGCCTCGGGTTTCATTTTGTCGTCCAGGACATTGCCCATCAGGGTGCTTTCCATGTTCAGGGTGAACGACAGGTTTTTCAGCAACTGGCCCACGTTGCTGCATTCCTGGGCATAGCCCTTGCGGGTGTTGGTGTAGATGGTGGCCTGGCCGTAGTTGGGGCCGAAGAACGCGTCGCCGCCGCTCAGGTACTGCATCTTGAAACGGGTGTTCATCGGGTGCGGTTCCCAGCCCAGGAACACCACGTCCGTGCTGCGTCGCTGGGCGCGTTCGACCTGGGACAGCATCCCCGCCTCGCTGGATTCGACCACCTTGAAGCCGGCGTCCTTAAGGCCGAAGGCGTTTTTGTCGATCATGCTCTGGATCACGCGGTTGCCGTCGTTGCCCGGCTCGATCCCGTAGATCTTGCCGTCCAGCTCCTTCTTGAACTTGACGATATCGGCGAAGTCCTTGAGGCCCTTGTCGTACAGCGCCTGGGGCACCGCCAGGGTGTACTTGGCGTTCTCCAGGTTGGCGCGCACGGTTTCCACGGTGCCGGCCTCGCGGTAGGGCTTGATGTCGTTCTCCATGGTCGGCATCCAGTTGCCCAGGAACACGTCCATGTTCTTGCCGTCGGCCAAGGACTTGTAGGTCACGGGCACGGAAATCATGGTGGTCTTGGTCTTGTAGCCGAGGGCGTCGAGGATGACGCTGGCGGTGGCCGTGGTGACGGTGATGTCGGTCCAGCCGACATCGGAGAAGTTGACGGTACTGCATTGCTGCGGTTCGGCAGCCTGGGCCAGCGCGGGCAGACTCAGCATGGCGGCCAGCAACAACGACGGGGAACCTTTCATGGGTGGACTCCTGGGTGTTTTGTGGCGGTTGTCCGACGGGATCACCGCGCTTGTTCTGTTGCGGTTGGCGGGCGTTCTGGAACGGCTTTGCCACGGCGCCTTGCAATCGAGTCGAGACCGATCATGTAACAGTGAAAATCAAACGCCTACAGGGTGCGTCGTATCCAGTACAGGCAGGGTCGTATCCAGTGTCGGTGAGGTCGCTTACAGAATTTTTCCCCCCTGCAACAGGGCTTTTACCCGATCTGCGCCGCAAATAACGGCCGCAGATCACTGCTTTGGCCTGGCGGCGCTGGTGAGCATGGGTGCGTCGGTGTCAGACGTCGCGCTGGCGCCTGAAAACCGGATGATGCGGCCATTGCGGCTTGAGCGTAGCAGTTGCGCCGACAGGCGTTTTTGCGCGCGATAGCACGTCCATCAGGAGGTTCGCGGTAATGGCTATCAGCGTGTTTGACCTGTTCAAGATCGGTATCGGCCCGTCCAGCTCCCACACCGTCGGGCCGATGCGCGCCGCCGCGTTGTTCGTCCAGGTGCTGGGGGAGCGGGGCCTGCTGGAGCAGGTGCGGCGCGTCGAGGTGCAGCTCTACGGCTCGCTCTCGGCCACCGGCATCGGCCACGGCAGCGACAACGCGGTCATCATGGGCCTGATGGGCGAATGGCCCGACGCAATCGACCCGGCGCAGATCGGCGTGCGCATCCAGGCCCTGCGCGAAACCCAGACCCTGCTGCTGAATAACCGCTGGCCGCTGCCGTTTGTCTGGGCGCGGGACATGCGCCTGATCGACGAGAACCTGCCGTTCCACCCCAACGCCATGACCCTGGTGGCCGAGGGCGAGCAGGGCGAGTTGCACCGCGACACCTACTATTCCATCGGTGGCGGTTTTGTCGTCGACGAGCAACAGGCCCGCAGCGGCGTCGCGGACTTGGACCGCACCGTGCTGCCCTACGATTTCTCCAGCGCCGAAGAGCTGCTGCAACTGTGCGAAAAGCACAACTTGCGGGTGGCGCAACTGATGCTTGCCAACGAAAAAACCTGGCGTTCGGAAGAACAAATCCGCAGCGGCCTGATGACTCTCTGGCGCGCCATGCAGGACTGCGTGGAGCAGGGCCTCAAGCACGAAGGCATCCTGCCCGGCGGGCTCAATGTGCGCCGCCGCGCCGCCCGCCTGCACCGCAGCCTGCAAGAACTGAACAAGCCCAACGTGATCGGCTCGACCCTGAGCGCCATGGAGTGGGTCAACCTGTTTGCTCTGGCGGTCAACGAAGAAAACGCCGCGGGCGGGCGCATGGTCACGGCACCGACCAACGGCGCGGCGGGGATCATCCCGGCGGTGCTGCACTACTTTATGAAATTCAGCGAAGTGGTCACCGAGGCCAATGTGGTCGACTATTTTCTCGGCGCCGCGGCGGTGGGCATTTTGTGCAAGAAGAACGCCTCTATCTCCGGCGCCGAAGTGGGTTGCCAGGGCGAGGTCGGTTCGGCCTGCGCCATGGCGGCGGCGGGGCTGGCGGAGATCCTCGGTGCCACCCCGGAGCAGGTGTGCAATGCAGCGGAAATCGGCCTGGAACACAACCTCGGCCTGACCTGCGACCCGGTGGGCGGCCTGGTGCAAGTGCCCTGCATCGAGCGCAACGCGATTGCCGCGGTCAAGGCCATCAACGCCGCGCAAATGGCCTTGCGCGGCGACGGCCAGCACTTTATTTCCCTCGACCGGGTGATCCGCACCATGCGCGACACCGGCGCCGACATGCACGACAAATACAAAGAAACCTCCCGCGGCGGGTTGGCGGTGAGTGCGGTGGAGTGTTGAGCCGCATTTGCTGCGGCGCAGGGCTCGCCACCTTTTAGCGCGTCGCAATCAGATAACTCCTCAATAAGGCGCACTCGCCACTGATCCCGTGCCAGGGGTGACACCGTGGTTCAAGGGGCGTGGAGGCGCTTCCCACAAGTGCTACCGAACTGCTCAAACGCAGCGGGGCAGGGCCTTTGCGGGCCATGCTGGCACTTTATTCCGCACGGGCCGTGGGGGCTTGTGTAGACGCATCGCGACGTCGCTTTTAGGAGTTATTGAATACCCATTCAACTTTAGGCATGGCAATTGCTCTGTCCTCACAAAGCCCGTTTGCGCAAGCCAACGCCGGCAATAACAAGAGCCTCCGCCTGAGGCCATCACCTGCTTTGTGTGAGGAGATACCGCGATGACGTCGTTCAACTCCGGGGCCCAACCCCAGAACCGTGCGCCTCAATCCATCGGCTTTTTGCTGCTGGACAATTTCACGCTGATTTCCCTGGCCTCCGCCGTAGAACCCCTGCGCATGGCCAACCAATTGTCCGGTCGCGAGTTGTATCGCTGGACCACCCTCACCGCCGACGGCAACCAGGTCTGGGCCAGCGACGGCCTGCAAATCACCCCCGACGCCTCCATGCACAAGGCCCCCGCCCTGGACACCGTGATCGTCTGCGGCGGCGTCGGCATCCAGCGCACCGTCACCCGCGAACACGTGTCGTGGCTGCAAAGCCAGGCGCGCCAGTCGCGCCGCCTCGGCGCGGTGTGCACCGGCAGTTGGGCGCTGGCGTGCGCGGGCCTGCTGGACGGTTTCGATTGCAGCGTGCACTGGGAATGCCTGGCCTCGATGCAGGAAGCCTTCCCGCGCGTGTCCATGAGCACTCGCCTGTTCACCCTCGACCGCAACCGCTTCACCAGCTCCGGCGGCACCGCGCCCCTGGACATGATGCTGCACCTGATTAGCCGCGATCACGGCCGCGAGTTGTCGGCGGCGATTTCCGAGATGTTCGTTTACGAGCGCATCCGCAACGAACAAGACCACCAGCGCGTGCCGCTCAAGCACATGCTGGGCACCAACCAGCCGAAGCTGCAGGAAATCGTCGCGCTGATGGAAGCCAACCTGGAAGAACCCATCGACCTCGACGAACTGGCGGTGTACGTCGCGGTGTCGCGGCGCCAGCTCGAACGCCTGTTCCAGAAGTACCTGCACTGCTCGCCGTCGCGTTACTACCTCAAGTTGCGCCTGATCCGCGCACGGCAACTGCTCAAGCAAACGCCGATGTCGATCATCGAAGTGGCGTCGGTTTGCGGCTTCGTGTCCACACCGCATTTCTCCAAGTGCTACCGCGAATACTTCGGCATTCCGCCGCGTGACGAGCGCGTAGGCTCCAACACCGCCCAGCAGGTGGCCATGCTGCCGCTGCCCCAGGCCCTGGGTTTGGCGCCGTTGTCCGGGCCGCTGTCGGCGTTGAGCCAGGCGCGCAATGAGTCGACCTTTGCCAGTGTGAGGCTCTAGACCGAGTTGGCTTTGATTGCGGGCAGCGTTGTGCTCGCCCGCGATAGCTATTTATCCAGCGCTACAGCTCTTGAACTCAAGCGCTACGACTCTGCTGATAAGCCGCCAACGCCGGCAGTAACTGCTTATCGATCGCCTGGCGCACTGCCGGCAAAAGCGTTGCGCTGCCGGTGTACAGCTTCTCCACCATGCCCTTGAGGGCCTTGGCCCGTTCGTCGCTCAAGCCGCGTACGGCGCACTCGCAGGCTTGTTCGGCGCTGGCGCCGCTGGCCACTTCAAACCCCAGGGCGCGCAACTGGCCCAGCAGGTCATCCAGATCAATCAAATCGGCGTGCATCATGGGGCTCTTCCTTATTCGAGGGCGCGTGGTGGGCTTGATTCTGGGAGGGGTGTCGAAGCAGGGCAAGGCTGACTTACCGCAATGGCCGCCATACCTATGAACAGGTCGTTTTCGGCTAACTCGCTGGCTCCCGGGCTGGGCACACTGGCTTTACGCTTGAACCGCGAAGGTTTGGTCACCCTCGCTTCGGCTCCTCGCAAAACCCTCTGCGCCCCGATCCTGTCACGGCTTGATCGGGGCTTTTTTGTGTCGGTTTCAGGGCTTGCGCGGCACCAGGGCGATGACCCGGCCCAGGTTGGCGGGCGCGGGCAAGTCGCGTTGCTCGGCCATCAGCTTGTGCAACGCGGCCAACGCTTGCTCGCTGAACGGTGCCGCGTGGGGCCCGGCCAGGTCAACGTGCAGGAGCATTTGCTCATTGCCCGCCAGGGCTTGCTCGGCGCCCGCCAGGTGCAGGCTGTGATACAGGTGCAGGCGTTTGGCATCGTGGCCGATGAGTTGCGTGCGTACCTCGACCTGGGCACCGAGCTTGACCTCATGCAGGTAGTTCAGATGCAGCTCCAGGGTGAACAGTGAATGGCCGCTGGCGCCCCGCTGGGCGCTGTTCATGCCCAGGCGATCCATCAGGGCATCGGTGGCGTAGCTAAAAATCAGCAGGTAAAAGGCATCGCGCAGGTGGCCGTTGTAGTCGACCCAGTCGGGTTGGATGCGGGTTTGGTAAGTGGTGAGGGTGGGCATGGCATCGACTCTCGGAATGTACTCGGTCAAAGGTGGGAGCTGGCCTGCCTGCGATGACGGTGGTGCATCTTGCATCGCTATCGCAGGCAAACCAGTGCCCACAGCGGTTACTCGGCAAAGCCCATCCCATGCCGGGCCTTGGTGGCTGTTACCGCGTCCAGCACCGCCAGCAGGCAGTCATCACGATAGCGCTCCAGGGCCGCAATGCTGCGCTGGCCCAGTTGTTCGGCGGTGCCTTGGACCACGTCGTCGATCAGTTTGTCCGTCAGTGGCGGCGCGGGCAGGTGGGTCCAGGGCAGTTGCAGTGCCGGGCCGAACTGGGCCATGAAGTGGCGCATGCCGGCGTCACCGCCGGCCAGGGTGTAGGTCAGGAACGTGCCCATGAACGACCAGCGCAACCCGGCGCCAAAGCGGATGGCGTCGTCAATCTCGCCGGTGCTCGCCACCCCGTCGTTGACCAGGTGCAACGCCTCGCGCCACAGCGCTTCGAGTAGGCGATCGGCGATGAACCCAGGCACTTCCTTGCGCACATGCAAGGGGCGCATGCCCAGGCGTGTGTAAACCTGGATCGCCGCTTGCACGGCCTCGGGCGCGGTGTGGCGGCCGCCCACCACTTCCACCAGCGGCAGCAGGTAAACCGGGTTGAACGGGTGGCCGACCACGCAGCGCTGCGGGTGGGTGGCGCCCTCGTAGAACTCGCTGGGCAGCAACCCCGAGGTGCTGGAGGCGATCAAGGCCTCGGGCTTGGCTGCTGCGCTGATTTTGCTGTGCAGGTCGAGCTTCAGTTGCAGGCGTTCGGGGGCGCTTTCCTGAATAAAGTCGGCGTCTTTCACGCAATCTTCGATCGTGGCGACAAAGCGCAGGCGCGCCTGCGATGCATCGGGGGCCAGGCCCTGCCTCTGCAGGGCGCCCCAGGCGTTGGCGACCCGTTGGCGCAGGGCCGCTTCGGCGCCGGGCGCCGGGTCCCAGGCGACGACGTCCAGGCCATGGGCGAGGGCGCGCGCCACCCAGCCACTGCCGATGACGCCACTGCCCAGGGCAGCGAAGGTGTTGATATGGGTGATAAAGGGCATGGGCAACTCCTGAAAACAGTGATGAACCCCTATGGGGGTGAGCTTGCTCGCGAGGCGGGTGGTCGAGCCGGCATTTTTTTGTGCCTGGAGCACCGCCATCGCGAGCGGGCTCGCTCCCACAAGGGAGGTAGGTTAGTGGCGCTGGGCCAAGCCCATTTTCTTGCGCCCCTCGGCCGGGCTGAGGACGCGGGCGCCGAGGCGGCTGAGGATTTCGCAGGCCCGTTCCACCAGTTGGCCGTTGGTTGCCAGCACACCCTTGTCCAGCCATAGGTTGTCTTCCAGCCCGACCCGCACATTGCCGCCCAGCAGCACCGCTTGCGCGGCCATGGGCATTTGCATGCGGCCGATGCCGAACCCGGCCCACACGGCGCCTGCGGGCAGGTTATCGACCATGGCTTTCATGGTGGTGGTGTCGGCCGGGGCGCCCCAAGGAATGCCCAGGCACAGTTGGAACAGCGGGTCGTCGAGCAGGCCTTCGCTCATCATCTGCTTGGCGAACCACAGGTGGCCGGTGTCGAAAATTTCCAGCTCGGCCTTCACCCCCAGTTCCTGGATGCGCTTGGCGCCGGCGCGCAACTGGGCCGGGGTGGAAACGTAGACGGTGTCGCCATCGCCGAAATTCAGGGTGCCGCAATCGAGGGTGCAGATCTCCGGCAGCAGTTCCTCAACGTGGGCCAGGCGCGTCAGCGGGCCCACCAGGTCGGTGTTCGGGCCGAACGCCATGGGCCGCTCGCCGGCGCCGATCTCCAGGTCGCCGCCCATGCCGGCAGTGAGGTTGACGATGATGTCAACGTCCGCCTCGCGGATGCGCTCCATCAGCTCGCGGTACAGCGCCACATCGCGGCTGAACCGGCCGGTGGCGGGGTCGCGCACGTGGCAATGCACCACGGTGGCGCCGGCCTTGGCCGCTTCCACGGCGGCGGCGGCGATTTGTTTGGGGGTGACCGGCACGTGGGGGCTGCGGCCGCTCGTGTCGCCAGCACCGGTGAGTGCGCAGGTGATGATGACGTCGTGGTTCATGGTGCGGGTTCCTTCAGGCGTGAGGGTTCGCTGCGCAGCCGTGTGGCGCTGCGCAGGTGGGCTTTGTGGCTCAGTTGCCGGTCAGTTGCAGGTGTTGGGCGGCGGGTTTGCCATCGAAGGTCGTCACCCCCTCGAGCCAGCGCTGGCGGTCTTGCGGATGGTCCTTGAGCCACTGGCGGGCGGACTCGAAAGCGTCCTTGTGGTCGAGCAGCGGTTGCATCATATGGCTCTCGTCCTCGGCGGTGAACGTCAGGTTGCTCAGCAAGCGGCCGACGTTCGGGCACTTTTGCCCGTAGTCGGGGGCGGTGACGGTCCAGACCGTGGCCTGGCCTTCGTTCGGCCCTAGCGCGCCCTCGCTGCCGGACAGGTACGTCATCTTCTGGTTGACGTTCATCGGGTGCGGTGTCCAGCCGAAAAACACGATGGCTTCGTTGCGCTTCACCGCCCGGGACACTGCCGAGAGCATGCCCGCTTCGCTGGATTCCACCAGTTGGAATTTGCCCAGGCCGAACTGGTTCTTGGCGATCATCGCCTTGATTTGGGTGTTGGCGCCCGAACCCGGTTCGATGCCGTAGATCTTGCCGTCCAGTTCTTTCTCGAACCTGGCGATGTCGGCAAAGGTTTTCAGGCCCTTGTCCGCCAGGTACGTGGGCACGGCCAGGGTGGCGCGGGCGTCCTTGAGGCTGGGCGTGTCGAGGACCTGAACCTGCCCGGCATCGATGAACGGGGTGATGGTCTGGGTCATAATCGGGTTCCAGTAGCCCAGGAACAGGTCCAGGCGCTGGTCGCGGATGCCGGCGAAGATGATTTGCTGGGAGGCGCTGGTTTGTTTGGTCTTGTAGCCGAGGCCGTCGAGCAGTACCTGGGTCATGGCGCTGGTGGCGATCACGTCGGTCCAGTTGACCACGCCCATGCGCACGTTCTGGCACGCGGCAGGCTCGCCCGCCTGGGCGGTGGCGAGGAAAACCGTGCCGCTCAGGGCAAGTACGCAACTACCAATCAATCGTTTCATGGAGGGTTCCTCGGCAGGTCGTTATTGTCGGTTCCGGCGTCTCGCGCACCGGTATGGCCACGTTACGCAGCCTGCCCGCGGGCAAAGCGCACAGGGGCGACCGGCTCTTGCACTGGAGCGACCTGGCGGTTGTCACTGCGGCGCAACTGGCGTATCAACCTGCACAGGCTAGCCGCGACCCGAGCAGGTGCCATGACCCAGGATTTCCACTTCTTGCTGATGCCGGGGTTCTCGGCCCTGGGCTTTATCTCGGCCCTCGAACCGTTGCGGGTGGCCAACCGCTTTCGCGGCGAGTTGTACCGCTGGCAGGTGTTGAGCAGCGATGGCGGCCCGGTATTGGCCAGCAACGGCATGTCGGTCAATGCCGACGCGGGGCTTGAGGTTTTGGGCAAAGGCGCAACGCTGCTGGTGGTGGCCGGTTTCGAGCCCCTCGCCCACGCCACGCCAGCCCTGGGCCACTGGCTGCGCCGCCTCGACCTGGAGGGCGTGACCCTGGGCGGCATCGACACCGGCAGCGTGATCCTGGCCGACGCTGGCCTGCTCGACGGCCACCGCGTGACCCTGCACTGGGAAGCCATCGAGGCGTTCAAGGAGACTTATCCACAGCTGCGGGTGACCCAGGAGCTGTTCGAGATCGACCGGCGCCGCATCACCTCGGCCGGCGGCACGGCCTCCATCGATTTGATGCTCGACCTGATCGCCCAGGCCCATGGGGCGGAGCTGGCGGTGCAGGTCAGCGAGCAGTTTGTGCTGGGCCGCATCCGCCCGCGCCAGGACCACCAGCGCATGCAGGTCGCCGCGCGCTACGGGATCAATAACACAAAGCTGGCCCAAGTGATCGGCGAGATGGAGCGCCACAGCGAACCGCCGCTGACCACCCTGCAATTGGCCGACGCCATCAAGGTCACCCGGCGCCAACTCGAACGCCTGTTTCGCCTGCACCTGGGCGACACGCCAAGCCATTTCTATCTGGGCCTGCGCCTGGACAAGGCCCGGCAACTGCTGCGCCAGACCGGCCTGAGCGTGCTGCAAGTGAGCATTGCCTGCGGCTTCGAGTCACCGTCGTACTTCACCCGCAGCTACCGGGCACGCTTCGCCAAATGCCCGCGGGAAGATCGGCGCGGCGTGGAGGAGGGGCGGGAGAAGAGCTGACCTGTAGGCGCCAGCCTGCTTGCGATAGCGGCAGTAGAGCCACTGCCCATGGTGACTGTGGTGCTGCTACCGCGAGCAGGCTCGCTCCCACCGTGAGGGTGGCGGGTGATTATTTTTTCAGCAGCGCCGCACAGGCTGCCTTGTACGCCTCGTGCTGATACTTGTTCAGCGTCGCCGGCAGCTCGACGTTGTGTTTTTTGCTTTGTGCGCTGAGGGTCTGGGGCGAGAGCAGGGTCACCTCGCAGCCGTCGAGCAACTGGAACACGCCCTCGATCTTGAAAGTGGTCGGCCCGCCCGCGAACTCACCCTTCTTACTGCGCTTCTTGATGGCGATGCGTTCGATGGCGTTGTCGCGTACAAACGCGGCCACCTCACGGGCGAAGGCCTTGACGTTGGCCGCGTCGTCATCGTCTTGCAGGGCGATTTTCTTGGTGGCCAAGGCCACGTGCCCCAACGCCTGGCCGTCTTGGCGGGCAATGGCGAAGATCGCTTCGCTGCCTTTGATTTCGATACCGCAGATATTCATGGCGATCCTGGAAAGAAGAGAGGGCGTGCAGCTTACAGCTCCAACTGCACGGCGTTGATGCCGAACGCAGCGGCAATTTTCTCGCGGGTGGCGCGCCGGGGCTTGGCAACCGCTTCCTGCTGGGCAAAGGCCGGTTGGGAAATCCCCAGGCGCTGGGCCACTTCGTCCTGGGTCAGGTTCAAATGCTCGCGCCAGGCACGGATCGGCGTGGCGCCATCGACGATGCGGCTGACCACTTCGTGGGGGATCAGATCTGGCTCTCTGTTTTGGGCAATGTATTGGGCATAAGGAATCACCACGAACGCGGGTTTTCCCTCGGTGTCATTGATGATTTGAATTTCAGTAGGTGCGCTCATCGCGTTTTTTGACCTCTTGAATGCTGACCACTTTGATCGCGCCGTCCCAGTCGAACATGACCCGGTAATTGCCGATACGTAATCGGTAGCTGTAGGCATGGCCCACCAGCGCCTTGACGTTGGCTACGTCAGGCATGTCGGCCAGCGCGGTTACAGCATCACGCACCTGGGCCTGATGAGCAGTGTGCAATTTGAGAAGTTGCTTAACGGCCTTTCGGGTCCAAAGGATGCTGTTCATAGAAGAATATAAGTCTTTTATAAGATTTGTGAATCTTTACTTATGTCTCTTTGCTCCACAATCGATGAAGTTTGTCGGCATATTGCATGCCTTTAGGCCCCTTTGAAGCGGCTACTGCTGCCCAATCGACTCCAAAAACTCTGACCGCTCGTCGCTCATGCGCGCCAGGCAGTCGTTGTGGGCGATGGTGTAGGCCTTGCTGCCGGGTTTGGCGGGGAAGGTTTCGACGGCGCAGTCGGCGTCGCGCTGTTTTTGCCACAGGGTCTGGGCGGCCTGGAGTTTGCCGGTGATGTCCATCAGTTGCGCGCTGTTGTTGCCGTAGAGGGCGCCCAGGCGTTCGGTCAGGCCTTGCAGGTTTTCGCTGAGCAATTGCTCGGCGGTGGTTTTGTTGAAGGTTGCGCATTCGAGGGTCTGCTGGTCGTTTTCGACCGCGTCGCACGGGGTGTCGCCGCCTTCTTCGGCCGCGTGCACGGTGCCGGCAACCAGTGCCAAAGCCAGGAGAATCATTTTCATTGCGCTGCCCCAGATCCAGTGATGGCGCGAATTCTGGCGCAAGCGCCGGGGCTTGGATAGATGGGGGCTCGCAGGCGGTGGTCGAGCATTGCCGGCGATTGACGCTTTCGGCAATTGCGCTGTCGTTTTTGCACCCGGCCATCACGGCCCTCAGGCATATGCTGGCCCCAAAGCGCCGGCAGACGATTCGGCGCATGGATCGCCAAAAGGGGACAGCCTGATGAGCCCAGCCGAACTGCACGCCGACAGCATCGTTATCGACGGGCTGATTATTGCCAAGTGGAACCGTGAGCTGTTTGAAGACATGCGCAAGGGCGGCCTGACCGCCGCCAACTGCACGGTGTCGGTCTGGGAGGGCTTCCAGGCCACGGCCAATAACATTGCCGCCAGCCAGAAGCTGATCCGCGAGAACAGCGACCTGGTGCTCCAGGTCAAAACCACCGCCGACATCCGCCGCGCCAAGGAGCAGGGCAAAACCGGGATCTTCTTCGGCTTCCAGAATGCCCATGCCTACGAGGACCAGATCGGCTACGTCGAGCTGTTCAAGCAGTTGGGCGTGGGCATTGTGCAGATGTGCTACAACACCCAGAACCTGGTGGGCACCGGTTGCTACGAGCGCGATGGCGGGCTGTCGGGCTTTGGCCGCGAGATCGTCGCCGAGATGAACCGCGTGGGGGTGATGTGCGACCTGTCCCACGTCGGCTCCAAGACCAGCGAAGAGGTCATCCTCGAATCGAAGAAACCGGTCTGCTATTCCCACTGCCTGCCCTCGGGGCTCAAGGCGCACCCGCGCAACAAGTCCGATGAAGAACTGAGGTTCATCGCCGACCACGGCGGTTTTGTCGGCGTGACCATGTTCGCGCCCTTCCTGGCCAAGGGCATCGATTCGACCATCGACGACTACGCCGAAGCGATCGAATACACCATGAACATCGTCGGCGAGGATTCCATCGGCATCGGCACCGACTTCACCCAGGGTCACGGCCAGGACTTCTTCGAGTACCTGACCCACGACAAGGGCTACGCCCGGCGCCTGACCAGTTTCGGCAAGATCATCAACCCCCTGGGCATCCGCACCGTGGGCGAGTTCCCCAACCTCACCGAAACCCTGCTCAAGCGCGGCCACCCCGAGCGTGTGGTGCGCAAGATCATGGGCGAGAACTGGGTCAATGTCCTGAAGGACATCTGGGGCGAATAGGCCACCGATCCGCTGAGTCTTTTCCCGCCGCAACCCGCGCGGTGGGTCATCTACAGAATTTTTTGGAGTTAAGTTTCCATGGCCAAGATCGCCCCGCAACTGCCCATCGAAGTCGACAGTGAAACCGGTGTCTGGACCTCC
The DNA here is from genome assembly GCF_059862705.1 of Pseudomonas sp. MF08817. NCBI lineage: Bacteria > Pseudomonadati > Pseudomonadota > Gammaproteobacteria > Pseudomonadales > Pseudomonadaceae > Pseudomonas > Pseudomonas sp. MF08817. The sequence continues at coordinate 38,437 of NZ_JCBCUY010000041.1, forward strand.
GACGCCCTGCCGATGCTTTACGTACCACGGCACTTTTTCGTCAATAACCACATGGGCATCGAAGAAGTCCTGGGTGCCGAGGCCTACGCCGAAATCCTCTATAAGGCCGGCTACAAATCCGCCTGGCATTGGTGCGAGAAAGAGGCCCAGTGCCATGGCCTGGAAGGGGTGGCGGTGTTCGAGCACTACATGAAGCGCCTGTCGCAGCGCGGCTGGGGCCTGTTCAAGATCCAGGCCATCGACCTCGATAAAGGCACCGCCAGCGTCAAGCTCGAACACTCGGCGTTCGTCTATGTGTACGGCAAGGTCGGGCGCAAGGTGGACTACATGTTCACCGGTTGGTTTGCCGGGGCCATGGACCAGATTCTGGCCGCGCGCGGCAGCCCCCTGCGCACCGTCGCCGAACAAGTTTACGGAGGCTCCGAAGAGGGCCACGAAGACGGCTTGTTCACCGTCAAGCCGTTGTAATCCGAGGACCCTGCCATGGCTTTTGAAGCAATGTTCGCGCCGATCCAGATCGGCAAGTTGACCATCCGCAACCGCGTACTCAGCACTGCCCACGCCGAGGTGTACGCCACCGACGGCGGCATGACCACCGACCGCTACGTCAAGTACTACGAAGAAAAGGCCAAGGGCGGCATCGGCCTGGCGATTTGCGGTGGCTCTTCGGTGGTGGCCATCGACAGCCCGCAGGAATGGTGGAGTTCGGTCAACCTGGCCACCGACCGCATCATCCCGCACTTCCAGAACCTGGCCGACGCCATGCACAAGCATGGCGCCAAGATCATGATCCAGATAACCCACATGGGCCGTCGCTCGCGCTGGGACGGCTTCAACTGGCCGACCCTGATGTCGCCCTCCGGCGTGCGTGAGCCGGTGCACCGCGCCACCTGCAAGACCATCGAACCGGAAGAAATCTGGCGGGTGATCGGCAACTACGCCCAAGCCGCGCGCCGGGCCAAGGCCGGGGGCCTGGACGGCGTCGAACTGTCGGCGGTGCACCAGCACATGATCGACCAGTTCTGGAGCCCACGGGTCAACAAGCGCACCGACGAATGGGGCGGCAGCTTCGAGGGCCGGATGAAGTTCGGCGTGGAAGTGCTCAAGGCCGTGCGCGCCGAAGTCGGCCCGGACTTTTGCGTGGGCATCCGCCTGTGCGGCGACGAGTTCCACCCCGATGGCCTGAGCCACGAGGACATGAAGCAGATCGCCAAGTATTACGACGACACCGGCATGCTCGACTTCATCGGCGTCGTCGGCTCGGGCTGCGACACCCACAACACCCTGGCCAACGTCATCCCCAACATGAGCTACCCGCCGGAGCCGTTCCTGCACCTGGCCGCCGGCATCAAGGAAGTGGTCAAGGTGCCGGTGCTGCACGCGCAGAACATCAAAGACCCGAACCAGGCCACGCGCATCCTCGAAGGTGGCTATGTGGACATGGTCGGCATGACCCGCGCCCACATCGCCGACCCGCACCTGATCGCCAAGATCAAGATGGGCCAGATCGACCAGATCAAGCAGTGCGTGGGCGCCAACTACTGCATCGACCGCCAGTACCAGGGCCTGGACGTGCTGTGCATCCAGAACGCCGCCACCTCGCGCGAATACATGGGCGTGCCCCACATCATCGAAAAAACCACCGGGGTGAAACGCACCGTGGTGGTGGTCGGTGCCGGCCCGGCCGGGATGGAAGCCGCCCGCGTGGCCGCCGAACGGGGCCATCAGGTGACCTTACTGGAGAAGAAGGAATTTATCGGCGGGCAGATCACCACGGCGTCCAAGGCGCCGCAGCGCGACCAGATCGCTGGCATCACCCGTTGGTACCAACTGGAGCTGGCGCGGCTGAAAGTTGACCTGCGCCTGGGCGTGGCCGCCGACACGGCGACCATCCTCGACCTGCGCCCCGACATCATCGTGCTCGCCGTGGGCGGGCACCCCAACCTTGAGCAGAACGAACATTGGGGCGCGGCCGAAGGCCTGGTGGTCAGCAGTTGGGACGTGCTCGACGGCAAGGTCGCGCCAGGCAAGAACGTGCTGGTCTACGACACCATTTGCGAGTTCACCGGTATGTCGGTGGCCGACTTTCTCGCCGACAAGGGCAGCCAGGTGGAAATCGTCACCGACGACATCAAGCCCGGCGTGGCGATTGGCGGCACGTCCTTCCCCACCTACTACCGCAGCATGTACCCCAAGGAGGTGGTCATGACCGGCGACATGATGCTGGAGAAGGTCTACCGCGAAGGCGACAAGTTGATCGCCGTGCTGGAGAACGAATACACCGGCGCCAAGGAGGAGCGGGTGGTGGACCAAGTGGTGGTGGAAAACGGCGTGCGCCCCGACGAGGCCCTGTACTACGGCCTCAAGCAAGGCTCGCGCAACAAGGGCCAGATCGACGTCGAAGCCCTGTTCGCCATCAAGCCGCAGCCGTGCCTGAGCGAGGCGGGTGATGGGTACTTGTTGTTCCGCATTGGCGACTGTGTCGCCCAGCGCAACACCCATGCCGCCATCTACGACGCCTTGCGCCTGTGCAAAGACTTTTAAGAGCGGTTGTTAGCGACAAGCGACAAGCGGCAAGCAAGAGCACCGAATGACCGGCTCTGGCTTGTCGCTTGCAGCTTGAAGCTTGCCACTCAGAGGCTACCCCCATGCTGAACACCCTTCTTCCCCTCCTGCTGTTCACTGCCTTGGGCCTCACGGTCCTCGGCGCTTTGCGGCGGATGAACCTGTGGCGCCGGGGCCGGGCCTCGAAGGTCGACCTGCTTGGCGGCCTGCTGGCCATGCCCAAGCGCTACATGGTCGATTTGCACCATGTGGTGGCCCGCGACAAGTACATCGCCAACACCCACGTCGCCACCGCACTGGGCTTTGTGCTGTCGGCGTTGCTGGCGATTGTGGTGCACGGTTTCGGCCTGCACAGCCGCGTGCTCGGCTACGCCTTGCTGGCGGCCTGCGGGCTGATGTTCGTGGGCGCGATCTTCGTTTACCTGCGCCGGCGCAACCCGCCCGCGCGGCTGTCCAAAGGCCCGTGGATGCGCTTGCCGAAAAGCCTGATGGCGTTTGCCGTGAGTTTCTTTTTACTGACCCTGCCGGTGGCCGGCGTGTTGTCGGCGAACTTCGGCGGCTGGGTGCTGGTGGTGTTGCTGGGCCTGGGCGTGCTGTGGGGCGTAGCGGAGATGTTCTTTGGCATGACCTGGGGCGGGCCGATGAAACACGCCTTCGCCGGCGCCCTGCACCTGGCCTGGCACCGACGCGCCGAGCGTTTCGGCGGCGGGCGCTCCACGGGCCTCAAACCCCTGGACTTGAACGACCTGGCGGCGCCCCTGGGGGTGGAAAAACCCAAGGATTTCACCTGGAACCAACTGCTGGGTTTTGACGCCTGCGTGCAGTGCGGCCGCTGCGAAGCGGCGTGCCCGGCGTTTGCCGCGGGCCAGCCGCTGAACCCGAAAAAACTCATCCAGGACATGGTGGTTGGCCTGGCCGGCGGCACCGATGCCAAGTTCGCCGGCAGCCCCTACCCGGGCAAAGCTATTGGTGAACACGGTGGCAACCCGCACCAGCCTATCGTCAACGGCCTGGTGGACGCCGAAACGCTATGGTCATGCACCACGTGCCGCGCCTGCGTGGAAGAGTGCCCGATGATGATCGAGCACGTAGACGCCATCGTCGATATGCGCCGCCACCTGACCCTGGAAAAGGGCGCTACGCCGAACAAGGGCGCCGAAGTGCTGGAAAACCTGATCGCTACCGACAACCCCGGCGGCTTCGCCCCCGGCGGGCGGATGAACTGGGCGGCGGACCTGAACCTCAACCTGCTCAACGACAAGCAGGCCTGCGACGTGTTGTTCTGGGTTGGCGACGGCGCCTTCGACATGCGCAACCAGCGCACCCTGCGCGCCTTCGTCAAAGTGCTCAAGGCTGCCGGCGTGGACTTCGCCGTGCTCGGCCTGGAGGAGCGCGACAGCGGCGACGTGGCCCGGCGCCTGGGCGATGAGGCGACCTTCCAACGGCTGGCCCGGCGCAATATCCAGACCCTGGCCCAATACCGCTTCAACCGTATCGTCACCTGCGACCCCCACAGCTTCCACGTGCTGAAAAACGAGTACGGCGCCTTCGACGGCAACTACCGGGTGCAGCACCACAGCACCTACATGGCCGAGTTGATCGCGGCGGGCAGCCTCAACCTGGGCCGGCACAAAGGCGCCAGCGTGACCTACCACGACCCGTGCTACCTGGGCCGCTACAACGGCGAATACGAAGCACCGCGCCAAGTGCTGCGCGCCCTGGGCATCGAGGTCCAGGAGATGCAGCGCGCGGGGTTTCGCTCGCGCTGCTGCGGCGGCGGTGGCGGCGCGCCGATCACCGATATCCCAGGCAAGCAGCGCATCCCCGACATGCGCATGGACGACATCCGCGAAACCGGCGCCGAGCTGGTGGCAGTGGGCTGCCCGCAATGCACGGCGATGCTTGAAGGGGTGGTCGAACCGCGCCCAGCCATCAAGGACATCGCCGAGCTGGTGGCCGAGGCCCTGCTCGAAGACGCCGCGCCGAACCCGGCTGCGGCCCGCCGCGAACCCATGGAGGTGCACTGATGAGCGACATCATCCGCCGCGACCCTCACGCCGAGTGGATTGCCCGCAACCGCTTGCACCCGCTGCACGCGGCCCTGCAACCGGCGCAACACAGCTGGATGGGGCCCAACGGCGTGCTGCGCAAGAACCCCCACGGCATCGGTTTTATCGGCCCCAACGGCGTCAAGCGCATCGACCGCAGCGGCGCCCAGCAGGGCGGTACGGCCAAGCGCACGGCGGCGGTGCAGGTGCAATTGCCGCTGCACCGGGTGGCGCAACCGGCGTTTTACATCGCCGTGGTGCCGGACATGGTCGGCGGCCGCTTGAGCAGCCACGACCGCGACCTGCTGGGCCTGGCCCGGCAACTGGCCGGCACGGACGGCGCGGTGCTGGCGCTGGTGTTTGGCGAGCACAAGGAAAACACCTTCGCCACGGCGGGAGTGGATCGCCTGTTGCCGCTCGACGGCGAGCAGTTCAGCGGTTATGCACCGGAGCAACGGGTGCAGGGTCTGCGGGCTGTGGATAACCAATTCGCGCCACGCCATTGGCTGCTGCCCGACAGCCGCAGCGGTGGCGGCGAACTGGGCCGGCGCTTTGCCGCTGCCCTGGGCGAACGCCCGGCCACACGGGTGTGGCAGGTTAAGGACGAGGCCTGTATCGGCCGCGCCGGCGCGGGTTTGCAAGACCTCGCCCGGCCGCTGGCGCGGGTGATTTTGGCCGGCGCCGAATGCGCCGAACCGGTCAGTGAAAGCCGCCACGAAGCGTTGCCCGTGGAGTTATCCACAGCCGTGGCGCGCAGCCTCTCGCGCATCGAAGACCTGGGCGCGGTGGCCGTGGACCCGGCGGCGATTCCCATGGCCGAGGCCGAGTTCATTTTTTCCGGCGGCAACGGGGTCAAGGACTGGGCGCTGTTCCATCAGGCTGCCGCCGCGCTGGGGGCCACCGAAGGCGCTTCGCGGGTGGCGGTGGACGATGGCTTCATGGCCCGCGATCGCCAGGTCGGCGCGTCCGGCACCTGGGTCACTGCACGGGTGTATGTGGCGGTGGGGATCAGCGGCGCGATCCAGCACCTGCAAGGCATCGCTGCCTGCGACAAGGTGGTGGCGATCAACCTCGACCCCGGCTGCGACATGATTAAACGCGCCGACCTGTCGGTGATTGGCGAGAGCGCAGCGCTGCTCACCGCCCTGATTGAAGCGGTCGCCGCTTACCGCAATGAAACCCGGCGCGATGCGGCCTAACCCGAGGACGAAGGCAATGAGTACACACGTGATTAGCCTGGTGTCCATCGGCGCCCACCCGACCTCCGGCCGGCCCCGGCGCGCCGAGCAGGATGCACGGGCCGTGGAGCTGGGCCTGCAACTGGCTGGGGATAACTTGCAGGTGTTGCACGCCGGCGACGCCGCCGAACCGGCCCTGCGCGCCTACCTGGGCATGGGCCTGGCGCAACTGCATGTGCTGGAACAAACCCCGGGCAGCGACGCCTTGCCGGCCCTGGCCGACTACCTGCGCGGCGCCGGCGCCCAAGTGGTGCTCACCGGCAGCCAGGCCGAAACCGGCGAGGGCTCGGGCATGCTGCCCTTTTTGCTCGCCGAAAGCCTGGGCTGGCCGCTGGTGGTGGGGCTGGCCGAGGTCGAATCCATCGAAGGCGGCGCAGCCCTGGTGCTGCAAGCCTTGCCCCGGGGCCAGCGGCGGCGCTTGAAGGTCAAGCTGCCGTTCCTCGCCACCGTTGATAACGCCGCGCCCAAACCCCGGCAAAGCGCCTACGGCCCGGCGCGCCGGGGCCTGCTAGCCACCGAGGCAGTGCCGTTGACGGCCGACGCACTGCTCGCCAGCGCCACCCTGCAACCGGCCAAACCGCGGCCCAAGCGCCTGAAAGTCATCAAAGCCAAAAGCGGCGCCGACCGCATGAAGGCCGCCACCGCCAAAGCCAGCGGCGGCGGTGGCCAACTCCTGAAAAACCTCAGCCCTCAGGAAGGCGCACAGGCCATCCTCAAACTGCTGATCGAAGAGGGCGTAGTGCGCTGAAACCCCCTAGCTTAGCCAGGTGTGAGCGGCCTCTGTGGGAGCGGGCTCTGCCCGCGATGGGTGCCCCCATGCGGCCTCGCCTGCCGCTATCCCCTCAAGGGTCTTTATCGTCGTAGGCCGATTCCCACTTATCGCGTCCGTTTAGTCTGATTTCTAGCCGGAATCGGCGTCGTTACCATCGCGCCTTGCTTGTTTGCGAGGTTGAAATGATGGAGACACTCCTATGGCGTGAGCTG